>CALMWE010000075.1 GCA_937873795.1 uncultured Caryophanales bacterium
GGTGCGATGTTCCGTGGAAACCATACCGACGGATATCGTATTTTTCATAGTATTCATAGGGAATCGGGAAGATATAGTCGACCGGTTCCATCGTTTGGTGGAAAGCGGTGTCGAACACGGCGACGTGTTTGATGTTGGGAAGCACATCACGGAAGGCACGGTACGCCACGAGATTGGGCTTATTATGGAGCGGAGCGAGCGAAATCAGTTCTTCGATGTGATTTTCAACGTCTTTGGTAATGACGACGCTGGAAGAGTAGTATTTGCCGCCTTGGACGATGCGGTGGCCGATACCGACGATCTCATCAAGCGAGGCAATGACTTTTTCGCTGATGAGCGAGTCAAGAAGCATTTGAACGCCGACCGCGTGATTGGGTAACGGAACGATTTTTTTGTTCTTGTTGCCATTGGCGCGGAAATCGAAAATGCCATCGTCGTGACCGATTCTCTCGGCCATACCCGAACAAATGACCTTTTCAGAGGGCATGTCAAATAATTTGAATTTTAAACTGGATGAACCTGCGTTAACCGACATTACTTTTGCCATAAATTTCTCCTAATAACGTGGAAATTGTAGACCATTTGGCAAGGATTATCAAGGCATTAAGGGCGTTTCTCGGGCTAAAAGAAACCAGTCCTTTATATTAAGTTCTTTTTTTACTATAATTATCGTAGTATTTATGGGAGGAACGATTATGGCTGATAGCATCCTTAACGACTTCTTGTTCGGACAATCTCTCGAGGCGCATAAATATTTTGGCGCCCATTTCGTAACGCATGAAACCATTACTAAAACACCCAAAGGCAGGAACAAAAAGGTTCTTGAGAAGGGTGTTTTATTCCGTCTATACGCTCCTTTAGCCGACGATGTCAGCATCATCGGCGAATGGAATTCCTGGACCGCCGGCGCATCCCCGATGAAAAAAGTGGATATCTCCGGTGTTTGGGAACTGTTTGTCCCCGGTTTAAGCAACTATCAATCCTACAAATATCACTTCAAAAATGCGAAGGGCTACTACGTCGATAAAGCCGATCCCTACGCGTTTTATAGCGAATATCGTCCCAATTCCTGTTCCCGTCTTTTTGACGTCGAAGGCTTCATTTGGCACTATAAACCGTATTTGAATACGAGGACCCGTAACTTCGATAAAGCCATGAGCATTTACGAAATGCACTTAGGCTCTTGGAAAGGCCAAGTCGATGGCCGGAACCTTTCGTATGAAGAAGTGGCTGATTTCTTGATTCCGTATTTGAAAGAACATGCTTATACCCACATCGAAATCATGCCCATCACGCAATATCCGTTTGATGGTTCGTGGGGCTACCAAGCGACCGGTTTCTACAGCGTCGATTCCCGTTACGGAAACCCGATGCAATTGATGTCGTTCGTCGACCGTCTGCACCAAGCCGGCATCGGCGTTATTCTCGATTATGTGGTGGTCCATTTCGCGTCGGATTTGTATGGCCTTGTCGACTTCGATGGCTCGAAGCTTTACGAATACAGCGATCCGCGCAACACCTTCAGCCAATGGGGTTCGCCGCAATTTGATTTAGGCAAAGACCCCGTCCGTTCATTCCTCATGAGCGGCATCAACTATTTCCTCGAATACTTCCACTTCGATGGCATTCGCGTCGATGCGGTCAGCAATATCATCTTCTGGGATGGCGACAAATCCCGTGGCGAAAATACCGGCGCCACCGAATTCATCAAGCGCCTCAACGGCAAAATTCATTTGACCTATCCTGAAGTCATGATGATTGCCGAAGACAGCAGCGATTTCC
>CALMWE010000076.1 GCA_937873795.1 uncultured Caryophanales bacterium
GGGGAGAAGCGGTGCTTTCGGGCACGCTTTCTCCAAACACCCGCTCGGAAAACGAACTCTTGGGCTATCAAAGGGTTCTAAAAAGAATCCATCGCCACTATAAAACTATCGAGATTACTCCAGAGACCATCCTCTCTTTGCATCGTGAAATGTACGCCTTGGAACCGGTTGATTTTGCGGGGCAATATAAAACGGACGATAACGTGATTCAAGAAATTTCATTGGACGGAAAGAAAACGACCCGTTTTGTTCCCACCAACCATTTTGAAACGTCGATGTCCTTACACGAACTTTGTAGTTCGTATCGCGAAGCCTTAAGAAAAAATCCGGCACGGGCTCTCTTATTGATTCCGGTTTTTATTCTCGATTTCCTTTGCATTCACCCATTCAAGGATGGTAACGGAAGAATCTCCCGCCTATTAACCTTATTGCTCCTTTATCAAGCGGGGTTCGATGTCGGACGATACATCAGTCTTGAACGCATGATTGAAGAAACCAAAGAAGGCTATTACGAAACCCTTCATGAGAGTTCAAAAGGATGGCATGAGAGTCAAAATGATTTGCTTCCATTTGCCCAATACTTGCTTTCTGTCATCTTAGGTTGCTACCGCACGTTTGAAGACCGCATCCAAAACGTGGAGAATAAAGAAAACAAAACAAGACGTGTACAATTATTTTTTGAGGGTCATCTAGGAAATGCCACCAAAAAAGAGATTCAGGAATACTGTCCTGACATCAGCCTTGCCACGATCGAACTTGCTTTGGCCAAACTCGTGAAATCGGGTTACCTCGAAAAAATCAGCGGCGGACGTTTCGCTTCCTATCGGAAAAAATAAAGTTTATCTTCTGTTCTTATAAAAATAACCAGGGTTTCGTTTGTCTATATAAGCGAGACCAGAAAGAGAGCGCGCATGGATAAAAGGCTTCCCGCCAGCGTGATCGAAGGCCTCAAAAACGGCGATTCGACCTCGTTCAACATCGTGTATGCCAATTACCGGGCGCTTCTTTATTTCATCATCGTCTCGATCGTCAAGAACGAAGAAGACGCCAAGGACCTGCTTCAAGAGACGTTCATCAAGATCTATGAAAACGCCTCGAGCCTACGGGACAACGATAAGTTCCATGCGTGGAGCAGTGGCATCGCCAAAAACTTGGCTTTGAATCATCTCAAAGCCCGGCAACGCGAAGTCGAACTCAGCGACGATACCCTCGAAGTGATCGGCCGCGAGGACGAAACGTTCACTTTCTTAACTGATTGGAACGCAAACCTCAGTGATACCGAAAACGCCGTCATCGCGTACAAGATCGTCTATGACTATACGTTCTTGGAAATCGCGCAATTCCTCCATACCCCCTTATCCACGGTTTATAAAGTCTATCGGGAAGCGCTCAAGAAACTCAAAAAGAGTTATCTGAAGGAGCCCTTGAAATGAACCTGAAACAAAAGATCAAACAAAGCGGCCTCAGTTACTTTGAGACGCACGCTCCGGATGTCCCCATCGGACAAAACACGCTATCCACCGAGGAAATCGCAACTTCCCCGGTTTTAGCCACACCCAGGAAAAAGAATAAGTTGCTCATATGGTCGTTTGGCAGTGCGGGAACCGCCCTGGTCGGTATTGCGATCGTGGCGGTGGTTCTTTTAACCGCCGGCCCGAAAGAATACCTGGGCCTTGAAGCACTCAACGCCGTGAATTATCCGCAAGACCGTGAAGTGAATAAAGCCATGGTCTCTGCCGACCATGTGATGCATATCCGCGATTTCGCCTTCGAAACCACACAAGGCTTATATAACGACGATACTGCCAACCTTGTTTATTCTCCGATTTCCGCGTATTACGCGTTGTCGCTTCTTTTAGAAGCCGCACGCGGAGAAACGTACAATCAATTAGCCGCAACCTTAGGCGTCAGCGATATCCAATCCTTACGCATCGATTCGCAAAGCCTCTATAAGAACCTCTATTACGATTTCAAAGAAGGTTCCGGCGATAACTATAAATACGCCACCTCGAAAATTGCCAACGGCGTCTTCGTCAATAACTTAGCCACGGTCAAACAAGACTATCTGGATACCTTGGCTACGCAATACTACGCCGAAGTGTTCCATACCGCCTTTGATGCCGACTCCAAAAAAGGTATCGCCGAGTGGCTCAACGACAAAACCA
Organism: uncultured Caryophanales bacterium; assembly: GCA_937873795.1. Classification (GTDB taxonomy): domain Bacteria; phylum Bacillota_I; class Bacilli_A; order RFN20; family CAG-826; genus CALMWE01. The sequence continues at coordinate 2,166 of CALMWE010000076.1, forward strand.
ACGACTTTCTCGATGTCGTCCCGGAAGATCTCCATGTCGACACCGAAACTCTCTATGCTTTGTACAACACGATTTATATGAAGGAAAGCTGGGTCAAAGGCTTTGAAGAATCGATGACCGAAGAAGCCACCTTTACCACGAGTGAAAGCGGAGCCACCCAACGCGGGGACTTCATGTACGGCTTACAACCGGCGCCGTACTTCTCGCATGATGAATACCAATCGTTATCTTTAGGTCTCTATGGCGGTGGAAGCGTCATCTTCGTCCTTCCGCAATCCGGATATCTTCCCAGCGACATCATCCAAAGCCATGTCCTCCTGAATCAAATCCTCGATGAAATGAAAAATGCCACCGAAGCCAATGACGTCGTTGCCCGTGTGGGATTACCCAAAGGCAAGACCGTCCAAAAATACAGTCTCAAGGAAACCCTGCAAGCCAATGGCGTCATCGATGTCTTCACCGATGCCTCCGATTTAGGCAATGCCGTCGAAGGCGCGTTTGTCGAGAGCATCATCCAAAAAGTCGGCGTCGAATTTACCGAAGCCGGTGCGGAAGCCGCAGCCTATACCGAAGTCGATGTCGGTGAAACGGCAATGCCCAGTAACGGCGACCTCGATTTCATCCTCAATCATTCCTTCCTCTATTTCATTGTTTCTCCGGATGGCGTGCCTTCCTTCATCGGCGTCACCAACGCCCTTGAATAATCGACCCGTCAAGCATCGT
>CALMWE010000077.1 GCA_937873795.1 uncultured Caryophanales bacterium
CCAACGAAGCCGTTTCGGCGGTCTATGCGGTCAACCAAGGAACCTTCTTTTTCATTGTCATTTCGTACGGAATTGTTTCCGGAGCGGGCATATACGTTCAACAATTCTTCGGAGCTAAAGACGACGATCATTTACGGCAATCGGTGCGTTACAAAATTTTAGCGGTTACCCTACTTTTAGCTGTTTTTCTCCCGCTTTTCTTTTTCGGCGGAAGCACGCTCATCGGCTTCTATACGCGCAGCGCCACTAACGCCCAAGAGATTCTCCGTTTGGGCATGCAATATTTACCCATCATTTTACTGAGTCTTATCCCGATGGCTTATACCACAGTGTATGCCACCACCTTTCGGGAAACCGGAAAGACGATTTATCCGTTAATCACCGGCATTATTGCCCTTATCACCAACATCGGGTTCAATGCGCTTATGATCTATGGCTTAGACATGGGAGTGGTCGGAGCCGCGATTGCGACGGTCATTGCCCGCTGCGTGGAATTCATTGCCACATTTATTCTCGTCAAAAAAATCAATACGCCCTTTTCCAAAGGTGTGTTTTCTCATTTCCATATCGAAAAGAAAATGGTCAAAGTCATCTCCAAGAAATCCTTTCCGTTATTCTTTAACGAAGTGCTTTGGGCCGGTGGCATGGTCATGCTTTCGTTGGCCTACGCTCAAAGAGATGGCGTCCTTTCCGCGCTATCCATCGTTTACACGATGCCCGATATCTTTGGTATTGTTTTCCAAGGCTTGTCCGTCGGTATTGGCGTCATGGTCGGCAATCTTTTAGGCGCGGGCAAAATCGAGGAAGCCAAAGAGAACAACAAAAAGTTATTTATCTTAGGTATTTTTATTTCTTTGGTCGCGGGTGTCGTGATGGCTATCTTGGCCTTTGTCGCTCCGTATATGTTTGTGGAAGTCACGCCGGAGCAAAAATTGTTGGCGACCAAACTTCTTTTGGTGTATGCCTCATTCCTCTGGGCGTTCTCGTTGTCGGTCTGTTCCTATATGACCCTTCGTGCTGGTGGAAAAACGCTGATCACATTCCTCTTCGACTCGATGACGATGTGGGTGTTTGTCGTTCCCACCACCTGGGCATTAGCGCTTTTCACGGGTCTCGACATCATCGTGATTTTCATTGTCGTGCAATCGTTTGACGTCCTGAAAGCCCTCATCGGGGTGAGCATTGTTTCTCGTGGGACCTGGGCGGTCAACCTTACCCACGGCATTTCCAAACGCGAGGCGTAAAAATACTTTCTTTTCGGTCTTTTTGAGTTATTGAAAACACGAGCAGTCTTTGGTATCATTAATAAGCATTTATTGCGGACGCTTAGCTCAGTCGGGAGAGCGCATCCTTCACACGGATGAGGTCACAGGTTCGATCCCTGCAGCGTCCACCATGCCGTCGTAGCTCAATTGGCAGAGCAATTGATTTGTAATCAATAGGTTGGAGGTTCGATTCCTCTCGTCGGCACCACT
>CALMWE010000078.1 GCA_937873795.1 uncultured Caryophanales bacterium
ATAGGAGATCAAATCATGGAACAAACAATCTTCCTTCTTTCGACCATCCTCATTTCGCTTCTGGCCTTTGGATTTGCCTTTTTGCTGTATGCGTGGCTTAGAAAACAGCCCCTCGGAAACAGCAAAATCGAAGCCATTTGCCAACTCATCCGTCAAGGCGCGAATACCTTTTTAAGAAAAGAATATATCGCCCTTGCCAAGTTCGCCGGCGTTCTCGCTCTTATCATTTTAGTGCTTTTACCGCAGCCGATCTGGTCCGATGGCTGGGCAAACTGGCTCACCAACCTGACCATGGCGATTGCCTACCTTTTCGGTACCATCTTCAGCGCGATTGCCGGTAAAGTCGGCATCTTCGTCGCCACAGCCGCCAACGGCCGTACCGCGATTGCCGCCAAAAAAGGCATCAAAGAAAGCTTCATGGTCGGTTTCCGTGGCGGTTCCGTCATGGGCATGGCCGTGGTGGGGGCCTCCATTTTAGGCATCAGCATTCTATTCTGGCTCACCGGCCATTCGACCTCGTTATTAGGATTTAGCTTTGGCGCTTCGAGTTTGGCTCTGTTTGCCAAAGCCGGTGGCGGTATCTTCACGAAAGCCGCCGATATCAGCGCGGATCTCGTGGGCAAAGTCGAACTCAGCATTCCCGAAGACGATCCGCGGAACCCTGCCGTCATCGCCGATAACGTCGGTGATAACGTCGGTGACGTGGCTGGCATGGGCGCGGACTTATTTGACTCGCACGTCGCCTCCATGGTGGCGGCCTTAGTCATTGCCATGTCCATCGATGGCGATGGCGTCTTTGGCCTCAACGTCGAAATGGTCTTCGCGTTTGCGGGACTTGGCTTACTTTCATCCATCATCGGTGTCGCTTGTGCCCGAATGGGAAAAAAGGGAAACCCGAACCATGCGCTCAACGCCAGCACGTATGTAACTACCGGCATTTATGTCGTTTTGACCGGTATTATTACCTTTATCCGTCAGTATGAATGGAAATTGTGGCTCATCGCTATTATTGGCTTAGCAGTCGGCTTATTGATTGGTATCACGACCGACTACTTTACCAACGACGAACGCAAGCCCGTCCGTAACGTCACCGAAGCCAGCACCAAAGGCCCGGCGTTCACGATTATTACGGGCGTCAGCTATGGCTTCTTAAGTGTTCTTCCGGCGATGATCGGAATTGGTCTTGCCGCTTTGCTTTCGTATAAAATCGGCGAGACGATCGGCACCGGTTATGGCATGTTTGGTATCGCCATGGCGGCTGTCGGCATGCTCTCCATCGTCGGTATGATCATTTCTAATGATGCTTACGGCCCCATCGTCGATAACGCCCGCGGCTTAGCCGAAATGGGCAACCTTGGCGAAGAGGTCCTTGAAACCACCGATAAACTCGACTCTGCCGGAAACACCGTCAAAGCCATCACCAAAGGCTTCTCCATCGGCGCGGCCGGCCTGACCGTCATCGCATTACTCGGTGCGTTTATTTCCGAAGTCAATAACTCCGCGATTGACCTGGGCATTGTCGCTCCGGGCGTTGCTTACCTCAACGGCTTTGACGTCATGGATCCATTGGTGTTCTTCGGCTTACTCGTCGGTGCCGCCTTACCCGCGGTCTTCAGTGCGTTACTCATGCTCGGCGTCAAGAAAAACGCCGAAACGATGGTCAACGAAATTCACCGTCAATTTACCGAGATTCCGGGTCTTCAAGAAGGTAAAGAAGGCGTCTCTCCGGAATACGATAAGTGCATTACGATTGCCACCAAAGGTTCGCTCAAAGAACTCATTCGTGCGGGTGTCGTCGCCATTGTCTTAACCCTCATCGTCGGCTTCGTCGGAGGCGTCAAAGCCATCGGCGGATACCTCGTCGGAAACATCGTCACCGGCTTGCTCTTAGCACTCTTTATGAGCAACAGCGGTGGCCTCTGGGATAACGGCAAAAAGTATGTCGAATCCGGCCATTTCGGCGGCAAAGGTTCTTCGGCTCATAAAGCCGCAGTCGTCGGCGATACCGTCGGCGATCCGTTTAAAGATACCGCCG
>CALMWE010000079.1 GCA_937873795.1 uncultured Caryophanales bacterium
GAGTTCTCGATTGGTTCGATAGGTATACTTTAATTCATTATTTTCAATCAGCTTAACCGAGGGTCCCAATTGGGCATGAATCGCGTCGCTGATCGAAGAATCGTTGAAAATCGTCGGATTAATCGTCTGGTGGGGATCCCCATAAAAGAAAATATTGCGACTGCCTTCCCGAAGGGAGGCCACCATGACATGGATTTGAAGCGTCGTCAAATCTTGGATTTCGTCAATGATGATATTTTTGACTTTTCGGCCGTGGTTGCTTTTTAACGCAGAATAAGCTAAAAGCGCCAAGTCATTGTCATCCAAGAGGTGATTGGAGGTAGCGTATTTATAATAATCTTCGCAGACCTCAAAAATGGATTCTTTTTCATCCTCGCTTAAGGTAATTTCGTCGTTCATGGCTTGGATAAAATCTTCTTTTTTCGCTAATGTTTTTGAACCCCCGCTTAATAGGGAGGTGCTGCCTTTATAGATGCCTCGATAATAGGTATAAATCAACTGGGGTAAATCGGTCTTCCCTTCAAGGGGTTTTATTTGGTTTTTACGACCGTATTTATGGAGTTCGGGGCCGCTATAAAACTGATTGAACCATTTGGTAAACGTGGTCTTATCACTGACCAGCGAAAGATCGATGTCGTCTTTCGTGGTTTTTTTATCGCCACTTTGGCAGTTCGCCACGTAACAAAAGAACTCTCTGAGCGAGAAGCAATTGCCTTTGATGGAATAGGTTTCCAGTTGCCTGCGGGCTTGACTCGTCAACATGTCTTGAAACGTCACATAGGCTAAGTCACTGGGGCCGGGTTCAAACGAGTTGAATTCATGCCAGGCGATACGGGCATATTGTTCGATGGAGACGATTGTTTTGCCGGAACCGGCACAGCCATAGACCACGACGGGTCCTTGGTTCAAATTGGAGATGCCATATTGCACCGGGGAACATTCCGGAAGCGTTGATTTAAGGCGAAGCGTGTGCTTTTTTTGCTTATCGTCCCGTTCCAGCGGAAACACGATAAATTCGTTCTCATGGTATTGAGTGGGTTTTTCATGAACAAGACGTTGAATGATCTCATCATGTTTGGAAGGCGTATCAACAAACTCAATGATGTAGATGGCGTCTTTATTAAACTCGCGTTCCGGCAAATCTTTTCCGTGCCAAAAGCATAAGCGATATCCTTGCTTGTTTTTAAGTCGGATTTTGTGAACGCCGTGGGGATGGTTTAATTGGAGGTCGTTGAAATAACTGATCAAGTCTATTCCGGGCAAAGTCTTCATTTTGCCGACGATTTCATCCACCACGTCTTTGATATCTTTGGGTAATCCTTTGTATTTGTTGAAGGCATACTTGCTGATAAATACGTTTCGGAAATTGCTGACTTCTTCATGCGCCAATGACTCTCCGTTGAGAATTTCCATCATGGCGGCAAGGTCGTCTTGGACCTCATTACGTTCAATCTCATTGAGCCCGAAGTCGCGTAAATCAAAAAGCCTCTCCTGGGCTAGGTTTTTTTCTTCTTCGGAGGAAAAATCATCACCGATAAACCGCTCGACAATTGTTTTAATTTCTTGAATTTTTGACCCATCGATCGCATCGAGCATCTCTTTTTCTTTCTGAATGCGATTCGATAGAAAATCAAAATCACGGAATATTTTGATATCTTGATCACTCAGCAATGCTTTAAGCTGTTGCGTTTGCTCGTAATAACGACGTTTTTCGCTTAAACCAAGGCCCTTCGAAAACAGTTTTTCGGCAGCGTTTTTAAAAGCAATTTCACGGGACGAGGGACTGGCAAATAATTCTGAAAAGTATTTTAGAAAAGAAACATAGTTTTGGAGCAAGTATTCTCTCGAATAGGTTGATACCTCGTTATCTTCCAAAACGCGTCGTTTTTTGAGGTGAATGCCTTCTGCGTCAACAAACATTAAAGGGAACGGTTCAAATTGCGGAAAGGTATAACTGCCATTCTTCTCTACATAGGGAAATTCAAGTATGGAAAGAAAACCATCAATGGCTTTTTCCTTTTGAAGTTCGCTGAAACAATCTTTTTGGTTGGACAAAAACGACTTGACCGCTTTAGACAAAATAAGATTTGCTAAAAGGTCATCGGCTTGTTCGTCATCTTGATTTGCCGCAAAACGCCAAGGCTCAAGGTTTCCGTCTTCGGTGGAGAGTCTGTAGATTTTTTCTTCGACTTCAAAAACCAAATGGGTGATCCGCGGATTGGAAAAATCGTTGAGGTCAAGGACGATATCCAACAGTTCAAAATCGCCAAAAGTAAAAAGATAGATCGGTGATTTTTCCGCCATACGGGAACGAACAATGGCTTGGAAGGAATCATGATAGGGCGCTAAGAGATGATTAAAGCCCCGACAGGTATGACCCTCGGAAATTAGACCCAATAAAGGAAGAGAATAGTACGGTTGAAGAGCGATTTTTTTGGTGATTTCAAGATCAACGTCAAAGCAATCGTTGTCTTTTTCATAGGGAACGACAATGGCTTTTCGATTTCGATTGATAAAAAGAAGTGTGTAACGGGTAGAAATCTCGCTGATTCTAAGAGCCGCAAAGGTTTCCTGATTCGTCCGTTCGAACATGGAAAGAATGACGTAAAGAATTTCACCCGTGAACACACTGTAAAAGATTTCTTCGACGTGCGGGTCCCAGTCAGAGACAAAATGCTTGCTGAATGTCGAAACATCCGTTCCAAACCTATCTTGGATGAGTGTTGGGTTGGGTGACCAAAGCGTCAAATGACCTTGTTCAAAAGCATCGATGAATGAAACACACAACCGTGAATCATCGAATTTTCCCAAACATAATTTGGCGATTTTATGTTGCATCCATAACCTTTCTCTGAATTTGCTCGAAAGTAAATCCATGTTGCTCGAAAAGTCTTTTTTTCATTAAGCCAAGTACTCTTACATGTATAAGTTATTTTATACCATCTAGGATACGAAACAAAAGATGAAATCATGTTTTTCTTTAAATCAATCGTAAGAACCAAAGAAGCCCCACTCCGGATCATCTCATTTGAGGGTTCGTGGGTTTGGTTACCAAGTTTTTAAAACTTTAAACTCGACAGATAAAACAAAGCAAAAAAGGTCTTTTTTTATAGTTCGATTTCGTTTATCTACGTTTATTGAGCCAATTCATTCATTAACCATTGATGATCAACGCAGTATTGCCTCGAATATTGGGAGACATCGACTTCCCTTATTGTTTGGAGGTTCCGGGTTCTACTTGCGAACAATAAATCAGCGATTTCATCGACCGGAATCGAGCTTCCGCCTTCACTGGCGATGCGGTAAGTAAGACGGCACAATTGTTCGTCATTGGTTTTAATTTCAAGAACATTGGTGAACGCAAGGACATTGAGCGAAATGACGCCCGTCCGCTTATTGCCGTTTGCAAATCCATGGTTGATGATCAGTGATTTATAGACACTAGCGATGGCAAGTTCGGCATATTCATAGGGTTGATATTGGTTTCCAATGGCGGATTGAATTCTTGCCTTATCCAAAACAAGGAAAGATTCTCCATTGATTAGGCAGTTTCTATTCATGTCAACGATATCGCTATAGCACAATTCGTGCGCAAGAACCGCTTTGGGCGGGTAAATCGCGTGTTGTAAGGATCCTTTTTGATTGAGGTCAATATCCAAATGGTCTTCGTAGGTAGTCAAAATGACGGGTTGGTTATGGGCGAAGGTGAGGCCCGCGCCCATCGTCTTATCCGGCTCTATTACTGGAATATTTAAAAACTCCCCTTGCGTCTCAAGGTAGGCGATTTGGCGAAGGTTTTTAAGTTTCGAAAATGCTTTACCATGGATACGATCGATATGCTCAGCGTTAAAAATAGACACCACATTCGGGTAGGATTCAAACGTCGTTTCATCGATTACCGTAAAATGTGTGATGATCGAAGAGTCGTCCAGCGGTTCATGTCCATCCGCTATGTTCATCGAAATCTCTTTTTCACTCGTCTTGTTCATCATCGTGATTTCCTCATTTTTGGGGTCTAAAGATTTATTCTTGCTTTCTTTTGAAGGTT
>CALMWE010000080.1 GCA_937873795.1 uncultured Caryophanales bacterium
ATCTTTATTACTGTCGATGATTGAATCAATCGTTTTTATTAAATCATTATATTGATTTTTTTCGTTAACTTTCTTTTCCTTAGATTCAATAATTTTTTCTACACTGATAAAGGCGTCACACGCATTAATAAAATTCTCAGATGCGAGGTTGTTCCCTGCGCCGACTACATATTTATTGCTTTTTTTAAGCCTTATAACCAAAGGGGTAAAATCGCTATCATTTGTCGCTAGACAAAAACAATCGATGAAGTCTTTTTCCAATAAATCCATAGCTTCAATTGACATTCGGATGTCCGAAGCATTTTTTTTATTTGAATAGGGAATTTGAGCGATTGGCTCAATACCAAGGCGAATAAATTTTTCTTTAATCGTGGAATCACCAAAATTACTATAAAACCCATATTTGACCAAAACATCCCCGAATTCGTTTAATTCATCTTTAAGAATTGGAAAATACTCTTCTTTGCTGAAATTGTCATAATCGATAAGTAAAGCTATTTTTTTCCGATTTTCCATAAAACACCTCTTTTTCAACTTTACATCAAAACCATTTATTAAACATCATTTTTAGAAATCTCCCAGATTCATCTTTTGGAAAAGAAACGAAGAACGCTCCAAAATGGGGCTCCTATAAATCAGAAGGATTCCAAAAAGAAAACCAAGAGCTCGCTTTTGATTATCATGATCATCGGCATCGTCGGTATAGTTGCCACAGTGGTCCTTGTCTTCTTTGATGCCTCCCGTACATGGGCGCTTTAGGGCATCTTCGAAGGCGACCCACAATACGGAAAAGGCAAAAACATCATCTATCAAGAAGGACAACTTCTTCATGCCTATCGTTTAACCCTATTCCATCCAAGAACAGGAAAAGAAATGACCTTTGAAGCCCCCTTACCGGAGTACTTCAAAAAGGTACTTGAGAATCTTAGAAAGTAACCAAGAGCCCCTTAAAAAGGGCTTTTCTTATTTTCCTTCTTAGGTTTTGTTTCAATCCTAATGAAAAATGGAACCGTCGGTTTAATAAATTAACAAAATACGGTGAAATATTAAAACAACCGCAAATCGTTTAAATAAACATTGTTTAATGTTGCCGCGATGATAGAATCGGGATGCAGGTGATCATCATGAACATTCAAAAACCCCTCCGTTTTCCATTTCCTAACCAAAAATACATCCAAACCAAAATGCTCCTTAAAGCTAATTTTTCCCATTATCAGATTAACCGGCTTGTGGAAGAAGGAGTGCTTCAAAAAATCAATAAGACGTGGTATGTGAATCTCAACTACAGGGGGACAGAATTCGATTTTCTCCCTCTATCTCCTTATGTGAGCAAAGGCGTGGTTTGTCTCATGAGTGCAGCGGTCTATCATGGCATGAGCACCTTCCGTTCTTCCCAAGTTGACGTGGCCGTCCCACTCAAAGCGAAAGTATC
>CALMWE010000081.1 GCA_937873795.1 uncultured Caryophanales bacterium
CGATCGTGGGCAACATGGATATCCACGAACAACTCGATGCCGCGATTGCGCATTTCAAACATGAAGAAGCGGCGCTTGTTTTTCAATCTGGCTTTGCGTGCAACGCCGGTGTCATTCAAGCCATCACGGATGAAAAAGATTTGATTATTTCTGATGAACTGAACCACGCCTCCATCATTGATGGGGTGCGCTTGTCCAAAGCCTCTCGGGCGGTTTACAAACACGCCGATATGGCCGATTTGGAACGCGTCTTAAAAGAAAAAAGAAAAGACTTCGAAGAAGTTTTGATTATTACCGACGGTGTGTTTTCTATGGACGGCGATATTGCCAAACTGCCCGAGATTGTTCGATTGGCCAAAGAATACCACTGTATGACCTATGTGGATGATGCCCACGGGTCAGGCGTTTTAGGCAGTCATGGACGGGGTACCGTGGATCACTTTGGTCTTCATGGCCAAGTTGACTTTGTCATCGGCACGCTTTCGAAAGCCATCGGGGTCGTTGGTGGTTATGTCTGCTGCTCAAAGACCGCCCGCGATTACTTGCTGCATCGTGGTAGACCGCTGTTATTCTCGACGTCTTTATTGCCCGCCGCCGCAGCAGCGTGCATCGAAGCACTCCATATGCTCGAAGAATCCAGTGAATACACTGACAAGCTTTGGGATAACGCTCGTTTCTTTAAGAAAAAACTGGTTGAAAAAGGATTCGATATCGGCCATAGCGAAACTCCGATTACTCCCATTATGGTGGGGGATGAAGCCAAAACGATGGCGTTCAGCAAAGAACTCCTAAAACGCGGTGTCTTCGTTTCCGGAATTGTCTTCCCGACGGTTCCGAAAGGCAAAGGAAGAATCCGCTGCATGGTGTCTGCATTGCATGATCATGAAATGCTTCAAAAAGCGGTGGACATTATCTACGCCACAGCTAAAGACATGGGCATTGTTGCTTAAAAAACGAAAGGGGCAAATGCCCCTTTTTATTCTTCGGAATACGTATCGAAATAGCCTTGAAGATAGATGACCGGCGTACCTTTATCGCCACTGCCGGAGGTTAAGTCACAAAGACTTCCAATCAAGTCCGTCAGGTTTCTAGGCGTTGTTCCCAACGCGGATTCCTGATGGTCTTTTTCTTTATTCTTGGTAATCGCTTTTTTCATTTCGGCTTGCGCTTGTTCGCCCTTGAGAGCGGCAAACGTGGTGTCCGCAAGAAGCTTGAATTTGAGTTCATGCGGCGTCCCTTTCAAACCCGAGGTATAGAAGGGAGCAACCACCGGATCGGCGAGTTCCCAAATCTTTCCGACGGGATCTTTAAACGCGCCATCGCCGTAAACCAGCACTTCGACGGTTTTGTGGTATTTATCGAAGAACGCTTTTTGAATCCCATCGACGAGGGCTTGGCTGTCTCTGGGGAATAATTTGATTTTTCCGGGCGCCGCAAAGTTGGAACCGAGAATACCGTATGAAGGATTAAATCCGCTGCCGTTGACGCTGTGGTTGAGAATTTCATCCAAGCCAATCACTGTGGCGCCTTTTTGCTTAAGCAAACGTTTGGTTCTGGCACGGGTATGGATATCTCCGGCAATAACCTTGTGTGTATATTTCAAGATTTCATGCGGATCATTGGCAAAGATGATTTCGACATTGGAAGAGACCTCACGATACAACTTGGGGTAGTCGCATTGGGTGAAGGGGTGGAGTAGTTCGGGCCCTAACAGCGAGCGGAATTCTTTTTCCGTAAAAACGTCTTTGTACGGATCGACGTTGGCGGCGTCCAAACGGTCGACATCCACTAAGCCGTTTCCTACTTCATCCGAGGGATAGGAAAGTTGAATGACCAAGTGATCAACGCCTTTGGCGATGCCTTGAAGCAAGGCTAAAAAGCGGTTGCGGCTGAGAATCGGGAAGACCAATCCGACCGTGCCATCACCGAGTTTGGCGCGCACATCGTGAGCGATGTCGTCGATGGAGGCATAGTTGCCTTGGGCCCTGGCCACGATGGATTCGGTAATGCCGATGACGTCGCGGTCATGGACCGATACTTTTTCTTCGTCGAGAGCTTTAAAAAGATGTTCAGGAATGAGAGTTGCTAAGTCGTCACCTTGTTTGATGACAGGCATCCGCACACCACGGGCGGTAACTCCGAAATGTCGCATATTATTTTTGCTCCTTTTTGATGATTTCGCGTGCAATATACACGCCGTTGGCACCGGCTTGAGACAAACCGCGGGTCAATCCCGCCCCATCTCCGCCGACATAAAGATGTTTAATTTTGGTTTCGAAGTTTTCATCGGTTTCGGGACGATCGCTGTAGAACTTGGCTTCAACGCCATAGAAAAGAGTATGTTCGTTGGCAATGCCCGGAGTGACAGAATCTAAGGCTTCGATCATATCGATGATGGATTGCATGGTATTAAACGGGAGGACCAATCCGAGGTCGCCCGGGACGGCTTCTTTGAGTGTCGGTTTGACAAAGCCTTCGCTCATCCGTTTGGGGGTCGAGCGGCGGTGGCGTTTGATATCGCCATAACGTTGCACGATGACGGTGCCGTTACTCAGTTGATTCGCCAAACGGGCAATCTCCATGGCATAGGAATTTGGGTTTTTGAAAGGCTCCTCAAAATGATGCGAGACTAAAAGCGCAAAGTTGGTGTTGTGCGATTGCATCGCGGGGTCGCTGAAGGAGTGACCGTTACATAAAGTAACCCCGTTGTTGTTTTCAAGGACGACATGACCGGAAGGATTGGAACAAAATGTTCTCACCCGTGTTCCGATCGGCGTATTATAGACAAACTTGCCTTCGTAAAGGTGTTTATTGATTTCTTCCATGACGAGGTCGTTGGTTTCCACGCGCACGCCGATATCGACGCGGTTATTGGTAAAAGCAACGCCGTGGCTGGTCAAGGTTTTATTGAGCCAATCCGAACCGGTTCTGCCCACGCCCATGACGACATAGTCGCCACGAATGATCTTATGATCTTTTAAAACGACGCCGCGGACTTGACCGTCTTCGACGACGATGTCCTCGACTTCGGTATTGAGCATAAAGTCGACATTTTTCCGTAATTCATCTGCGATATTTTTGAGCACTTTCAAATTAACTTCGGTGCCGAAGTGGCGGACTTCGCTGCGTAATAATTTGAGTCCTTTGGCGATGCCGCGCCGTTCGATTTCAAGGACTTCTTCGGTGTGGGGATCGGTTGTGTGTTCGGGAGCGCCGAAACGGAGGTTAATGCCATCCACATAACGGATGAGTTCCAACAATTCGTCTTCGTCGATGAATTCTTTGAGCCATCCGCCGAATTCGCTGGTGATGTTAAACTTGCCGTCGCTGAATGCGCCGCTGCCACCGAACCCACAGGTCATGGCACACGGTTTACATCCGAGATAGCCACTCTTATCGGTGGGGCATTGAGAAAGTTTGCCTTCGCTGACAGGGCAATGACGGTTTTCAACTTCGCGGCCTTTGT
>CALMWE010000082.1 GCA_937873795.1 uncultured Caryophanales bacterium
CGCGATGACAAAGTTGCATCCCTCGCCATTCACCGGATTTTTGGAATCATATAAAAACTCCAATCGGCCGGTTTCAAGAAAAGCAGGAAAAATAGCATTGTTCACATGCCCTTGTCGGTCTGTATCGCAGAACCGGATTTTATCATAGGTCTGGAGCGGGAAATCCTTGTAAGAAAAATCTCTTAAAATCATATGTTTTCTCCTCATAAAATCTAAAACTAGTCCGTTTTTTCAAAAAAAACGGCATACACGAAGTCGATAAACTGATATAGAATATTATCCCTCTTTTGGAGTGGGATTTCTATGTTGCGATTGGCAAACTCGAGGACCCTTTATTCAAAGGTCAAGGATTGATCTTCACATGCGAAATGAAACGTTTGAACTTGTTGGCGTCCCGCGGTAAATCCAATGGAGTTTCTTCAATGGTAATTGTGGCTTCCGCATGAAGCTCATGAAGTTCACGTAATAGGCGTTCTTTTAAGCAATTAACATCATAGGGGCCCAAAAGATCAACGCGAATCGTCAATTGCGATATTTCGGTCTGAATGACCTGAAACTCGCGGATGAGGTCACTTTCGGTGATGATCCACCGCGCGAAGAGGTCGGCATAGACAATATGCGGTTGCTTCTTTTCATCAAAAAACCAAAGGTTATCATCGCGGCGGCCAATGATTTTTTCGATGGTTCGGAAAGAAGACCCACACGAACACGGCTCATCGAGGACAATCATATCGTTCATCTCGTAGCGGATTAACGGTTGGGCTCTATTGATCAAGTTCGTCACCAACATATGATGACCAACGACATGAGGCTCTTGGATGAGATGATTGTGTTCATCATAGATTTCCACAAACACGAGATCTTCGTTGATATGCATTTTCCCATTTTTGCAGGGAGACCCAATCTGGCCTTCGGAAGCCTGATAGATTTCGATGATTTTCGTATGAAAAACAGAAGAAAACTGGGCACGATCCGCAGGACTGAGAACCTCGGCATAGGTAATGATTTTCTTTAGGGGATATTTAATGCGATGAGCATGGGGTAAAAGGACGCGAAGCATCGAAGGCGGCGCCATCAAGATATTGATTTTCTTTGCGTTCATCATCGAAATCAATGTTTCAACCGGAGTCATCGTGGAAGCATAAGTGAGTTTGAGCAAAGGAGCGTTAATATCTTGGAATCCTTGCGAAAACACCCGTAGGCAAAAGAGGATCCGGGCGGGAAGATCCGATATCATCACGCCACCCCGCGCTAAGAAGACACCGGGAAGGCGTTTGGTCATGGACTTGGGAGTGATGAACAAGCCCTTGTTTCCAGACGTGCCAGAAGATAATCCAATGACATATTCGCCTTTGTAATAACCGAGATAATCTTTGTTTTTTTCTTTTTCCAGAGCATAGGCCATGGTTTCATCTTTTTGAAGGCCGCAAGTATTGAGGGTCGAAAAATTTTCCATCATGATGGACTTATTCATGGTGGGAAGATGGTAAAAATCATCCCAGGTCTTAATGGGTTGGTAACGAGCATCATCTCGGTAAAACGGACTGTTTTCTTTCACAAACTCCAAGAGCTGTTGGAGTTCTTTGAATTGCAGCGCTTGGACTTGCTCCGCCGAGAGTTTATTTCGGTTGTGGGTCAAATACCGGAAATCACGGATGGCTTGCATCGGTTTCGCCTTCCAGTTTCTTTGCTTTCGAAGAGGGTGAGATCAAGGACGTCACTTTCCCTATCACCCATTCGAGTCCAAAACGATAGTGCTTCTTTTCCCAAAACATCAGGAAGAACCCCCACACCAACGCCAGGATGAGACCATAAAGAAGGGCTCCCGGAATCGTCAACTCAAGGGTGGTGACTTGATTAATCAAAAAGAAGATAAAGGCGCTGACGACTTGTTCGAGAAAGAACGGGGTCAGTCCCGCGACGCCAAAACGGGTGATAAAACGAAAGACGGGTCCCTGTTTTTTGGGTTTAGAATCAAACAGCAAGAAAGCCAATAAAATCATGAGCGTAAAGAGTCCAATCTGAATGACGATGATGAAATACCACGTCGGATCAATGGCCCGTTCAAGCATCGTTTCCGGGGCCAAAATATACCCGATGATTCCAACGACGAGCATGCTTATTCCCACGATTAACATCGATCTTACCATCAGTTTCCGATTGTTTGCTTTGAATAAACAGGCAATCCATGCACCGAATAAAGCGAAGGCGAAAAAGGGAAAAATGGGGTCATTTTTGGCAACGAACCAATTCAGTAAAAGCATCACCCCATAGTTTTGTTGATCAACCGCTTGCATATAAACGGTATAAAGGGGAATGCGCACATACGAAACGGCGAGAAAGACTAGGGCAAAGATTAAGACAAAGGTCGGATACGATTTTTTGTTCATCATTTTGTTGGATAGTTTGAAAAGCAAAGTTAAAAGAAGAATGTTTAAACTGAGCATCACTAAAGCATCCAAGTAAAAGATTCGCTCCAAAGTTAATGCTTGGAAATGCCCTTGTCTAAGAAGCGAAACCAACAAGGATTCATCCATGCTCCGTGTTTCAAAATGGATGATGCCGGGTCCCGTGAAGATAAAATACAGATAAGAAATGACGAGTAAAAGTAGGCCACTGAGTAGCATATGTTTCAATCGTTTTGAACTCTTATTCTGTTCCCGAGCTGCGAAGAATTGAACCGTGTACGAAGCTCCGGAGATCATCGCAAACAAGCCGGCAAACATGAGCAAAAAGCCGATGACGGTAATGATCGGGGTGGGATTGTTCAAGTCAACATCATAGATGTCGTGGTAAAAATAAAACGCGGTGTGCAAGATGAGAACGGAAAATAAACCTAATCCTCGCAAAAAATCCAGACTTTTGTAATGATTCGTCATTCCTTTGATCTCCTTGTGGTTTCATTGAGCGATAGAGGCGTATGGAACTTTTTATAAAGTTCTTAGTTATCTATAACTATTGACCCATTCTGAATTATTTACAAGAGGCGGAATTTCAAGGTTAGGCCGATTTGCTCTAACATTTCTATCATTTTAATTACGAAAAATAAAAAAGGTCTGACACCAGGGTATCAGGCCAATTCATCAAGGATGTATTAGAGAGGGAAAGAATTACGATAAGGTGTACATTCTTAATCCGAGTTT
>CALMWE010000083.1 GCA_937873795.1 uncultured Caryophanales bacterium
ATAAATATTATCCTTGTTCATTGACTTTTGATAATGGGTCATCAATTCAAAGATCCATCGGATGCCAATTTCATTATTTCGTCGATTTTTTGTTTGTTTTCTTTATAGAAATCTTTTTCAAATTCAATGGATAAAGAGCCCTCAAAAATAAAAATAGAACATAATGATGGCATTTTTGTAATCGTGTTTGCTTCAAAATAACTCTGCTTTGCAAATGAATTCAAGGCGTCAAAATAATAGAAATAAATTTCCATTTGATCTTCATCAATCAACAGTTTGCTAATGTCAGCACCTTTAAAAGAAGTAAACAGCATAATGATTTCATCATTTTTTCTGATTTTTTGACAGTTCAACCGGGAAAATTCTTCTATGTTAATCAGCGAGTCATAAACTCTAAAAAATCTGACAGCGACGTTACTTTGATAGTTTAGGTTCATTAAAATTTGTTGGGCTATTTGAATGGCCCCAATCATGTCGCCAGTTCTATTTATTTCGAACTTCATATTCATAGAATTACGCACAAGTTATTCCTCCTGATTTAATCACTGAGTTGATCATTGCTTTCGGAAATGGTTTTCTCGAAGATACCACTACAACCACAAAAATGGAGTGGATTCATCGCTCATGTTCTTAAAGTGATCCTCTTCCCCTTTGGTTCACCCTCTGGTTCAAAGCAAGCTTTCGATATAGGTTCTGATTCTGGGGGATTGCGTTTTTTGAAGGGAATCTTTGAGATTGAAGAGCGTTTCTTCGTCCTTGTGGTCGATAAAATTGAAAATACTTTTTAAGATGGTTTCATGTTTTTCATAGATACTTCTTTTACGGATATGCTGAAGGGAATCAAGAAATTTCCGATAAGACTCTCTGGCTTCCACCAAATGATCGTTAACCAGAAACGCGACAACTTGCCAATAGTATTTCAAGGGGAGAATTTTTTTAAGATCCACATGACTCATCGCCGCTTCATAATGGATATCATCGTTCCTCTCAAAGTAAATAACGGCCATGATGTAATAGGAATTTTGCCTAAACCCAATGTTGAGGTTCCACTTTAACAGCTTCTTACATAGGAGTAAGGTCTCATCAAGTTGATGGCGTTGGTAGCTTTCATAGATCTGCTTGTATTTTTTGAGTGAAATCATATAAAACACGAAGACCACTAAGAAAATGCAAGAAATGGCAATCACGATAGCTTCCCAACCAATAAACTCTCTTCCATAATACAAGACCAAAGGAATGGCAATCACGCAATATAGAGCACCTATAATGATTAAAATCAGTCGTGTTTTTCTCATTTCGTTTTCTCCTTTTTTAGAGTCTTTTCATTAACATTTTTCACAGGCTTTTTTGTGATAAATACACGAGAAGGTTGATATGTAAAATTGTTTATTCTTTTTTAAAACCAAAGGGAGATTCATTTTTCAAGTGAACTTTTGGAAGCAATTTCACCGATTTTGGTTTGGTCAAGGTAGATAAACGTATAGGTTTCACCGATTTTGGCGAAGGAGCCAATGCGAAGTTTGATGGTGTTGTTTGTTCCTTCAACAAGAATAAGCGGTACGGGGGGCGAACCTATCTCAGGACTGAATTTGGTGGCAAAACCGACGACCTTCCCAGTGATTTGATGAAAGTGATTGGCACGAACGTCTTTTAAATCCAAAAAATAGGGCTTGCACGCAAAGATAAAAGCAATGAAAAGAAAAGTCAAAGAAGCGAGGAGTAAATAAGGAGGGAGATATTCCCCCACGGATCCGCTGATTATCGCATCATATTGAAATATAACGATTAATATGATTCCGGCAGCTGAGATAAACACCATGGATAGGGCAAAAATGAAGGTGAAGCAAAAGATTTTTTTCAGTGTTCTTTTCTTTTTCATTTTTGTTGCTCGCCATTCAATTTCATAACATTTCTCCTATGTATCGCCGTTTTATGTCTATTTAGACAGATTCGTTTGCGGTTGAAGAAAGGAAACTTGAAAGTAATCGCATAACTAAAACATACATTTCTTCGAATATAAAGAAGCTTGACTGACTTAACACTATCACCAACTAGAAAAAGCCGCAACAAAACCAACGATTTTGGAGTCGAGTTCGAAATCGAAAAAAGCACCTGGTCTTTGGGCGAAAATTATGAAATGTTACAAAGGATAAGGAACTTTTTTCTTGTTTATTGGTTTTGGCTAGGGCCTCTTTAAGTGATTGGCTTTGTCAATACGGGCTTTTTTGTTTCTTATTTTCATTTGTGAAGAATACTTTTGAACTAGGTTATTGGTTTCTTCGATGTCACAATGATTACTAACGGCTACAAGGCATTTCTTGATGTCTTCAATCGACCTATGAGCGGCTTCGATACACTCGGCGAGTGAGCACCTTGAAGAAAATCAATCTTGAAAGCAAAAAAGCGTAGAGCAGCGCGTCGAGAAGCCAAAATTTCCAAATGGGAAGGTCGTTGATCATGGGCCAGATGGCAATCGTCGCGCCAATTAATCCTAGAAGAACCAGTAAATCAAATAAAAGCATCTGTACAACCTGTGGATGCGTTCCACAGTCTTTGAGAAGTTCTGCCCCTAAATGTTTTTTATAGATAAAACCGTTCAACCACTTTGGATAACGAATCAGTTTCCAACCACGAAGATGACCAATCAATGTCAAATCAATTGAAGTTGTCATGCTGACTAAGACCCAAAAAAGATTAAAGTACAACAAGAAAACAATCAAAAAATAACGGGTCATGCGTATTTCCTCCTCCAAGAGAACAAGTGCGGCAGAGCAACGAGAGAGTAATAATCATAGATTTCGCCCACCATTCCTTCCATCACGGAAAAGCCTTGACCAAACAAGATGGAGGAGATGTACGGATTCCCGAAAAGACTTCCGAATCCCCCGAAAGCAAAAGCGGTTCCTGCTCTTGCCAAAGACCACTTTTCACCTTCGGCAAAAGCCCGGATTCTTCCAAGCGCTGTTGCGGCCAGCCCGTTTGTCACAAATTGGAAAACTGTCTTTGAAAAGCCAGAAAGCCCCATTGTCGTAGAAAAAGACGAAGCGCCCATTCCAACAGCGCCGCCAACAGCCCCTGTGAAAGCACCCCAGCCAAATCCCTTTGCTGCGCCTTCCCAACTCCATGAAAAGGAACCAGAATTGAATTCTAACCCACCAAACACAACGCCGTTTGCGGCCCCAAGACAAGCTCCGATTAAGATCGGAGCGGTTGCACCGGCTGTTGCGACTGTCAAGATCAAAGCCCCTACAATAATCAGACCGCCAATAAGCCAATAAGCCCATTCCGGCATATGTCCGGATCTGTCGGAATACTTGACCGGATTATTCGCACAGTAAGCAAATAGGTTGATGCCTTCGGGGGAATCGACATCGAGATACTTGGGGCTGTCAGCGCTCAGCCACCGACACCATTGTGGGACATAGTAGCGGGTTTGGCAATAGTACATCCCTGTCTCGCTGTCATAGTAGTATCCCTTGTAACGGAATGGGTTGATGACACCGAGGGTCGACGCGAGTGTTCCCGTGGTCGAGAGGATATTGCCCCAGGCGTCATACGTGTAGCGGACCACGAGATTCCCGGAGTCATCGATTAAGCCGAAGATATTCAAGGTGACGTCGCGGACATAGTGATAACGAGTTGAGGTTCCCCCACTGGTGTAGACAAGGGAGGCAAGGAGCCCTCGTTCGTCATAGAGGAAACGGAGGGTGTTATTCGGAAAGCTTTCATAGACCAGACGGTCACCGTCATAAGTGTAGGAATGCTCGACACCGTTGACTGTTTTGCGGATGCGGAGGCCGCTTTCATTGTAGACGTAGCCGACATCGAGGCTCGGCGAGGTGCTGTTATCTAAATAATGGACAAGGCTCCGTCCTTCCCAACTGTAGGATACCCCAGATACGAAAACACCTTGGCTATCAAAGATCCCGTAATGGGTCGGATTGGTGAACATGCCCGTATCATAGGTGAGCTTCTTGTCGTTGATTTAGAGAAGGCAGTTTAGAAAAGTTTATTGTTTTTATGGCTCCCTGGTCACCTCGCTTATCGACAATCATTAGTTTGATTTTACAACGATTCTATGAAAAAAACGAATAATTGGGAAAATGAAGGAAAAATGTCATTATTTGGAGATTGGCTGTATCGAAAACATAAAAAGCACCTTCATCTTTGGAAAACGTGTTGAAAATTTTTAAAAAAAAGGTGCTTTTTTTGAATCTATTTTTTGACTTTCTTGGCAAGGACTTTGGCTTCTTTTTCGAGGGTCTCTTCCAAGTGTTTGGCGCGTTCGTAGGTATCGTCGAGGATGAAGATGAGTTCGGGCACTTTGTAGATGTCCATTTTCTTCGCCAGCGATGACCGGATGAAGCCTTTGGCTTTTTTGATTTCCTCGAGCTTGGCGGGACTGTCGGGGACACCCATGAAGGAGACATAGATGCGGGCGACGGAGTTATCGACGTTGCATTCGGCATCGGTGACTGTGACAAACCCGACTTTCGGGTTCTTCAGTTCGAATTGAATGATTTCGGTGACGTTTTTTTGAATCAGTGAGGCGATTCGGTTTTTCTTATCCGCCATAAGAGCCTACTTTTTGGCGATCATTTCGTAACCTTCGATAATGTCGCCTTCCTTAAGGTCGTTGAAGTTTTCCAGGCTAATGCCGCATTCGTATCCGGTGTTGGCTTCCTTGACATCGTCTTGCATGCGTTTGAGCGAGGCGATTTTGCCTTCGAACACGACGACGCCTTGACGGATCAAGCGGAGTTCGGATTTGGATTTGATGGACCCGGAGGTCACCATGCATCCGGCAATCGTGCCGACTTTGGAGATGCGGAACAAGTGACGGACTTCGGCTTGACCGGTGATGGATTCCACCATTTCCGGCTTGAGCATGCCTTTGGCCGCGGCTTCGATTTCTTCAAGCAGGGCGTAAATGATGCGATGCAGACGGATTTCGACGC
>CALMWE010000084.1 GCA_937873795.1 uncultured Caryophanales bacterium
TGCGTGATTCCACGAACATAGAAAAAAATTAAACCGCAAATTCTTTGAGTACTTGTAAAGCTTTAAGGGTCAACCACTTCGAGGGTTGTCCCTTTTTTTCAATCGAAATCCGCATTTTGTCATTGAACGTATTTTGTAATAGCCATTGCCCTTGTTCATTTTGTCGACCAATCAAAACTTCCATGGCGTCATGAATCCGGGGATCGTTCTTTTTGATTTTGGCGAACAAATGGAGCATTTCCAAAATGTCGGTGTTGTACATCAACGGAAAGCCCATACTCTTCCATCCGGGTTTAGCGTCTTGGCTCAGATCATGGCTCTTCTTATGGATGTGATGAATCAAGAAATATTCCGTTAATTGATCGATTTTCGTTTTTACCTCTATAGAACGTTCATGTTCGGGAATTTCGGCGAGTGCCTTGAGCGCTTTGGCTGCCCCCATGTGGCACGTATGTTGTCCAAAGCAGGTGTAAAGTTTGGCATATTTGGTTTCTTCAGGAGTGGTTTTCACGCCATCATCGGTCCGTTGATAACGGACAATCCATGCAATCGCTTTTTGAACCCGTGGGTCATGAAGATAACCTAAACGGATGAGACTAAAAACCATATTGCCGGTCAAACAAGGAACGACGCTTCCTGAAAGACCATGTCCTGTTTTCACGCTAGAGGCATGAGCGAAGCCTCCGCTTTCGGGATCTTGGGAATGGAACAGAACGAATTCGCATGCAGCTTTGACGCGTGGATCATTGCCGTCAGCGCCCTGTTCCGCTAAAAGAATCAGATTCCAAACCGTGCCCTCATATTTATCGGTATAAAACCGTTCGGGTAATCCCCATGAGCCATCTGGTTTTTGGGTAGACAGAAGTTTTGCGATTAGAGGACTATCCATAATCGCTCGATGGGCTTGTTGAACTTCCGGATCGTCGAGAGGTTTTTCAAGTAATTGGGTTAAAGCAAAAAAACGGACTGATGGGTTCTCTTTTTCAAGCAACCACGAAAGCGTGGAGGATGGATTCATAAAGGTTCCTCTTCTCTTATTTCCCATTATATCAGTCGGGTCCTAAAAGAAAAAACCGGGGTTACCGGTTTTCTTGGTCCATATGAACGACGACTTGGGGGAAGGGAATTTCGATGCCGTTGGCCTCGAGGAGTGTTTTGATGTGGGCTCTTAATTCACGTTCAACGCCATAATGTTGATTATTTTTGCATGAGGCAGTCACCATGAGATTGACGCCGCTTGTATCCAGTTTGGTAATTCCGACCACCGAAGGTCCTTCGAGAATGGCGGGTAGTTTTTGCTTTAACGAAGGCAAATCGGCATTGAGCAAATCGATGACTTTTTGGACATCTTCTTTATAAGCAATGCTGAATTCCACCACCGCAGTGGAAGAATCCTTGGAGTAGTTGACCAATTTGGTCACATCGCCGTTGGACATAATCT
>CALMWE010000085.1 GCA_937873795.1 uncultured Caryophanales bacterium
GAGGAAGTGAAGGTCACTTGAACTCCACTGCTGAGGGGTTGGCTGTTGGTCGTGGGTAAGGCGATGTCTCCTGTGGTTAAGGTTAAAGCACCACTGAAAACAGCGGTGATTTTGGTAATGGATGTGATTTGAGTCGAAGCATTATTGGAAAGCGTCCCGGTGGTTGCTTTTAAGCGGGTATGATACCCGGAACTATCCATCGCGTTGGCGTAGTCGAAGGTAATGTAACGATAGTTTTCCGAACCGTTTCCATAAGAAGAAGTTGAAATGGTCGCTGGGTTCGTGGAATCCAAGGTGACCGTATAGGAGGTCGTTTCACCGGTCACGGGATGCGCAAATTGGTTGGAAGCAAAAAGGGCAAGGCAGACAAAAAAGACAAGATTTAAAAACAGGAATGCTTTTTTGGATATATGTGCCATAGAATGCGAATTAATTACATGCCACAGATCGAACGGGTCGTGGTATTGGTAGTTCCCCAGATTTTGCAGGCATAGTTACGGTCATCGATGAACGGATTGCGGTTATGACCATATTTGGTGGCTAAGGTATCATTACGCAGCACTTCGGTGGAATCAATGCCGTATTGCAGGTTCCATTGAAGGAGCGTCGATAATTTGCCCATCGTGCGGTGATTGATATCGCCCCAGGTATCGGTGGTTTCATCGACAAGTTTTAAACTGTCTTCTTGCCCTTTGACGGCGGCATAGAAGATGATACGCGCGGCAATGCCACGGTATTTGGCGTTATTGAAGGACGCGGGATCCCAGCTGGTCGGGGAAACGTTAAAGAAATCGTTGCCACGGGCGGAGTTTTCGCTGTTTAACGTCGGGCGGATGACATGGGGATCATTTTCGACGTAGTTTCCCCCACGCGATTTTGGCCAGGTATGTTCACGGTTCATGCTTCCACTGCTGGAAGGCGTTCCTGAATAGAAGCTGAGGATTTTACCACTGCTTAGATTGGTGGGATCAGCGTCTGTAAAAGCAAACACGCTGAATAAACCCGAATACGAGAAACCAGAAGCGGAATCGGGATCCAATAAGTCATCGAGGGTGACCAGTAAGGTCGATCCTCTGAGCGCATCGGAAATGCTGGAGTAATAGGTCCCGGCATAGTTCGGATCGACATGGTTATAACCGTAGGAACCGTCATATGAAGTCGAGGGCGAAGAACCGGAGGATGACGAAGCGGACGATTGTGACGAGGAAGACGATGAGGATGAAGACGAGGAAGAGGAGGAAGAGGAAGACGAACTCGAAGAGCTCGGCGTGCCTCCGGTGACAAAGTTAATGACGATCGAAGAAATGTAAATGACCACCGCATCATTAAATAAACGGAAGTAGGAATAGGTATTGCCAAATTCGTAGGTGTAAACCGTATTATTCACCGTCGGGGTGATGACATCGGTCGTCGGATTCGCGGAGGTACCCCCATACATCGTATGGCTGGTGTGGGCAGTGCTAAGGGTTAAAACGATCGAGGTGATAATGCCCATGGCATCCGAGTTATACAAATAGAACTCAGCCTTTTTGCCTTGGATGACACCGGCGGTATAGTTTCCGGCGGCCATGAAATTAAAAGCATAACCGTCAAACGAGACGGAGGTTTCGCTGGTGGGATAGGTCGATAAAGATGTCCATTTATCGCGGTTGATGGTCACAGTGTGTTCGACTAAAATTTCCGAAGAGGATGATTCGCTGCTGGAAGAGGAACCACTGCTTTCCGACAAGGAACTATCGGAGGAAGATCCATTTGAAGAACTGTCCGAGGAACTGCCCGAGTCGATCAATGACGATTCGCTCGAGGAGGAGGGAACAGAGGATGAATCTTTGTTGTTACAGCCGGTGAGAACACTGATGGACAGGAAGATGCCAAGTAATAGTATCGGTTTACGCATGAAGGATTCCTTTCTTACAATAATCTTTCAAAGACAACGAGATATGATAGCATAGCGCTTATAGAAAAAAAACGGACATTGACGTTT
>CALMWE010000086.1 GCA_937873795.1 uncultured Caryophanales bacterium
TAATTAACACCATTGCCAAATTCAAAAACAAAGATTATGCCGAAGCCTTGTTTTCCAGCAACGGCCTCAGCGGTCTGTTCTTTTACGGCTTTATCCTCATCGGCATTTTGTTGCAAATGCTTTTTGGCATTCAAAACGTATTTACCGTGTGGACCATTGTCCCCTTTATTGTCCTCCCGCTCATCCTCATCTTCTTAAAAGAGCCGTTGCATCGGCACCTTCATCATGAAAAGATGTTCCCCGATGGCTTTGGCGGCTTCTTCATCGAAGGCTTTTTCGAGTTATTTGAGGTCGTTCTTTCTTATGTGACCAACACGTTATCATTCCTTCGTGTGGGTGGGTTCGTTCTCTCCCACGCCGGGATGATGCTCGTCGTCAATACTTTGATGGCTATGGCCAGTGGGGCCGGGACAATCGTGGCAGCGGTGCTCGGCAATCTCTTCGTCATGGGCCTCGAAGGACTTATCGTCGGGATTCAGGTGTTGCGTCTGGAATTCTACGAGATGTTCTCCCGTTGCTTCGAAGGCGATGGGATCAACTTCGATCCAATCTTCAAGGAGGTATAAATCATGGAGTGGATTATTTTTGGAGTCGTTTTGTTAGGTGTCGTTTTAATCGCTTTGCCGCCGATTAAGGTTTTTAAGGGCCAATTAGATGGGTTGACCTCCAAACGGCGAGTCATTGTTCACATTGCCCTATTCTTTGGCTTAATCGGCGTTACCGCTTTGACCGCTCCTCACGTCTTAGGCGCTGGAATCAGTGCCGGAGATGCCGCCACGCTTGAACTTTTTAAATCCGCGGCTGCGTTTGGTTATATCGGTGCTGCATTATCCACCGGGTTATCGGCGTTAGGTGCAGGTATTGCCGTTGCTGCTGCCGCTCCGGCTGCTATCGGTGCCATCAGCGAAAATCCAAAGAACTTAGGTAAATCCTTAATCTTCGTCGCCCTTGGCGAAGGTGTTGCGATTTATGGTCTTTTGATTTCAATTTTGATTCTTAACAACATTCCGACATTGGCGTAACAGGCAAGCACCATGCGTTTTTTCCTCTTGAGCGACAATGTGGACACGTGGATGGGAATGCGTCTCGCAGGCATCGAAGGCGAAGTGCTTCACGAGCGAGGCCCCTTTTTGAAGCGTCTTTCAGAGGTCATGAACGACCCTCGGTATGGCATTATTCTCATTACCACCAAACTGGTGGAATTGGCGATAACGTCCCTTTTGCGGACGTTCGTGGCGGA
>CALMWE010000087.1 GCA_937873795.1 uncultured Caryophanales bacterium
TCCGTATTAGGTACCACCGTGGATGATTTGCTTCAAGAAGTGGAACCCTTCGTTCCCGAGGCCGAAATGCCTTCCGAAGGCTTACCTCCCGCCAATTTTCCGCCAGTGGATGACGGCAAAGAAAACAAGTTCGTCTTACCCCGTTCGAAATCCTTAATCGTCTGGATTTGCACGGTTTTTATCCCGATGGGATTATTCTTCGTCCTTAGTTTGGTGGCTATGCTCAGCGGTTATGCCAATGCGGTGGAAACTGGACTGCTTGTGCTGGTCGTCAACGGCCTAAGCCGAGGCGTCATTGCGTTGTCCCTGTATTTTTCTTTTAAAGACTCTCGCGGGTTATTGATTTATGCAATCTACAGCCTTTTATTCAGTACCATAAGCTTGTTCTCGAATGGGCCAGGCTTCATTGCCTACAATGATAATTTCTTAGTCATTTTGTACTATGTGAATTTTCTTCTGATCGTCGCCGCGGATATCCTCATCATTCTGTTTGCCCTACGGAAAGTAAAAAAAGCAAAATCCATTGTCATTCTTTTATGGATCGGTTTCGGAGTAGGCATGGTGTTATCCGTTTTGACCTTCCGAAGCAATTTCTTCATTAACTCAATGAACGATATCATCATGATCCTCGTCGGAATATCCACGGTTATCGGATTTACTCGCCTCTATCCACGATTTGAGATGAGAAGAGTTCCGCCACTAAAGAAGAGCACATTCTTCAAAGATCCCGACTAAAAAAAGAGCCGAATCCATTCAAGGGTTCGGCTTTTCTTATCCTCATTTTATAGCGGTGTCTTCGTGACATTCACCAAGATGTTTTTATCAAACACATTGTGGTAGTGGTAGCTCTTCTCATCACTGAGTACTGTTGGTAAGAAGAAACGGATGTTATGAGCGACACCTACAGACTTTTCATCACAGATCCAAGAGACTTTTCTCCATTCCAAAATGCCTTCTCTGACGCCTTTAGGAGTGGCAAACACAAAGTCATCCGGTAAATCGACATAGAAGATATATAAGCCGCTGGATTGAGCGATAAAGTCACTGTTCCAAGATAAGGTTCCACGAAATTTCAAATCGTTGGGTTCGACGAGAATCCCGGTTTCTTCTTCAATCTCACGGATGATGCATTCCGCCGGGGTTTCGCCATGATGACGTTTCCCACCGACACCATTCCACATTCCTTGCCAAGGGCTTTTCAGTCGGTTGATCATCAAGATTTCGTCTTTGCGTTTGAGAAACGCTAACGTATATAAATAGTTTTGTTCCATAAGAGCCTCTTGTTATGATAAAAATCTTCTTCATCCTAGCATTTATGCGTCTTTTTCTCAATCGTTGCGTGTTGTCTTATCGCCGTTTGTGTTACTCTTTTTCCAAAGCCCAAAACTAGGAGTAAAGGAAACACTATGGACACCAATGATTTTTCAGTACAAATCACCTCCGCCTTTCTGGATGAATACAAAATCTTTGAACTTATTGAAAAGAAAGACCCCAAACGCTTTGAAGACTTCAAAAGCAAGTATTGGACCGCCTTCGAACTTTTCCGTCAAGCCCGGAACTGTTTGACGCATACCCCGCTGCGTTCCAGTGACTATCCGTTTCTCATTTCCCAAGAAACCCTCGACTTGCTTCGCACGATGATCCGAAAGATGAGCATCAAAGCCGAAGAGGTCTGCATTAAAATGAGCACGATTGGCACGCTTCCGTTGGAAAAACCTCTTCATGAAGCGATCGTGTTGATGAATGCCCATAATTACTCGTATATTCCAATCTTCGACGACCATCAACGCCTCGCGTATGTGGTGTCCGAAAAGAGTATCCTAAATCTTCTCGCCGATAACCCTGAAGGCATCCTTTACGACGACCACACGATCCTGAAAGACTTCAAAGCTTATTTCACCGTGACCGCCAACGAAAACGAATACTATGCCTTCGTAGGCCGCAAAGCTTTTGCTTATGAAGCTCGGAACATGTTCGTAGAAAACAGGAATAACAAAAAATGCGGAGCCATCTTCGTGACCGAGACGGGTTCTCCAAACGAAGCAGTCCTAGGTATGATTACAGCCTGGGATGTCTTCAATATCTAATTAATCCCTTTGGGATGGTCGTTTTTCCCACCTTCCTTTTCTTAGGCGTTTTTTGTTTTATACTATAGGTAGGAAGTTCACATAAGGAGGACGCACAATGGATTTTGTCCTAGCGAGTCTCAATGACTTGGGTAAAATCATGGAAATCATCCACGACGCCCAAGCTTTTATGCGTTCGCAAAACTCCGGTCAATGGCAAGATGGCCATCCTACAGAAGCTCAAATCAAACTCGATATCGAAAAGCATCATTACTATGTTGCACGAGATGGAGAAATAATCCTCGGTGTTGGTGCAGTTCTTGGCCACGAGCCGGATTATGACCATTTGATCAGTGGTTCTTGGAAACAAGATGTACCGTATCTCGTCATTCACCGATTCGCTGTTTCTACGAAATACCATCAATCCGGTGTCGGAACCTATATGCTCAACCG
>CALMWE010000088.1 GCA_937873795.1 uncultured Caryophanales bacterium
TGTTGGGCAAAATCAGAAATGCCGACTTTGGCGACGGAGCCATGAACTTCAAGCCATTCATGACTTTTAGCGTAGAGAAGATGCGTTGGATTGTGTGACATAAAGTACTCCCTATTTCCGTTTATATTTTTTTTGATAAAACGCGGTATCGCGTATTTGTGCCTTCACAGGTTTTTGACGAATGATAATATCGACAATCTGTCCTAGTTTTGCATAAGCGGTGTCAATGAGCGCCATTGCTAAGGCTTCTTTAGCGTTTGGTAACATATA
This sequence comes from uncultured Caryophanales bacterium, assembly GCA_937873795.1. Taxonomy (GTDB): domain Bacteria; phylum Bacillota_I; class Bacilli_A; order RFN20; family CAG-826; genus CALMWE01. The sequence continues at coordinate 271 of CALMWE010000088.1, forward strand.
GCCCGTAGATATGATGCCTATGGTTTTACCATCTTTTTGAATCTCATATCCTTGGCGGGCAATCCCGCGGTCAAGTAAGGTTAAGCCGACAAGACTACGGGGAATTCCGTTTTCTTTTTGGGCGACTAGAGCATCGCGACCTATAAAGTTTTTATCTAACTTTACCCCAAAGTTTAACCCGGCTTCTAAAGGGGTTGTTTTGTCGCTTATCTCATGTCCATAAAGCGGTAAAGCAGCTTCAAAACGTAACGTGTCTCGACAGCCAAGGCCACAGGGTTTTACTTCGGTGTTGGCTAATAAGGCTGTCCATAGTTTCTTCGTTGTTTCGCCATCGGTAAAGATTTCAAATCCATCTTCTCCGGTATAGCCAGAACGGGAAATATAAATCGTTTTCCCTTGGAATTTAGCTTCACGAAATTGCATAAAATATAAGTCATTTAAAGTAACGTCTACAAGAGGTTGCAAGATAGATTCACTAAGAGGTCCTTGTAGGGCTACTTCTCCATATTGGTCTGATTCATTGACAATTTCCACATCAAAATTAGCCTTATGAGCGCAAATCCACGCAAAATCTTTTTCAATGTTTGAAGCGTTGACGATGAGCAATAGATGCGTATCGCTAAATTTATAGACCATAAGATCATCGATAATGCCGCCATCTTCTTGACATAAAATACCATAGAGGACTTTGCCGTTATTTGCGCCTGTAATACGATTGGTAATGACGTAATCAATAAAGGATAAAGCATCTTGTCCTTGGA
>CALMWE010000089.1 GCA_937873795.1 uncultured Caryophanales bacterium
TGGAAATATTCGAGTAATGCCTTGGATTACACCCACGGCCGCTGTGCGGATAACATCGCTTATCTCAAAGAGTGGCTCATCCGTCGACAAGACGCAATGAACTACCATTATTAAAAAAGAGTCCAAAAAACAAAAGTTTTTACATATTTCAACTTATTCCAATAAACGGTGATTCCCATCCGTTCATTATGTGATGGGCATCTTGACCTTTTGCCCTCACTCTTCGAACCCTCCGGTTTACTCTGCAGTAACCAGAGGGTTTTCTTTTACTTTCGTAATGGCCTATTTACTTGTATAATCTTTACGAAAGGGGATGAGCGCATGAAAACCAATGATACCGGCACCTTAGTCAAGAATTCCAAAGCCTATTTCAATTACTTTCTCAGCGATTTCACCGAAGTCGGCCTTGAACTCGTCGGAACCGAAATCAAATCGATCCGTGCGCACGGAGCGTCCCTTTCGGATGCCTACATCGTCGAAAAAGGTGGCGAGATGTTCGTGCTCAACATGCACATCGCCCTTTACGATAAAGGCAATATTTTTAACCACGACCCCTTAAGAACCCGAAAACTTCTTCTCCATAAAAACGAAATTTTGAAGCTCTCGCAGAAAATCAAAGAAAAAGGGTATACCCTCGTTCCCACCCGTCTATACATGACCCGCGGAAGGGCCAAGCTCGAAATCGCGTTAGGCAAAGGCAAAAACAATTACGATAAACGCGAAGTCATGAAAGAGCGCGATGTCAAACGCACCGTCGACAAAGCGATGAAGTCCAAGCATACCGAGGATTAAACCATGCTTTTTAACGATACCCTTACCTTAGAAAGCTATTTTAAAGCGCACAATCTCCCGACCTATGAACGGTTGGGCTATGACCGTTATCTTAAAGATAAGGGGTTCTTTTACAATGTCCCTTCGATCCACATCACCGGGACCAATGGCAAGGGATCCACGTCCAGCTTCATTCAAAGCATCTATCGCGCCCAAGGTTATAAAACGGCCTTGTATACGTCCCCCTATTTTGAAAAAGCCAACGAAATGATGGTCATCGATGGCCAAACGATTTCCGATGAACGTCTTTTGGGTTATATGAACGCCCGGGTCGACTCGTTCGAAGCGTACTATTTGACGACCTTCGAAATGCAAACGCTGATTGCCCTGGAAT
>CALMWE010000090.1 GCA_937873795.1 uncultured Caryophanales bacterium
GGCAAATCCTCGGTTTTCGTGGTTTCAAGGCCGTTATTGGGCTGTTCAACGATTGGGGTGGATAAATCTTCGTTTTCGGTGTTTGACGGTTCCAAAGCCTCTTTTCGATGGATGAGCCGCTTGGCTTTAAAGAATGAAACAATCCGAAATACAAGGGAAGTCATAAGGCATGCGAAAAGAAGAAAGAATACGAGGACGATGACGAATGCGAGAGATGTCAAGGTATCACCGAGTTTGAAATACGCCAATAAGTCAACGGAACCGCCATCATCGAGGATGTTGCGGAGGATCTCATAGACGGCTTGGGCAAAACTGAAGAAAATCAAAATCAGCGAAAGGGCGAACGTCACAAAGCCGTTGAGCGTCCAAAACAAAGAGGTCTGCTTTTTGGCTTGGGCTTTCATTTGTGATCGTCCGTCTTGGGGACCGAACGAGGTTTGAAGGCGTTCTTGTTGGTCTTTTGCTTTTTGTTTTTTGGCGTGTTGAACGGTGGTGATGGTTGCGTTGATGGTGCTGACCATCAAACCCGAACCATAAATCATGGGAACAACGAAATGGGACTCCATCAGAAATCTGGGAATGCCAAAATAACCCCACACGCCGAGAAGGAGGTAAAGAAGGTGAATGATGACAGAAACGTTTCGGATAATCCGGGTTTTTTTCATAGGTCCCACTCCGGCCTTTCGGAAAAAGTCCAGCGTTTGGTGACAAGGGTGTGAGATTACTTCCAATGTAGCACGATTGGTACGCCGGGTAAATCGATGGACGTTTTGTTGATGGGCTTTATTTTGCTTTGCCGTCGTAGGCGTGGTAGTAGTAAAGCGCCGCATACGAAGCATAGGGATGATACTTCTTTTGGTAACGGGAAAAAGTCGTTTTATCCATCTTCTTCAAGTGATGGACTTTGACGATGCCATTACGTAACGCCAAATCGTCGTAACTGAAAATATCTTCCCGATCCAGGGTGAACATCGCGATCATCTCCGCGGTCCATCGGCCAATGCCGTCAATCGCCATCAGGGCTTTGAGGAGTTCGGCATCGCTGAGAGTAGGATAAGAAGAAAAGTCGAGTTCGCCGTTATGGACCCTTTGGGCGAGTAAGCGGATATAGGTGGCTTTCCGTAAGGACATCCCACACGCTTTGA
>CALMWE010000091.1 GCA_937873795.1 uncultured Caryophanales bacterium
GAAACGGAGCGGGCAAACTTATGGTAAAGAAATTATTGGCCCGAGGGTATGTCCTCGTTCTGCTGCTCCTTGTTTATCTTCCGATTTTCATTCTGATCGTGTTCTCGTTTACCGACTCTTCGAACGTCGGTGTATGGAACGGCTTCTCGTTTGATCTGTATGTGCGTCTATTCCAAAACCAAGAAGCCCTTACGGCGCTTGGCAATACGCTTCTATTAGCGGTCTCTTCCGCCTTAGTCAGTACGGTCTTGGGCACCTTGGGCGCCATCGGCGTCTTCTACTCCAAGAAGAAGTTCCGCAAAGCGATGGAAATGGCCTCGCAGCTGCCCATCATTAATGCCGAAGTCGTCATTGCTTTGTCCTTAGCCGTCTTATTTGTCGCCGTCAGCATTCAACGCGGCTTCTTCACCCTTTTGGTGGGGCATGTGGTGCTGACCATCGCGTTCGTCTTCCTCTCGGTCAAACCCAAACTCCAACAAATGGATCCGAATACGTATGAAGCCGCTCTCGACTTGGGAGCAACCCCCAATTACGCCTTGACCCATGTCGTCATTCCCGAAATCCTTCCGGGCATTCTCTCCGGATTCATGTTGGCGATGACGTTATCGCTCGATGACTTTATCATCACGACCTTCTTACGCAATGTCGAGTTTGAAACCCTGTCGACCTATGTTTATGCGAAGTTAAGAAATATGTCGCATTTCCCACATGAACTGAGAGCCTTGACCACGTTGGTCTTCGTCTTCGCCATTCTGATTTTATTGATTAACAACTACATTTCGACCAAAGAGGCATCGCGAAAAGCCAATGTCCTCTTACAAAAAAGGAGAAAACAACTATGAAAAAACTGTTCGTTCTGCCGTTGGCCGTCTTAGCTCTTTTGGGCGGTCAAACTACCCCGGTGACCCAAGCCCATGCCGCCGACGGATTGACTCTCAAAGTCTACAGTTGGGAAGACTATATTTATGAACAAGAAACGGAAAGCGATCCGCTCAGCGTCATCGACCAATTCGAAACGTGGGCGAGCAATGAATACGGACAACCCGTTCAAGTCGTTTACAGCACCTTTGATACCAACGAAACCATGTACAACCAAGTGGCCGGCTTGGGAGAGTCCTTTGACCTCATTTGCCCCAGCGAATACATGATTCAGAAAATGGCCCGCGAAGGTTTGCTTGAAAAATACGACATCACCGGAGGTGTCTATGATAACCTCCCGAACTACGAAACCTATGCCTCGAAATACCTCCGCGACCGTCTCGAATCCATCGGCATCAGCGGAACGGATACGCTCAGCGATTACGCCGCGGGATACATGTGGGGAACGATGGGGCTCATTTATAACCCCGAAAACGTCGATCCTGCGGACATGACCTCGTGGTCTTCCTTATGGAACAGCGATTACTTCAAGAAATCCTCGGTTAAAGACTCGATGCGCGAAACCTACTTGGTGGGTCTCATCGAAACCTATAAAGATGAACTGACCACACTGAAGGCGCAATACGAAGCCTCGACCATTGATGCGGCCGCCTACAACGCCGCAGTCTGGCTCGATGAGGATTCGCTCGGCCAGGCCTGGCTCGAAGGCCTCGCAGCGAACCAGCCGCTGATCGCCGAGAGCAACGGACCGGTCTCGCAGGCGGTCGCAGACGGGTCGAGCCCCGTCGG
>CALMWE010000092.1 GCA_937873795.1 uncultured Caryophanales bacterium
GTGACCCAGAGTGGAAGCCGCCCCTTCGGCGAGTTTCTTGGTGATGAAATCAAGAACGATAAGGAGAAGGGCGAGCCAAATGAAGGACTTAAAGAACCACGTCAGTTTTTGCTTCATGGTTATTCTCCCACCGCTTCGAGGCAGCGGTCGCAGACGTGATTGCCTTCCACGTCATGGAGATCATCGAAGTAATTCCAGCAGCGATCGCAGCGTTGACCTTGATGACGCTCCACCAGGACATCGCTGGCTTCATAGCTTTCACCCACGGGGTGATCGACTAAAGTAACACGGCTTACGATGAAATAGCGGGCCAATTCGGCTTGACTCAGTTCGTGCAAGGCTTTACGGGCTAAAGGACCATGGACATGGAGGGTGATGGACGCTTCTTGGGCTGAACCAATAAGTCCACTGGTACGGGCCACTTCGAGCGACTTCAAGACTTCGGAGCGGACTTTGAGCACCGCGGCGTATTCGTGATGGAGATCTTCGCTGAAGGCATGCTTGATTTTAGGGAAGTCCAGCAGTTGCGGAGACCCTTTGGAAGCGGGATAGACGGTATGGAACACTTCATCCATGGTAAAGGGTAAGATCGGGTTGAATAAACGCATCAAACGGTCCACCACCAGGAAGATCACGCTTTGGACTTGACGGCGGCGTAAGGAATCTTTCTTTTCGCAGTAGAGAATATCTTTGGTGATGTCGCAATAAAAGGCGGATAGATCGACGCTGACGAAGTTGGTGAGGGCCATCATCGCGCCGGCAAAGTCAAAGGCGTCATAGGCGGCAATGACGGTGTTGGTGACTTTCTCTAAGGTCGCCAGGATGTATTGGTCCACCCGTTCGAGGGAGGACGGCGTATCTTTCTCGGGATCAAAGAAACCCTCCTCGCCATCGGCTAAATTGCCGAGCAGGAACTTAAAGGTATTCCGGATTTTACGGTACGTTTCGGAGGTGCCTTTAAGGATATCTTCGCTGATGCGGACATCGTCTTGGTAGGCCGCGGTGGCCGCCCAAAGACGAAGGATATCGGCGCCGAAGGTCGCAGCGACTTTGTTCGGATCGAGGCCGTTGCCTTTGGATTTGGACATTTTCTCCCCTTTACCGTCGGTGACAAAGCCATGG
>CALMWE010000093.1 GCA_937873795.1 uncultured Caryophanales bacterium
AGTGACCTTGATGTCGCGTAGCGAACTCGTCAATTTGATTGATAAATCGAATAAAAAAAATCATCGTGAGGTTGAGGAATGATTGTCGACGCTCATGCCCATATCGGTCAGCTTCATCGCCTGAAACCGTTACAAACGCAGGCCATGATTCTCCAATCGATGGCCAAATACCATATCGATTTTACTTTAATCTCCAGCGGCAGCGCGGAAGAGTTTTCCTCCAACGGCCGTCTTTTAAAAACACGTCCTTCGCAACTCACGCTCAATCAAGAAGTCATTGCTTTCGTCAAACTGCACCCCGATCGTCTGGGCGCACTGCTTTGGTGCAAACCGTTTCAAGAAACGGCGGATTCCGCTCTTGAAAAACTCATCAAAGAAAATCGCAGGCTCATTTTTGGTTTGAAGTTTCATCCGTTCTGCAGCCAAGTTCGAGCGGATGATCCCCGTATGGAACCCTATTATGCTTTGGCACGGAAATACGACTTACCGCTTCTGTTCCATACCGCGGTCGACCGTTGTTCCGGCATTCGTTATCTGGAAAACGCCGCAAAAGCCCACCCGGATTTAACGTTTGTCGCCGCCCACATGGAACTTCTCAGCGACAATCTTGAAGCCATCCGTGTGGTGAAAGAAAACCCGAATATCTATGGCGATACGGCTTGGGTCTCACCCAAAAAAGCATTCTTGGCGATTCAAAGTTTCGGCCCCGACAAACTGATGTTCGGAACGGATAATCCCATCGATGGTCTCGATACACTCAATCACCCTTACTACAAAACGTACCGCGGAAGGTATTTCAAACGGAAAGTGGGTTCCGTGGCTTATGCAAAACTCATGAGCGACAACGCCCTGAAAGTCTACCGTCTTCCGATAACCCATAAATAAAAACGACCCGGATTTTCCGAGGTCGTTTTCTTTCGGGACGGTCACCGCTTTACGATAATATGATGGATCGTAAACTTACGGAATACTTGACTGGAGAATGATTGTGCTTAGTCAAGGGAGACGATAAAGTCGAATGGTTCGTAGGACTCCTTTCAATCTTAATCGGTCGCTTACAGTACGTGTCTCGAGATCGAGCGTCCCTTTTTTAAGGGGGTTTTTTGTGCTGGGCGGACATGGGTCCGAAAGCGAAGCGGTGACCGTCAGGACCCACATTGGACTATCATAGGATAGATCCAATCTTCGATTTTATGGTAGCATCCCGATGCCCTTTAGGGCAAGTCGCCGGGTCCCCCTCTTTCTCGGGTCGTTTTTTCACGCTGTCCAAATAAAAAAGAAAAACGGCGATGATAAGCCATTGCCGTTTTTTGCACTTCGTTTTTTAGGGGCAAGACACTGTTCAGGAAAG
>CALMWE010000094.1 GCA_937873795.1 uncultured Caryophanales bacterium
GCCATGTTATTTCTTTTGCATCAAATCGTAAATCCACGGGACTTCCACTAAGGGATCGAGTCTCGGGAATAAAGGTTGACCTTTACTGACTTTGCATCCACCGATGACGCCAAAGTTTTTGACGTTGTGGTAAGCTTGCAGTTCTTCGCTGACGCCTAATTGAGTAAATAACGCTTTCGGAGCGTGCACCAAAACCGGTTGTAACAACACACCGGCGATATAAAGCACGCTGGCGAGATGGCACATCACGCTTTCAAGTTCCGCTCTCTTGGCGGGATCTTTGGCTAACGCCCACGGTTGGGTTTCATCGATGTATTTGTTGGCGCGTGAAATCAACTCGAAAACGCCCATGAACGCTTCGGTGATCTTAAGATCATCGTTAAAGATTTCATAGTCGCGGATGGTTTTTTCGGCGAGTAAACGTAAGGATGCATCAAAGGGAGTCACATCGCCCTTATATTGGGGAATGACACCTTGGAAGTATTTTTCAATCATCGCTACGGTACGGTTGAGTAAGTTACCAAAGTCATTGGCGAGGTCCATATTGACCCGTTCGACGAATTGTTCCGGGGTGAATTGGCCATCGCTTCCGAAGATCGTTTCTCTCACCAAGTAGTAACGGACCGCATCCACGCCATAATGTTCGATTAAGGGGAAGGGATCCACCACGTTACCTTTGGACTTCGACATTTTGCCGTCTTTCATCATCAAAAGGCCGTGGACGAATAAACGGTCAGGTAAACGAAGGCCCAACGCCATTAAGAACATCGGCCAATAGATCGCATGGAAACGGGTAATGTCCGCTCCGACGACATGGACGATTTCACTCTTGGGATCGTTCCAAAATTTTTCAAAGAGTTCGGGATGTTCGGAATCATAGCCCAACGCGGTAATGTAGTTGGTCAACGCATCAAGCCAGACATAGACGACGTGTTTGGGATCTTCTTTGACGGGGATACCCCATGAGAAAGAAGTCCGCGAAACGGATAAATCTTCGAGTCCCGGTTTGATGAACGTATTGATCATTTCGTTCTT
>CALMWE010000095.1 GCA_937873795.1 uncultured Caryophanales bacterium
CAAAAACATTCCTCGCTTTTGGCAGGACAACTGCACCAAAAGATTGCCTCGAGCAAGGTCACGATCAGCGAACTTCCGTTAAAGAAAACCTGTTTCTTCCGTTATTTCGATGATGAAGGCGTGGCCACCTACAACAAAGCGATCGTTGAAAAGGGGTTGCTCAAAACCTACCTTTACAACCTGACGACCGCCGCCAAAGACGGCGTCACCACCACCGCCAACGGCTATAAGGCCGGCGGAAAAGTGGACATCGGTTATGTCAACGTCGAACTCAAGAGCGGACGCAAGTCCCTCGACGAAATCTTCGCTAAAGTCGGCGAAGGCATCTACATCGACGAAGTTCAAGGCATGCACTCCGGAATGAACGCCCAATCGGGAAACTTCTCCCTGCAAGCCTCGGGTTTTATGATCCATGGCGGAAAAAAGGCCGAGCCGGTCAATCTCATTACCGTAGCGGGAAACCTTAAGCAACTCTTCCTTGATATCAAAGAAGTCGCTAACAACAGCGAACTTCAACTCTCTTCGATATCTGCCCCAAGCGTGCTCGTCAAAAAGCTCGCCATCAGCGGAAAATAAACCAAACGAAAAGGAACCTAGAAGGTTCCTTTTTTTGTTACTTGGTTCGGATAAAGAGAATGCCGATGGTGTTGGGCCCGCAGTGGGAAGCGATGACGCATCCGGCGCGGGTGACCATCAAACACTTGGGATCAACCAGTTTTGAAAGCTCTTCGTAGAGGTATTTTTCGCCTTCGGGCGATATCGAATGTGTAATCATAATGTGGTCCATATCGACATTGGGAAGGAACTTTTTGAAGTCTTCCACCAATTCATCGAGGGCTTTGACCATTTTACCTTTGGGGGTCTTGTAAACATCGAGTTTGCCATCGGTCACTTTGATGATGGGGTGGGCTCGTAAAAGAGTTCCGATGTAGAATTTGGTCCGGCTGCAACGGCCACCTTTATATAGATATTCCAGAGTTTCAACCGCAAAACTGCAGTAGACCTTGGGTACCAAAGTTTGAATTTCATCGGCGATTTCATCCAAGGATTTTCCTTGATCGCGAAGCTTGCAAGCCTTTAAAACCAAAAGTCCGCTGGAAGAGGATAGATTCAAAGAGTCGACGACACGAATGCGACCTTCGGGAAAATCTTTGGCGGCGAGTAACGCGGCTTGGTAGGTGCCTGAAAGGGTAGAGCCGAGACCGGTCACAAAGATGTCGTAATCTTGATCAATGAACGTTTTAAAACGCTCAACGAACACAGCGGGTGAAACCGCAGCAGTCCGAGGCAGCATTTTTAAGGTCGAAACATTTTCATAGAGTTGTTCAAGCGTAATATTTTGTCCATCGAAATATTCTTTATCTCCGAATATCACGATGAGGGGGACGATTTCAACATCTAAGGCGCGGACCGTTTCTGGATTTAAGTCACACGTCGAGTCGGCAATAATCTTCACTTTTCTCATGGCGGTTGCCCTCCGTTTTGATTATTTTATTATAAGGTTTTTCTTCTTTTTAGTAAAGAAAGCGCGAAGCGAAAGAGAACGCCCTGCTTTTTAATCATAAAAGCCTTTATAAAAGCTTAGAAAGGTGCAAAAATGATGCCAGGAGGAAAACCAATGAAAAAGTTTATTAATGAATTCAAAGCTTTTATTTCCAGAGGAAACGTCATTGATCTCGCCGTCGGCGTCATCATCGGCGGAGCATTCGCCAAAATCATCGCCAGCTTAGTCAAGGATATCTTCATGCCCTTGATTGCCCTTGTTACCGGGCGCAACCTCAACGATTTGGTTTGGGTCTTAAGAGCCGTCGAAAACCCCAACCCGCTGAGCACGGAAGGAACCGCGGTGGCCGATGCCCAAGGCAACATCACCTATTACACGACTTACATCACGATGAACTGGGGCGTCTTCCTACAAACCGTCATCGATTTCTTACTGGTCGCTTTATTGATCTTCATCATCATTAAGGCATTAGCGGCCGCCAGCAAAGCCGGCGCTGACCTCAAGAAAAAAGTCGAAGAAAAACTTCCCGTTAAAGAAGAAAAGAAATAGTGATTAACGCAAAAGATCGGCGGTTGCCGATCTTTTTTTGTGCTTATTTGGCTTTTTTGAGCGATCGTAGTTTTTGAAACAGAACGACAATTTCATGAACAATCAAAGGCGTCGTAGACAAGGCCGCTAGTTGAAGCCATTCGATGATGGACAGCCCTGTGGGTTCAAAGGCGTGTTCCAAGAACGGAAT
>CALMWE010000096.1 GCA_937873795.1 uncultured Caryophanales bacterium
GGACGCTTACTTTGCCGATGACTGCGTCGTTTTCGGAACCTGCGTCGGTGAAATGAGCAAGTCGAAACAAGACGTCTTTGATCTCATTGACAGCGATCTTCGTTATTGGTATGACCTAGATATCCTTTTGGACACTCAAAAAGAAGAAAAGATTGGTGCGTATTCCTTTTTAAGCGTGAGCGCTGTTCTTTCGTACACCATCCACGAGAATGAAAAAACGTTACAACAACTATCTTGAATCCATCAAAGGCCAACGCGATTCGGAGAAATCCACGGCCGAAAAAGTGGCCCACATCAATTACATGCTCTCTACCTTAATGGCGAGACGCAAAAAGCTTATCCGTAAGAACAAATACGATATCCTCATTTCGTTTTTAATCAAAGAAGGAAAAGTGATTTTCTTATCGTTCAGCTTTAAGGAAAACGGCGACCATCCCGACAGCGTTCTCCATATGGGGGAAGAAGAAATTGAAAGTAACTATCTAGAAGAGCAAAAAGAATACGACAATCCTTCACCACTCCCCCAAGAGTACTTGGCTAAAGTTGGGTTTGTTCATTCTTTCCATAACGTCCATGGCGACCTCTTTTATGGCGTGGGCGAAAAGAAAGAAACCCGGAGTAACGAGGAACGGATCGACGCCTTGTCCCAACTTGATAATAACGACCTTGGCAGTTACGAAAAACTCTTTAACCTGAGACGTGATTTAGCGTATATCGAAAAGGTTTATGTGAATGACCAATACCCGTCTGTCATCATGAAGTATTTCGGTCTTATCAAAGATAACGAAGTCGTCTTCGTTCAGTACACCTATCCGCATTTTTACTATTTGGAAGAAAAGTTTTAAACAATCACTTCATTTCATTTTTGAGTGAAAAAAGCGCGACGTTTTCGATGTGCTCATGGGGATGAGCCAATTAACATAAATATGTGAAACTTTTTGATTTACTTTGTTTCACATAAAGATTGTGTTAAAATATGTGTAACAAACCCTATACGTTTGTTTCACATGGAGAAAAAGTATGGAAAACATCGCATCCTTAATTCTGGAAAAAGATCAAATTTTTGATCGACTTGGCAAACTTATTTATGGGAGCGTTGAAATCAGAGAAGTCCAAAGCAAGAAATACCTCTATGTCCATTACCGTGATGAAGGAATGCTAAAAAGTAAATATGTGGGCGAATATAGTCTTGAACTCAATAATCTCATTTTGGAGAACAACCGGATTGCCAAACAATATAAAAAAAGAATCAGGGAAATTCAAAAGCTTTTGGATCAAGTCCATTACGTTGAAACCAAAATCAGCCCCGAAGTCGGTTTAAATATCGACCTTGCCCGCCGAAACTTAGTCGATTCGATCTACAAGCAATCCATCCTAGAAGGAATCGCCACCACTTACTCTGACACCGAAACACTCGTTAACGGCGGAAAAGTCAATGATATGACCGCCGAAGATGTCACCAAAGTCGTCAATTTAAAGCACGCTTGGGAATTTATCTTGAATGAAGGAGTCATCCAATCCCCTTCCAACTTTGCCATTTTGTGCCAAATTAACGCGATGGTCCAAGAAGGATTTTCGTACACAGCCGGAAAAGTCAGAACCGTACCCGTCTCCATTGGGGGTTGCACCTACATCCCCCCCATTCCCTTTGAAGATCAAGTCAAAGAAGAGCTCTCTCGAATCATGGCATTAACCGACGTGGTTGATGCCTCGGTTCAAGCGCTTCTTTACATTATGAAAAGGCAGATATTCCTCGATGGTAACAAAAGAACCGCGGTCTTGTTTGCCAACCATCATCTCATCAAAAACGGCAAAGGCATCTTGGTAATTCCCGCTCAGGAAGTGGCTTTGTTTAAGAAACTTCTTGTTCATTATTATGAAACCGACGAAAAAGGAAAAATCATTGATTTCTTAGAAAACAAATGTTTGACGAGAATCTAAAATTCCAGGGATAAGAAATTTTCTATTGAACCTATTTGATGGATAAAGAAACGACGTTTTCGACGTGGAACGTCATCGGGAACATATCCACCGGTGAAACACTTTGTACATCATATTTGGAAGAAAGTATTTTAACGTCCCTTGCTAACGTCGCAGGGTCGCAGGAAACATAAACAATCTTCTTGGGCGAAAGCGTCAAAAGGCTCTTGAGGAATTTTTCGTCTGCACCGCTTCTGGGAGGATCCATGAAGACGACATCAAAGACTTGTTTCTCTTTGGCCATATTGAGCATGAACTCACCGGCGTCTCCGACATAAAACCGAGCATTGGTAATGCCGTTACTTTTAGCGTTCTTAATCGCGTCTTTGATTGCATCATCCACGACTTCCACACCGACGACTTCAGCGGCCTTTTTACTTGCAACCAGTCCGATGGTGCCGATGCCGCAATAAGCGTCTAAAACCCGCTCTTTGCCCGTTAATTGGGCCTTTTCGATGGCAAGATTATAAAGTCTTTCCGTTTGGGTCGGATTGATTTGATAAAAGGAGCGGCTGGAGATTTGGAACTTGATTCCGCATAAGGTATCGGTGATATAACCTTTTCCCATGAGGATGTTTTCTTTAGTGCCTAAAATGACATTGGTATCTCTCGTATTGATGTTTTGAATAATGGTGGTGATTTCAGGGCATTCTTTATGAAGTTCTTTGGTAAAGTTTCCTCTTCCGGGGAAGGAATCGACGTTGGTGACGAGGACCACCATGATTTCGGGGGTATAGTACGAAGCCCGAATCAAGACATGGCGAAGAATTCCCGTACGTAAGTCTTCATCATAAGGGGCCATCCGAATCTCTTTCATCAATTTTTTGATTGTTGAGAGAATTTTCGACGCT
>CALMWE010000097.1 GCA_937873795.1 uncultured Caryophanales bacterium
AATGCCTCCTAGAAATATCATAGCATCGCAGTGTTTTTTTCCAAGAACCAAAAAAAGAAAAACAAAGTTTCTTTTTCACCCGACAATAGCACAAAAAGTGGAAAGGAACCTCCTATGTACATTCTCTTCCTGTAGGGGCACAATATCATCAAAAGGGGAAATATGAAAATGGGTTTACAAGGAAATGGTCCAGTAAAAGTCAGCGATCTAAGAATGGCCCAGAGGGTGGCAATCAATGATGTCATCCGACTCCGCGGCTGTGAATATGTGGTCGAACAAATCGAAACGTTGGGGAATAATGTCGTCTTCCGGTTGCGCGATTCCTCGGGAAACACTCAAAAAGCCTCCTTCAAAGGGTGGCAACCTATCAGCGTCATCACCGAAAGTAAGATTTAAATAAAACGTTTTTGGTTTTGAAGCCTATTTTCGTCTTCTATGCCCTTTCGCATACAAACAAATAATTAATACAAAAAAACAGCCATCGAAGTGGCTGTTTGAATGCTTTTAACCGGGATGAAGGTTTTTTTGATATTCCGGATCGAGTCAAATTTTGGTGGGGATAACAGGGGTCGAACCTGCACAAGTTTCCTTATAAGATCCTAAGTCTTACGCGTCTGCCAGTTCCGCCATATCCCCATACGGTCACCGACGAAGACTTTTTGCCAAAGTCGGTTACAGTAATTTATTTTATTACGAAAAGCGTTTTTAATCTATCTTTTTGTTCATGTGTTAAACAAATTGTTCGAATCTGAAAAAATAACAGAGAACGTAATAAATAGGTCATCCTAAAACATAGTTGGGGCAATTTTATCTTTTGGAATGAGGACGATTTTTTAGAAAATCGACTGACATCATCCAGAAATTGGTTAAAAACATGAGCGCCGATAAACCTAGTGATGTTCCAAGAATAAAGGAAATCTCTTTGGCGGATATTCCCAATAAAAGAATAATGCCTCCGCTTTGGACGATGGCTTGGTTGATCGAGTCGACAATAACATACGAACACCCCAACCCCAACGCGACACAAAGTATTAACATAACAAGGGAGACCAGGGCATAAGAAATCAAAATACTTCGCCGCGATGCCCCCAAGTCAAAAAGCAGTTTATAGCGTCGAACCAACGATCGATTGGATACAACCGTTTGAAGTACCAAGAACAGGGCAACCAGCGAGATGCCAGCATAAGTTATAAAGGAAAATGGTTGTTTGAGCGATTCAAAACGCTGATTAAACTTGGTTAAATTCATCATCACCGGATCATTAAACTGGATGTGTGCAGAAGTCCCTTCAACATAATAAGATTGATCTTGTAAAAAATGAATTAACGCCAAATCTTTTGAACGATCTCTCGAAAGTTTAATGACAAAGGAATCAGTGGTCTTCAAATCGGCATAATAGTATGAGTAAAAAACTTCAAAATCGGGTTGAGTTACTACAGCGTGGTATCCATAACTAACCTCATTAAAAATACCAACAAGGCGCATGGGCTTAGTAAAGTAATAATAGTGAGAGTAATCAATGAAATATTGTTGGGTGACATAAATATCTTCGTTCGCAAAATGGTCCGAGATGTAGGATTGTGCATTGTTATGAGTAAGATTTTGGAAATAGGAACGATTATATTCGGGAGCATATGTGTTTTCAGCGTGCCCCAAAATATACTCTACATAATATTCTGCATCGCTCATTTCGGGAATCGTGCTGGAAAAGCCATCGGGAAGATGATCCTTTGCATAATCAAAAATGTAATGTCTCTGTAAATCATAATAAGAAACAAACTCAGTTATTGTATCATTCACAACCGGATATTTGAAAGCTCTGAGAGTCACCGCGATTTCACCGACTTCGATATCCGTTTTTTCTGTCTCAAAGAAGTCCACGGCACCAGGAAAATTAGTTTTATCCAGTATATTTAAAGATATTCGTTGCGGGTTGGTAACTTCTTGTGTGGATTCTGGCTCAGAAAAATCCGCGTGTGCACCTATTTCAATAGGAGAATTTGAATAGGTGTAATCATTCATGATCGAGGAGGGTAAGTAAAGAGCATTGTGGTAGGTGTAAAGAGCAGTATTCTCCAAAAGATAGTATAAATCGCTTGAATTTTGATTCTTATAATACTCATAGACCCGAGGATCAGGATATGTCTCAATGACCCCCACGATTTTAAGCGTTACAGTTTTGTTCTTATTCTTGAATGAAACTGTGGTATTCAAAATATCCTCATAGCCATCGATTTCGAGGGGTGTAGCCGACGAAAACATTTCATCCACAGAGCGATAATAATGTACAAGCCCTGAGGAAAAATCTTCAAATTGGAAACGGGTAATCACCAGTTCGTTTTCACCTTCAGCGGGCAAACGTCCTTCAAGAAGTGAAAAACCGTAAGTATCTAAAACATCTTGGTTGAGAGAAAATGCCCGCCAGGCTGTTTGCTGGTGTCCTGCGATAAATGTACTTGTACCCGATCCATTTTCATCAATGATACCCGTCACTGGGAATCGAACTTCGAATCTCGCACTTGAAGCCAAATAGTCAAATTCCTCCATTTTTGCTTCGATTTCTTGAGATTCAACATAGTTAAAAGGAAGCGGTGAATTCGTTGCCTCATAATCCGGGACACTTCCCGAAGAACGGTTGACCGATAACAAGGTGTTTGTTCCGTAATACGAGTTGAGCATAACGTTGTCCCGATTATAATTTCCCAGTGAAAAAGACAAAGTCATCGGGATCAAAATCATGAGTGTTAAAAAGGAAAAAACGCTGAATAAGGCCTTGTTGGTTAATAAAGCACCATTTTTTACGGTGGCGGAAAAAGGAACTTTCCAACCGTTTTCCGGTAACTTCAGTGAAGAGGAAGCCTTTGGACTTTTTGAAAGCGGAATGAGTGGGGTTAACGAACCGTTTTCCAGTTGGTAGAGCGCATCCGAATACTGTTCCGCCCGTTCACGGTCATGGGTAACAACAACCACCAAATGGGTCTTCGCATATTCGACGAGATAACGGAATAATTCATCCGCTAAGTCGGTATCAAGACTGCTAGTGGGTTCATCGGCAAAAAGGATGGGGTTGTCTTTGAGCAAAGCTCGACATAACGCCACACGTTGTCTTTGACCGACCGATAATTGTTTGGTTTTCCGTTTTAATAACGGTTTGATTTGCAAAGCGGTGACCAGTTCATTGAGGCGTTTGGGGTCATAGGAAAGACCAAAAAGACGGAACGGTAGTTCGATGTTTTCTTGGGCCG
>CALMWE010000098.1 GCA_937873795.1 uncultured Caryophanales bacterium
AAGTAACGGCCGATATACCACGCTCGGGGCGTGTTATACACGTGGTCTTGATCGGAATGGCTGCCAAACGCAAGACGGGGATTGAAAACGCCGTTGAGGGAACAATCCAAATGGTTGTCCTTCACGAATTCTCTTAAATCCGCGGAGCATAAGTTTTCTTTTTGCTCACCGAAGGCATCGGCAAAATCAAAACGGTCCATCCCGAATTGATTGGGCATGATGACGTATTCTTCATCGTTGACCCGACGCGCGATCCAGTGATGGCCGCCGATGGTTTCGAGCCACCAGCACTCCTCGGCGTCGCTGAAGGCAATGCCGTTGGCTTCGTAGGTTCCGTACTTCTCGAGTAATGAACCCAATCTTAAGACGCCTTCGCGGGCGGTTTTGACATAAGGTAACACAAGTAAGACCAAGTCTTCTTCGCCGATACCGCCGATAGTGTCTTTTTCTTTTCTCTTTTTGGCTTTGACGTAACGGACATAGGGATCGGCTCCCAGAACGCGCGGATTCGAGGTAATGGTTTCGGTCGCGGTCATCGCAACGTTGGCTTCGTTGATGCCGTTGGCGGGCCAAACACCGTGTTCTCCTTGGACGGTCGGGGTCGAAGAATATCGTAAAGGATTCTCGGGCAATTCGATTTTCAAATGGCCGATTTTGCTTTGGTATTTTTTGGGTTGCTTATCGGGCGTGACCACGATCAACTTTTTGGGCTCAAACGGGCCATCGTCGTTTCTGGCAATCAGGGTCGAGCCGTCATAACTGGCTTTTTTACCCACTAAAATTGTTGTACAAGGCATAAGGGAAATCTCCTTTTCACAGTTGTCCCTATTTTAGAACACGGACGGCCAATATCCAACAAAAATAACTTTTTGAGTCTATGATCCTTCGAATGAAAGCATCGGAATGGATGCGTGGTTTTCATCTTCAAGGAAATAAAAAAGACCACCGCAGTGGTCTATTCATTCTTTGGTTGCGGGGGAAGGATTTGAACCCTCGACCTCCGGGTTATGAGCCCGACGAGCTACCGAACTGCTCTACCCCGCGATAAGACGCCTTTTCTTGGCGCTTTTATACATTAACACTAAGTCGGGGTTAGTGCAACCTTTTTAATT
>CALMWE010000099.1 GCA_937873795.1 uncultured Caryophanales bacterium
TAAAATTGCCCCCAACATTTTCCAACTCCAGTTATTGGATGCGATCAATAACGGCGCTCCCAACCCTCCGGCGCTGATAACGCCAAGAATCGTCGCTGAGCGGACATTGATATCAAACCGATAAAGGGTAATGGAAGAGAAATCCGGTAAAAGATTTGGCAAAATGCCGAAATTCATTTTTATTTTCGAATGAATGAAAGGGCGGTGTATCCTCGTCAGGATGCCTACCCCTTCATATAAAGATTTTAGCTATAAACCTTTAATTTGGTCTACGAGCAAGAATAAGTGATAGTCATTGAAGTGATTTTTACTGGTGCGGTTGTAAGAGAACCATTCCAAGCAGCGTTGACATAGGTAAATGTGCAACCTGAAATGGTGTCGGTTATTGTTTGACCCGGGGTGACAATGCTTCCACTCGCATTGAAATTACCGTTATAGGCATGGATTTCCAAGCCCGAAATTCCGGCAGTATCCCAAGTCATCGAAATGCTTTTCAGGTTTTTAAAACCATTTGCGTTGATACTTCCAACGCCGTCTTTGGGAGCTTGACCATTATCCCAATAAAACCAACCACCGTTTCCAGCAAAGTGAATCAAGTAGCCATCTGACACATTCGTTCCAAAAGAAACTTGGTCTGTTGCCGCAAAATATATTTTGTAACCAAATTCAGAAAGCAAATATGTCCCAAAACCATCTGTATGTGCGTCACCGGCGTGATAGGTGATGGAATAAGCCGATGATTCTTCGGCATAGATTCCATTTACCCCTTGACTCGGGAAGGCGACTGCACATAACGTGACAATGCCAATTGAGGCTGTTGCTAACAGAGCGCCAATCTTTTTTGCTAACATAAGTTTTCCTCCTTTCCTCAATTTTTTTGGGGTATTATGGGCCCCGTATTGAACGTCACAAACGAGTTGTTATAACTTCCGTGCAAACGTCTTTGCTCGGAAACTCAGTTTGACGTTAGTACCTAGATTATTCAGCAATCGTCGTAACGATTTGCGGGGCAATCAAGGAAGGATAGCTTCCGTCGACAATGTTCCACACCGTAGTGTCGTACGTTGAATAAAGAGAGGATTGTTTGAGTTCGATGGCGGTTTTCGCTCCCGAATTCACGACGATGCCCATATCGACATCTCCGCTGGCGGGTTTAATGCTGGTCTTGTGCGTTTGGGTAAGGTTGATTGTCCTTG
>CALMWE010000100.1 GCA_937873795.1 uncultured Caryophanales bacterium
TTGACGACGACCGAGTATTTGAGGTGGTCCATCGATTTATCAAAAACATCTTTCGACTTCTTTTTGAAACGTAGGGATTCGACTGCTTCGCGGACATAGGCTTTGATGACGGTAATGCCGGAGAAGGATTCTTGGGCAAAATCGCTCATCTTCTCAAAACTGTCTTGGCGAAGTTTGAATTTCTTTTCCATTTTGAGTTCAAGGAAGAAGACCAACACGCCCATGAACGCTAAAGGAATCGCCGCATACAAGGTCATTTCCCAGTTGAGCGAGAACATACGCACGAGCACGAACCCTCCGAGGACCAGACCATCGATGAGCATCAAAAGGCCAAACCCATAGAGTTCTTTGACCGCGTTCAAATCGTTGATGAAATAGGACATCAAACCACCGATTTTTTCGTTGGAATAGAAGTTTTGGTCCAACTTGGTGGCGTGCTTAAACATCTCGCTGCGGATATCGGTTTCGATGCGACGGCTGTTGCCAATCAAGGTGATACGCCACAAGAAACGGCCAATCGTCATGCCGGCGACGATGCCTAAAATAGTCAACAGGGGCGTCCAGAGTTGGTCCATGACGGTAATGGTCCCGCCTTCGACGCCGTTAATGATGACTTTGATGATTCGTGGGATTTCGAGTTGGTACCAGTCGACCGCGACCAAAATGGCAATGCCGATCAAGAAGGCAAGCCCGTACTTGAGATAGTAGTGACGGAAATGTTTGAGTAGAATCATAAGAAAACTCCTATTTTCTTATTTTACTACAAAATCGGCCATTTTTCTCGATGATACTCGGCGTTTTTCCTTTTTTGAGAAACCCAATTTTTTATTTCCTGTCCATTTGGACCCCAAAAACTTCTTATGGGAGCCCTCACAAACCAATATGACGAAATCGTCACATGATAGTTGAAACCGCTTTCACATTTCGGTAAAATGGTTTTATCCATCCCATAGGAGATCAAATCATGGAACAAACAATCTTCCTTCTTTCGACCATCCTCATTT
>CALMWE010000101.1 GCA_937873795.1 uncultured Caryophanales bacterium
GCTTGCCAAGCGGAGAAATCCGCCATGGTCGGGTGATTGAAATCCAAGGCGATATTGCCGCGGTCCAAGTCTTTGAAGGAACACAAGGCATTGGCCTCAATGATGTCCATACGATTTTCGGCGGACATGCGTTGGAATTGCCGCTTTCGCTTGAAATACTCGGACGCGTCTTTGACGGTTCCGGCCAACCAATCGATGGATTGGGGCCTGTCTTTTCCAACGTCAAACGCGATATTAACGGTAATCCGTTGAATCCGGTCGCTCGCGTTTATCCGCGCAACTACATTCAAACCGGCATTTCCTCAATCGATGTGTTGACAACGCTGATTCGTGGACAAAAACTCCCGATTTTTACCGGAGCGGGATTACCCCATAACGAATTGGCGGCCCAAATCGTCAAACAAGCGCGTATTGCCGATGCTTCCAAAGAAAAATTTGCGGTCGTTTTCACCGCCATGGGCGTGAGCCATGACGTGGCTCAGTTTTTCCGCCAAAGCTTTGAAGAAGCCCATGTCATGGAACGGGTGGTCATGTTCGTCAACGTAGCCGACGATCCCATCATCGAGCGGATTATCGCTCCCCGTGCCGCGTTAACGGCCGCCGAATATTTGGCGTTTGAAAAAGGCTATCAAATCTTAGCGGTGATGACCGATATGACGTCTTATTGCGAAGGTCTGCGCGAATTTTCTTCTTCCAAAGGCGAAATCCCCGGACGTAAAGGGTTCCCGGGTTATTTATACTCCGATCTTGCTTCGCTCTACGAACGGGCGGGCATGGTGGAAGGAAGCTCGGGTTCGGTAACGCAAATTCCGATTCTTACAATGCCCAATGATGACATTACCCACCCGGTTCCCGATTTAACCGGATACATTACCGAAGGTCAAATTGTTTTGGATCGCGGACTCTTCCAAAAAGGGGTACGTCCGCCTGTGAGCATTTTGCCCTCTTTGTCGCGGTTGATGAAAGATGGCATCGGGGCTCAATATACCCGTGCGGATCACCAATCCTTGGCAAACCAACTCTTTTCTTCCTTTGCCCACGTTCAAGAAATCCGTTCGTTGGCATCCGTCATCGGCGAGGACGAATTAAATGAATCCGATCAAAACTACATGCTCTTCGGCCGATTGTTCGAAACCTTCTTCCTGAATCAGGGAAGCGAAAACCGTGAAATGACCTTTTCTCTTGATTTGGGATGGGATTTGCTGAGTGTTTTGCCGAAAACGGATTTAAACCAAGTCAAAGATTCTGACCTGGAACAATTCTATGACGCCACTCGTGCCAAAAAGAGATTCGGTCTGGAAAAAGAAGACCTTGTTAACCGCATTATCAAACGAGGCGCCCAATGAGTGCGACGGTAGTCCCTACAAAAAGCAACTTGATGGTGCTGAAAAAAACTCAAGCACTGGCCCGAAATGGGCAAGAACTCATGGACCGCAAAAAAAACATTCTGGTCCAAGAGATGCTTTCAATGTTGCCTAAAGTCAATCAGATCCGAGGAAAAATCAGCGATACCTACCGTAAAGCGTATCAAGCTCTCCAAGAAGCCAATATTACCATGGGCATCGTGAATGAGATTGCAATGGCTATTCCTGTGGACGACGGTCTCCACCTCAATTATCGAAACCTGATGGGCGTCGATATCCCGATGGTCACCCACGATCCCAGCAATTTGCGGCTTTCTTACGGCTTACGTTCCACCAATTCAAAATTCGATTATGCCTATCAAATGTTTCAGCAGGTTCGCGATTTGACGGTCCAATTGGCGGAAATCGATAATATCGTTTATCGGCTCGCTAACGAAATCCGGAAAAGCCAAAAACGTTCCAACGCTTTAAAAAACGTTGTTTTGCCTTCCCTTGATCAAAACATCAAATACATTACCGAAATCCTTGAAGAACGCGAACGCGAAGAATTTACGCGCATGAAACTGATTAAAAAGACGAAACTGGGCATCTAACGGGTAACGCATGGAAAAGAGCCTTAAAAAACAAAAGAAACTAAGTCGCTGGGTCGATGGCCTTTTCACTTCCCTGGCGGCTTTTTTATTGTTAATCGTGATATTGAATCTCACGGTGCCCGATGGCTTGATTCGGTTGGTGGGGGTAGGGTTCTACCGCGTCACCAGTCCAAGCATGGAACCGGTGCTGATGGTCAATGATTATGTGATTGCCCAAAAAACCGATGTCGAGCACTTGGAAAAAGGCGATGTGATTATTTTTCACACCAAAGCACAATTGACCAGCGTTCCGATTACCGAAGCGATTATTGCCATCCATTATTTTGGCTATCTTGATGGCGACGGCCATCTTTGGACGTACTCCGAACAACACGCTTCCCTCGCCGACGACGATCCTGCCAAATACGATCATTGGGGGACGGAAAGTACTCCTTATTATGTGGACGAAAATGATCTTTTGGGACGCTGCACGAAGACCCTGCATACGGCTCAAACCCTCCAAGGCGTTTCCCAAGTCTTTCAAAATCCGTGGACGTACGTCGTGTTGGGCGTTTCCGTCAGCGGTGCGTGTGCTTTAGTTTATATCCATCATCGGAAAAAAACCAAAAAAACCTCTTAAGACGTTCAACTTGGACCGCTGGGTTGTTTAGGATTTTTCGGTGTTGTCAAACTGCAACTGATAAAGCGTATAATAAAGCCCTTTATTTTTCAAAAGTTCTTGGTGCGTCCCGGACTCTTTAATCTCACCTTTGGACATCACGATGATG
>CALMWE010000102.1 GCA_937873795.1 uncultured Caryophanales bacterium
TAAAGTTGGTAAATATTACAAACTCCACATCGTGGATTATGCAGCGTTCTTCAAAACGGACTATCTCACTCCAATGAGTTACATGGTCCGAATCAGAATCAACCCGTAGGGTTAATTTAGAAAGTTATTCGAGGGCGCTGATGCCTTCAGTTGTTAATTGACGCGCAATACCTGCGATTTCCTCAATCGATTCTTTTCGTCCGCCTTCAAGCCATTTTCCGATGATAGCGATATAGCCAGCTAAAAGACTGACATAAAAGTAATCGAGTTTTGTTTTATCCGCTTTCGGATTAGTAAAGCTACAAATCTGCATATATTTTTCATATCCAATCTCATATACCTTTTGCCTGAAGGTTGGATCGGAGTTTTTAACGATCAAAACCTCACACATATCCAGATGCTTTTCAATGAACATGAAAAGCTCTTTGTAGATTGAGTTGGCAAGATAGACAAGGTCATAGGACGATGTATCCAACATCTTTCTTAAATCATCGAACATCTCTTGCTCGATTTGTTCAAGCAAGTCATAGACATCCGTGTAATGGAAATAGAACGTGCTTCGGTTAATGTTCGCTTCCGCACAAAGTTCCTTGACGGAGATGTCTTTTATGGGTCTTTTTTTGAGTAACGACACAAAGGCATCTTTGATGATCGCTCGAGTCACACGGATGCGATGGTCTTCTTTGACACTCGTCATAGTTTTGTCCTCCTAAACAACAAAAAGGTTGTTAAGCGTTGCATATCGCAACAAGATGGCACACGTTGTGGGTGGACTTATTTAAAGTCCCTAATGCACAATAATAGTGTAGCACATATGTAACACGTTGTCGGAAATTTAAACTGAGTGTTCTTTAGAAAGCGTCGGTGATGGTTATGGAAAGAATCTACTTAGTCACAGGGGCCTACGGCCATCTAGGTAATGTCATCATCCGAAACCTTCTCGCAGATAAACAGAAGGTCCGGGCTTTAGTCTTGCCCAATGACATCAATGATATGTTCGCTTTAATGCCGGTATCGATTTTTCGTGGTGATGTCACCAAGAAAGAAACCTTGATTCCGTTCTTTGAACATACGGAAAACGAAGAACTTGTCGTCATCCATTGCGCAGGTATTATTTCTATTTATGCTCAATACAGTAAACTCACCCATGACGTTAATGTTGGCGTGACGAAAAACATGGTGGATCTCGCCATTGAATACGGCGTCAAACGTTTTGTCTATGTCAGTTCAGTACACGCTCTCAAAGAAAAACCTAAAGGGGAAATCATCTCCGAACAAGATTACTTTGATCCCAGTGACGTGGAAGGCGACTACGCCAAGACAAAATCCGAGGCATCCCAATACGTTTTAAACGCCCAAGGAAAACTGGATGTTGTGATTGTTCATCCCTCCGGAATCATTGGACCTTATGACTTCTATGAAGGCAATACGACCAAACTCTTTGAGTCCTTCATTCAAGGAACCCTACGGGTTATCGTCAAAGGTGGATACGACTTTGTCGATGTCCGTGATGTAGCCTCAGGTGTTTTAGCCGCTGCTGAAAAAGGACGCCGAGGAGAAAGTTATATTCTTTCAAACCGATACATCACGATCAAAGATATGTTTGATGCTTTATCCATCGTCGGAAACGTCAAAAGGATACGTATTGTTCTTCCTGTTTGGATTCCCAAGATGGTCGCGCCAATTTTCGAAAAACATTATCAACAGAAAAAACAAGTGCCTCTCTATACCGGGTATTCTTTATCGACGATTAAATCCAATAGCTTCTATTCGCATCAAAAGGCTACGAATGAACTAGGCTATCAACCCAGAAGTATTTTGGAGACCATGTCTTCGATTTACCAATGGATTTACGCTAAAAAGGTTACGTAGCTTACAATAAAGCCCGCCTAATGTTTTCTCATAGGATGATTCTGGGTTTTTGAAAGTACCTGAAAAATGTTTTTGTTTTACTTAAGAGGAACTTGGTTGAAATGATAAATCATATTCACTTCATGGATACCATTTTCATTTACAACACTGTGTTCTCGAAAACCGGCGCTTTCAAATAAGTGCCGTGAAAGATCGTTTCCATAAACATACGTGGTCGTTAAGACGGTTGCTTCTCGGCTATGAAGGATTTGCATCAACTCACTTTGAGCGGCTTTTCCAACACCCTTACCTTGGTACTTCTTATCAATCATCATATCCCACAAGAAATATTCGTTTTCAGCATAGTTTCTCAGCAAAAAGAACCCAACGATTCGTCCGTTGCAAATAATGTTATACCCCGAACAATTTTCTTGTTTTAAACCTTCACGAATTCGTTCGGGTTTGGATACAAACTTGACTTGGGAATCCAAAAGTTCGATCTTCGGAAGTTCTTTGGTCAACACCAATGAAATCATCATTTTTGGGTCCTCATTATGCTAAAAACTTTTTTTCTCCTGGTTTTAATCCGGAATTTTATAAACTTAAGCTGCCCCGGGTTTACTTCTTTGGCAAACACGTTGGAC
>CALMWE010000103.1 GCA_937873795.1 uncultured Caryophanales bacterium
TCGAATAACGATTATCCGCATGCCATTTGGTGGAAATACCATCCTCAAAACTTATCCTTTTCGTATAACCCCAGTGCGTACTTAGCGGGTTTCATCATCCGTTACGGCAATAAACACACCAAACTGTATAAAAACGCCTGCCTCATTGCCCAACAAGCCTATGACTTTATCACCCAAGAAGACACCTTAAGTGGGGATACCCTAAGGTGTTATCTCGGTCTCTACCGTTTCCTTCTTGAAGCGGAAGTCAATGACCTCATTCCCTTAGACGGTTTGAAAGCTCAACTGATCGAGAAAATCGATAAAGAAGTTTGCTCCGACACCTCCAAATACGGCGTGGAGTATGTGACCTTACCGTCCAAGTTCTTCCCGGACCAAGATGCCTTCTTCATCGAAGGTCATGAGGGCCTCATTCAAAAAGAAATCGACCAACTTCAAAAAATGCAAAAAAGCGACGGTGCGATGGACATTTATTGGAATTGGTATACGCCCTACAAAGAATTCGAAACCGCCCGCCTGTGGTGGCGGAGCGACTTAACGATACGCGCTCTCTTATTCGAAAAAGCATTTAAGAGATAATGCTTTAGAAAGCGAGAAAAATCATGAAAAAGAGTATTACGCTGATCATCCTGAATATCGCCGTGTCGGCAATCTTCATTGGACTTGTTTTTATCCCCGTCATCCAATCGGGTTGGTCTTTCCCCCTTTATAACAGTGAAAGTGAAATCGTTGGCTATGGACACATCGTTCATTTCCATTCCATGTACTCGTTATCTGGAACTGCCTCATTGATTCTCGTTCATTATCTCGGTCTTAATCTTGTGCTCAATTCCGTGGCTTTGGCCCTTCGCAAGTTCGGTCTTCAAGAATGGATCAACGTCATCACCCTCGTCGCGACCATTGTCCTCTTTGTGAGTTGTTTCCTTTGGGCATCGACCCATGTTCCGAGTTATTAGAAGGAAAATGTTTTTGTTTTGGGGATTTTCATTTTAATCGATTAAGCAATTTTCCATTTAGTCGACAACCGCGCTTAATAAATCGTATGAAATAAGCAAGAAAGTAAATAAAAAAACGACAAAACCATTCGACTTGCTCAAACAACCAAGGGATTGTTCCCTCTACGATGGAGGATGGCGAACAATTATCCCGATGATCCTCAAATACCTTGCCTCTATAGGTAAGCTCATGAAAATGGAACGTGGGATTTATGTTTTGTACTATGCAATTGAAAGCGGCTGCTAAAAAAGTGGCGACTGAATAGAAAATCCTTTCTGAATCACGTATGATGTTTTCGATTTTTATCCGCGTTTTCATCTAGAGTGCATCTTAGAAAACACGATACAATGAGAGGGTCTGAAATAATATTTCATTTTCATTAAGAGGAACCCTTCATGCTCACTAAAAAATACCAAGACTTCTCATCCCTTATTTTTTACCAGGTTTATCTACGCAGCTTCAAGGACACCAACCAAGACGGCATCGGAGACTTACCCGGTCTTATTTCTAAACTCGATTATCTCAAAGACCTTGGCGTCAATGCCATCTGGCTTTCTCCGTGCTTCAAAAGCCCCAACGACGACTGCGGTTACGATATCTCCGATTATTGCGACATCATGG
>CALMWE010000104.1 GCA_937873795.1 uncultured Caryophanales bacterium
TGAATTGGGAGCCGCTCATGATGTCAATCGCGGTCAACGTGATTTGCGTCATGTTTTCGATGCGAGCCATTTTCTTCAAGGCTTCGGCAATCGAGGGGCATTCGGCATAGACTTCGCGTTCGTTAAGAATACGCATCATATTTTCGTAGTGGCGGACATCATTGACTTTGCGGGCGTGGATCGTCCGATTAAAAATCGGCATCCGGTCATGGAACGCGGTGAAGTGGTAATGCCAGGTCCCGAGACGTTCGCCTTCATTGGTGGTCCTTCCCGTCCGTTCAATCGAGAATTCCAACGCATTGTAATCGACAAGGTTGGCTTCAGGGAGACCTTTTTTAATTTTCAGATAAACCAAACATTTCTTGAACGCATAATAGAAATGCGAATTGGTACGGGTATAAATCTTTTTTCCGAGAATGCTGACGAGTAACGGGTCATGGATGCGGTGATGGCGTTCGACAAAGTGACTGAGAATTTCGCCTTCTGCGGAACCTTTGCCGTCATCCAAATAGGTTTTAAGGTCATAAAACGGGACTAAATCGGGAAGTGCAGAGATGGCGGCAATCAAACCGTGTTTATCTTTGGCGTCATGGCGTTGGCAGACTTCATAAAAGGCACTGATGCCGCGATTGACGAGCTCCAAGTTTTCGACGTTGCGGCGAAGATGGATTTCACTCGGCGGTAACGAGCTCCTGAAGCGGATGGTTATGAGATCCAAATGGACATCGAGGCGGCGTTCCAAACGTCGCACATCGGTGTTGTATTTCCGGTAAATCGTCGCATTCCGAAGACGCTTGATTTCCCACAAAAAAGCGATGCCGAGGATTAATATGAATGCTCCAGAACCTATGAGCCAATAATAAAAGTTAGGCATGGCCACACCTCAATTCTTCCCTAAGGAAAGATTCCTTAAGCCTATTTTAGTCCTAGCTAAGTGAAAAGAAAAGAATCGTGATTTTGGTTTTTTCGCGCGCCCTAAGGCGCACTGCGACGAACGTATGATATAATACGAACGTATCTTAAGGAGTCCCGTCTATGGAAAGCAAACGCAAAGATTACATTACCTGGGATGAATACTTTATGGGCATCGCAATTTATTCCGCGATGCGTAGCAAGGATCCTTCGACGCAAGTCGGGGCTTGCATCGTCGACGCCGAGAACAAAGTCGTCTCCATCGGTTACAACGGCATGCCGATCGGTTGCGATGACAATTGCCTGCCGTGGGGCAAAGGCGAAGGCTTGGACAACAAATACCTTTATGTCTGCCATGCCGAATTCAACGCCATCCTCAATACCCGCGATGGTTCACACCTCAAAGGTTGCCGTGTGTATGTCACCTTATTCCCGTGCAATGAATGCGCCAAAGCAATCATTCAAACCGGGATCAAAGAAATCATCTATGCGGATGATAAATACGATGCTTCGGTGGCCACGCAAGCCAGCAAAAAGATGTTCGATATGGCGGGTGTCAAATACCGCGCCTATAAAGGCCGTGTGCCCCATATTGAAATGTCGACCCTATGATTTCACCGAAAAAACGACATATTAAAGCGTTTTTTACGCGGCTCGTCATTCTTCTTGTCGTATACTTATTAGCCGTGGTGGGTCTCTTGTCGCTGCTTCACGACCTCCTACCGAACCCCGCGGGCTATCCCTGGGGTTATGTCTTATATGCCTTGATTGTCGTCTGTTTATTTGCCGCTTTAGTCGCCATGGTCGAAATCTCCCGTAAGAAAAGGAAATGATCGTTTTTGGAAATTATCCGTTTAGAAGACATCTCGTATAGTTACGATGGCAAAAAGAACGTGGTCAACCACGTTTCTTTGTCCTTAGACTCCGGAAAGTATGTCGCCATCATCGGCCACAACGGTTCCGGTAAATCAACGCTAGCCAAATTATTGCTCGGGCTTTTGGAAGCTCCTTCGGGCAAAATTTTCCTTTTCGGCAAAGAACTCAAAGAAGAAACGGTCCGCGAACTCCGTCAACGGATCGGCATCGTTTTCCAAAATCCGGATAACCAATTCATCGGTGCCACCGTCCGTGACGACATCGCGTTCGGCTTAGAAAACCGCCGCGTTCCCCATGCCGATATGGATGCCATCATTTCCGAATTTGCCGAGAAAGTCAAAATGAGCGATTTTCTAGATAAAGAACCCGCCAATCTTTCCGGCGGACAAAAACAACGTGTCGCTATTGCCGGCGTTTTAGCGATGCATCCCGACATCGTCATCTTTGATGAAGCCACGGCGATGCTCGATCCCAAAGGCAAACGCGAAATCCGTGAAATTGCTCTTGGCATGCGTCAAGAAAATCCCGGATTAACGATTCTTTCCATTACCCACGACATCGAAGAAGCGTTCCAAAGCGATGAAATCATCGTGATGAACGAAGGCCAAATCATGATGCGGGGCACCCCCAATGAAATCTTTGCCCGTCAAAAAGAACTTTTGGCGATGGATTTAGACTTGCCGTTTACGTTCAAGCTCAAAGACGCCTTGCTCAAGGAAGGCTTTGATGTCAAAGACATCGATACGCCGGAAGGGCTGGTGACATTCCTATGCCGATAGTGTTTAAGAATGTCTCCTACGTCTATTCCCCCAAGACGCCGTTTGAATATGAAGCCATCAAGAACATCAACCTCACGATTCAAGATGGTTCGTTTACCGCGCTTGTCGGTCATACCGGCTCGGGCAAATCAACGTTAGTGCAACACATCAACGCCTTGCTTCTTCCGTCTTCGGGTGAAGTTTTGGTGGATGAATTCGTGATTCAACCTCATAAACGCATCAAAAACCTCAAAGGCCTCCGTCAACGGGCGGGTCTTGTGTTCCAATTCCCCGAATATCAATTGTTCGAAGAAACCGTCGAAAAAGACGTGGCCTTTGGACCCAAGAACTTTGGTGTATCCGCCGAGGAAGCCCTGAAGAAAGCTCATGCCGCGCTTCGTGAAGTCGGCTTGGATGAAAGCTATTGGCAACGTTCACCCTTTGAACTCAGCGGAGGCGAACGCCGCCGTGTCGCCATCGCCGGCATCATTGCCGCCGAACCGCGCGTGCTTGTTTTGGATGAACCGACCGCCGGACTCGATCCTCGCGGTGCCCATGAAATGATGACGCTTTTCAAAAAGATCCATGACAAAGGCAC
>CALMWE010000105.1 GCA_937873795.1 uncultured Caryophanales bacterium
TGGTGGGACAAAACGTCTAAGGCGACTTCGGAATAAACTCCGGATGCAGAAAGAATCTGATAACCGATTTCTACATGTTTCATTGAGACTTCCCGCCCATTTGTCGTATCAACCCAAGAGGCTGAATCATCGAATGGGGTCATCCCGATTTTTCCGATTTCAGAAAGGCGAGCAAGCGTCTTTAGAGGCTGAACTTCAAACTCATCTAAACCGAGATAACGCCCGAATGAACTTGCAAGTTCCGAAACGCGATAAGCCCGTTTCTCCTCCAAGGGGTGAGAGGCAAAAAAGCGCTTTTCAATCGTAAGTACCAAATCGTTTTGGCGTTTATGAAGCAAAACGAATTTGTTCTCGTACATTTTCTTTTCGGCTTCGCTAATCACTTCTTGAATGCTGCCCTCGCCGTTTTTTACTGCACACCCAAAGGCAACGGAAACAGCAAATTCCCCTAAGACCGCATTCTTAATCTCACTATTGAATAGTCCGACTTTTTGATAAACGGACTCAACGTCGGATTTGGGTATGAAAAACAAGAATTCGTCTCCACCGGTTCTAAAGAAAGCTAGGGCGTTATTAAATATATGGGATATTTTTTGGGTGACTTCAACAATGACACGGTCCCCGGTTTCATGACCAAACCCGTCGTTAATGAGTTTGAGATCGTTAACGTCCGCCATGACGACGACAAGAGGCCAATGTGCGGCGGAATCGATTTCTACAATCTTTTCATTGAAGAAACGTTTATTCATAAACCCCGTGAGACCATCGCGGTAGCTTTTTTCAAGGATCATTTTTTCATATTGCTTTTGTTCGGAGATATCTTGGAAGAAGACGGTTGCCCCGATGATTTCTTGGCGTTTACTTTTCAACGGCATAATTTTGCAATCAAACGTTTGATTTTCGGGCATTTCTTGCTCGAAATGAACGGTTTCGCCCTTAAAAACCTTTTGAAATATTGCGCCTAGGTCGCGTTTTAAGATTTTCGATATCGCTTCGATTTCAATGTTTTCGTTTACATGGATTTCTTTTCCTAATTCTTCTTTGACGGTTTGTGCGTGCGTACTGTTAAAGGAGATATAACGGCCTCTTGTGTCAATTGAGAAAATATTGATATTCGAGGCAACGTCGATGCTGGCTTGCAACATTAATTCGGATTGCTCAAGTTTCTGTAAGTTTTCGAAGCGAGCTTTTTGATAGGTGAGCGGAAAACAGGCGATGACAGTGAAAAAGGGATAGAGAACCATGACGAACGGAATCACAACCCATGCTGTTTGCAACAACTCTATTGAGAAGAAAGGGACGCTGGAGAAAAGAAATATGGCTGCGTTAATTACGCCGAAAACATAAAATTCAACAAGACGTTTTTTATTTTTCCTTTTCCAAACATACTTCCAAACGACTCCTAAAATCGAAGAGGTAAGAATAACAATTGATCCGGGTAAGGCTCCGGCTCCACCCATGAAAAAAATCCGATAGAGGATGGCAATGACCGCGCCTATACCGATTGAAAAAGGACTGAAAAACAAACCGGCAGTGCTGAAGACAATCGAACGGGTATCAAAAAGGTACTTTGACGTTTCATCGAGAATGAAGGCGTTGAACATGATGAAAATGGCTGCGCAACCCAAAATAATGCCGGCTACGATATTGTATAAACGCTTGACCTTTTTTCGAGGGGTATATCCAGCGATATAGATGTACCACACAGCAAAAAGGATGATGACGTTTTCGATGATTTTTAACAAAAGACCGGTCAACCAAGGAACGCTTGCTAGCATAAAAATCCTCACCCAGAATTCGAAATCATTTTATCATGGAAACAAAAACATTTTCAAAATTACATGATAATGTTACTAATATATCGGAAAAATAGATTAATCGTGTTCGGAAAGTTCTTGGAAAAGGGTCGAGATGATGTTTCCGATTAAGGGTTCGGTTTCAAGTCCTTTTCGGATGAAATTCAAGAGTTCATCTTTGTGACCAATGACATAACTCACGGATTTTAA
>CALMWE010000106.1 GCA_937873795.1 uncultured Caryophanales bacterium
ATTCCCCGATTTTCTTTTCTTTGGCTAACGCTGCTTCGCGCTCTTCGCGTTTCTTTTGAACGACGAAGACCGCTCCCCACGAGGCACTGAATAAGAAGAATCCAGTTATAGAGATCAAAATACCTTCGGTCAAATAAGGAGTCCAGTAATTCAAATCATAATGGCATTTGCCAACGCCTGAAAGGAAGCCCACAAATCCTCCTTGAGCCTTGTAAACAACGGGTGTCTCGGTTTCACCGTTTTCGTTGGTCACGGTGACATGCCAGCCTGCATCGTAAGGAACGCTCATCACAATGAAACGACGCTGGGCATAATTGGTATCAAAATCGAATGTATTGGAAGTATGTTCCATGTTTTCCAAAGGATAGGCATTGAGTCCGTCAAGGCGATCTTGGAAAGCCGAATAGGGTTCCGAATAAAGATTGGGGTAATAAATGGCCCGCGCGCTAACATTATGCGGAATGACCACAATCTTTTTCACGGGAACCGGCGAGTAGTATCCCCGCATGTATTTGAACGATGTGCTGACAAACGAATGGGCGTCACGAATAATCAACTGATCGTTTTGATCAAAGAAATAAGCAGTCATGCGGCTGTCTAAGATCCAACGGAGGTAATAAATATAACCTTCGGCTGTGTTGCCGAAATAGGCTTTGCTGCTGGGTGTGATGACAATTCGTGATAATTCGGGAACATAGGCGGTTACAGAACTCGAAATATCGTCGATAAGACATCCTTCACTTTCGTTTGGATGGCCTGAATTAAACAACGAATCACAGGTCCATCTTTCAACATTTGTATTTTCCAAATCGGCTTCGCGATTGGGACGTTGACCGAGCCCAAGGTTTGGTGATGCATCAACGACTTCTTCCGCATCATCGTTTCGAAGGATTGCACTGCGAAGATAGACTTCTTCGTTGTTGATGGGTTCATCGGCGTAGTTGTTGTAGAAGTCGCTTCTTTGCGTCTCTTCGGAATAATCTGTGACGACGATGTTGTCGTATGAGAATCCGCCCTCGATGAAATTGGTGTTTCGATAGACCGTATGAAGATCGGTGGAGTATTCGGGGACCCGTTCAAAGCCGAAAGGAACGTTTTGATGGGTATAAATCGTGTTTCCGTACTCATCCTCTCCAGACCATGAATACGAGTCATAGATATTCTTGATAATGTAGTATTTCACATTGAGGAATGTGTCGAGATTGATCCGTTTCTCGTGATAACCCATGGACCATCCGCCATGGTTGTAGTTCATGTGGGACCATTCATTAAATTCGGAAAGTTCGAAATTGTAAAGGGAGTGGAATGCCGTCATTCCGTTATAACCTTCACGCATGCCAAGGTTCGACGATTCAGCGGCGTTCAGGTTGTAAATGCGGAAGAATTCTTTGTCATCGCGATTAATGTTTCGGATGATCTCTGTTTCTTCAGTGACGTTGGCAATGCCCCCGTTATAGCCGTTTTTGTAGTCAGACAACGAATGGATGTTCATCGTCAATGTGCCCATCACGATGGCTTCGACCGAAATCATGTACATCAAAGACCGCGTCAAACGTTCGCGTTTGAATTGGCCGCGCATGAAGATATAAGCGGCGACGATGTAAACAAGCTCGCCATAGCCGACAAAAGCCCGTTCTTCCATTTCTCCGAAGTTATAGGTTTCTTCGTAACCTTTGGCCACAAAGAAGACGAAGATGGCCATGCCAATAACGAAGACAAACGAAACGTCGAAGAACCAGCGCGGCATTTTTTCACGTTGTTCATAATTGAGCGCAATGTAGACCAACAAGCACAACACCACGAAGATTTGCCAACGGCCATAATCCACCGAAGTAAATCCTTGAAGCATGTAATAGAAGAATGGAGTGAAAAGCGCAAATAGAATCAACGTAATGGCGATGATGTGACTCCATTTCCGTTGGCGGATGGAGTTCAAAATCGAGGGCACCAAGAAAAGCATGATCGGCGTGAAAACAAACAGGCTGGAAATGGTGTTATCGTAAGAGCCGGTATTCAATAAAGCCGAAGAACGGCAACTTACCGTCGGAAAGAAGAAACTGATCAACGGGTACCATTTATCGTAGGTTGTTCCACCGGATGCTTCCCATGTCATGATTTGATTGATGAGCGTCACCCAGTCTTTGATTTTGAAAGCCGCAATCAGGTTGGGTAAATAGGTTCCGCCGGTCGCCCGGGGTGCGGTCACCGCAATGATCATCGCGGGCAAGACCACAAATGCAGACATCATAATACCCGTTGCAAAGGCTCCGATGCCCATAAACGCCACGCCCAGGGCCTCTTTTCCTTTATAGGTCCGAATACGTTGGAAATACCGGAAAAGGGCGTAGAAGACGCCGGTAAAGCAGGTGGATATCAAAAAGAAGAAGTTGGTCACGCCCATAAGGAATAACGCAAACATCAGTAACCATGGCTTCTTTTCTTTTAGCAGCTTTTCAATGCCCCAGAAAATCAGCGGGAAGACCAGGCAGACTTCCATGAAGTGGTTGAACCAAAGATAATAGACGTTCCATCCGCAGAAAGCATAAACCAAACCAAAAAGGCGCGCATTACGTTCGCTGACGCCCATGTATTTGAGGAAGGCACGGAAAACAAGGCCCGCTCCAGCCATTTTTAAAATCATGAGAACCGCTAAGCCCTGAGGAACCAAGGCACGGGGGAAAAGCAAAATCGGTAAAAAGAACGGGTTCAATAAGTAGTAGAAAGCATTGGATCCGATATTGTTGGAACCTAAATACGTGGAAGAATCCCACAAAACAAATTCACCGGTCTTAAGAAAATGCCACCAGTCATCGTAACCGTTCAGATAAAACGGGATTTGTTGCAAGACATAGTCACCACTGAGCGGAATGGTAAAAAGATTCGTCAGTAAGGCAAAACTGAAGAACAAGGCGCCTACGGCGACCAAGGTTAAAAAATACCACAGCAAACTATCGTGATTTTGCCAGGCTTTTTTGAGTTTTTTCCAAAAAAGAATGGCCCGTTCACGGATTTTTTCCCACACTTGCATCAGTGTTTTCTTAATCGACGACCAGACTTGTATCATGCTTTTTCTCCACGCAGTAAATACATTATAAACGAAAGGGACCGAACGACATAGTCGTTATAGGCGTTACTTTTCCAAAGCCAGAATTTGACGTTTGAGTTTGACGCCGCCAAAGAAGCCACCGATACTTCCGTCATTGGCAATGATGCGGTGGCAAGGAACGATAATCATCAGTTTGTTTTTGCCAACGGCTGAACCGACTGCACGGTAAGCCGTGGGGTGTCCCGAACGGATGGCAATCTCTTTATAACTGACGGTGGTTCCCCAGGGAACGCTCAGTAACGCAGTCCAAACATCTTTTTGAAACGGCGTGCCTTCAAAGGTCAACGGCAAATCAAAAGCTTTTCTTTTTCCGGCCATATACTCAAGCATTTGGGCATGAGCTTTGCGAAGTAACGGTGTTTCCTCACCAAAAGATAGGTCTCCCAAATCGCATCCAATCATCTTTCCGTTTTCTTCGACGAAGGACATCGTTCCCAAAACTGTTGGATAACTACGTGCGTTTTTCATGGTACCCTCCTATGAAGACAAGGTAAACGACCTTGTTTTT
>CALMWE010000107.1 GCA_937873795.1 uncultured Caryophanales bacterium
TGGGCTTTGAGTTTAGCGGAGTGCATGAATTCGTTGGCTAAGGTTTCCATCAAATCCACTTCGTCTTCACTGAGGGTGTTGGGATTTTTCTTGTCCACCGTCGGGAAATACGTATCTTGCAAGGGATAGAAGGTATCGTTAAGGTAAGCGAATCCGCGGTCGAAATGGATGCGGGACCATTTATCGAGGTAATCCGCTTCGTATTCGCCATGGCGGTCAATGAGTTGGCTTTCGAGCTTGAAGCCCAAGACCACGATCGCTTTATGCATTTTCGCGAGGATACGGGCCGAATACTCCTCGGAGTCGGCTAAATCCACCGAGCGGACTTTAAAGGTCGCTGGCGGGTCCTTTTCATAGGTTTTGATGGCAAAGGTGACTAAGGGTCGTAGCGAAATGCCGTAGCCGTCTTCCAACGTGGATAAGGTGCCGTGGTGGAAACAGGCGGCGATGACATTGGCGATACACGCCCAGTTGCCGAGGGAGGCTCCCATATAGAGGATGTCGTGGTTACCCCACGTCACATCGCAGTGATGATGGTTCATTAAGACATCCATCACTTTATGGGCGGAAGGTCCCCTGTCGTAGATATCGCCTAAGACGTGAAGATGATCGACGCTGAGTTTTTGGATGAGTTTACTCATCTCGTGGATGAACGCTTCGGCACGTCCGGTATCGATGATCGATTGGGTGATTTCGGCGTAGTATTGTTCTTTATTCAGCACAAAGTCATGGCTTTGCATCATTTCTTCGATGACATAGGAGAAATCCGGGCTCATCGCTTTACGGACTTTGCTGCGGGTGAATTTGGACGCGACGACTTTAAGGATATCGACTAAATCGGAGAGGGTTTGCTTGAAGAATTCAGGGGTCAGTTTGTCTTGTTTATGCAGTAACGCTAACTTCTCGGTGGGATAGTAGATGATGGTCGACAAGAGGTTCCGGTTTTCGGGAGTGTAGTTGGGAAAGGTCTCATCGATTTTTTCTTTGATCACACCACTGCCGGAACGAAGGATATGATTGAAGGCTTCGTACTCGCCGTGGATGTCGCTTAAAAAATGTTCGGTCGGTTTGGGCAGGTTCAAAATCGCTTTGAGATTGATGATTTCCGTGGCCGCGGATTGGATATTGGGATAAGACTTGCTCAACAGTTGCAAGTAATCGAATTCCGTATTTTCCATGATGAGTCCTC
>CALMWE010000108.1 GCA_937873795.1 uncultured Caryophanales bacterium
AAGAAATAGCATAACTTAAGGGCGCGGACGACGCGTTTTGAGAATCTGGGTGGCATGTATGGACCTCCAATTACCATTACTATATCACAATAAAATGAGGCTTTTTCCCTCAAAAAAACGGATACTCCTACATCATACGCCCGAATTAGGTTACAATTGTCTCATATTAGTCCCAACTTTAAAAATGCATCAGAGATAGGAAAAGGTCCTAATGCCCGTTAAGCCGAATGCCTTACTTTCAAAGAAAGTAAAAACCGATGACCGAACCTCAAGCGACCACGCACGTACCGTGTTGGGCGTTTTCGTCCTTCTCAGCCTTCTTTTACTGTTTGTCTTCTTAGACACGCGTCTTAAAAATACGGCCACCACCTACGAAGATTACTTAACGGCATCGTTTGACGATGCAGTCTTACCCCTAGGTTACCAAAGCGATGCCACGCTTCACTATGACGGCACCAGCGGCTACCTCCACTTCGATGCCTTGGACCAAACGCTCCGTACACCCGAGCTTGGAAGCCATAGTTCTTACCGCGTGAACTTTCGCGTTGCCGTCTTGAATGTCGCAAGTCCCGAGCCGTACAATGAAAATAGTCCCACCTTCACGTTAAGTGCCTATGACGAAACAGACGTCATGGTGGATACTTTCGAACTCTACGACCCTCAAGTCAATACGACCTACACCGTGACATTCTCCGAAGCCGAAGACATTGCTTACTTCATCATCAAATTCAACAGCTATGCCAATATCGAAGGCTACCAAGCGACCGCCGGAATCGATGATCTCATCGTTCAAACACCCCGGGAGGATTAATCATGAACATCTTCAAGAAACTCTATGTCCGCAGCTTTCAAAGCATCATGTACGTCGCCATGTTCTTTCTGGATTTCGGTGAACCCGAACGGATTGCCGGGGAAAACGCCCTGGAACGTTTGGCCGAACGCCTTCATCAAAAAGGCATCACCAAAGTCTTGATCGTCACCGATCCGGGGTTATGGAAACTCGGCATGGTCAACGGCATCGTCTCGGCCTTAGAAAAGAAGGACATGACCGGCCGTGTCTATTACGATACGGTCGCCAATCCCACGATCGATAACATTGAAGCCGCCCTCAAGGTGTATCACGAAGTCGGTTGCCAAGCCATCATCGCCGTCGGCGGAGGTTCGCCGATGGACTGCGCCAAAGGCGTCGGTGCCCGTGTGGCCCGTCCCCATAAAACGATTCAACAAATGCGCGGACTCCTCAAAGTCGGTAAAAAACTTCCGTTACTCGTGGCGATTCCCACGACCGCCGGTACAGGCTCGGAAACGACCTTAGCCGCCGTCGTCACGGATGCCAAAACGCATGAAAAATATGCGCTCAACGATCCGCACCTCATCCCCGATATCGCCGTCCTTGATCCGACCTTAACCATCAAATTACCCAAACATATTACGTCCACCACCGGCATGGATGCATTAACCCACGCTGTGGAAGCCTATATCGGACACGCCAATACTCCTAAAACCAAACGTAAAGCCATCTCGGCCATCAAATTGATTCATGAGAACCTCTACGAAGCCTATGAACATCCGGAAAATCTCAAAGCTCGCGAAGCGATGCAAATCGCCGCCTACGATGCCGGCGTGGCTTTCACCCGGGCGTATGTCGGTTATGTGCACGCCGTTGCCCATACCTTAGGCGGCATGTATGGTGTCCCCCACGGATTAGCCAATGCTGTGATCTTACCTTACGTCCTTGAAGCGTTTGGCAAGAAAGCCGAAAAGAAATTAGCGAAACTGGCCGACGTTATCGGGTTAGGTTCGTTTAAAGATTCACCCGAAGTCAAAAGCAAAGCCTTTATCGCTTGGATCCGCGAAATGAACGCCAAAATGGGTATCCCCGAAAAGTTTAGCAACGTGATCAAGAAAGAAGATATTCCGCTTCTTGCGTCACGGGCCAAAAAAGAAGGGGTCCCGTTATACCCGGTACCCCGCTTGTTCGACTTGGATGATTTTATCAAGATCTACGAAGTGATTCAGTAACTTACTTGATCGGAATGAGTTTGCTTTCAGGGCCTTCTTCTTTGAAGAGGGCCTTTTCAATCGTCTCACTGATGATGCGCGTATACGTATTGATATCGCGGTAGATGACGGTGTTGAATTGTCCTTCCAAACGCGCTCTCAACGTGGTAATCGTGAAGGTGCGTTGGTTGAAGCCTAAATCGAATTGAAGGTTGGCTAATTCTTGGCCGATGATGATGCCATAGTGGTTCTT
>CALMWE010000109.1 GCA_937873795.1 uncultured Caryophanales bacterium
TTCGCATCCCGACGATGCGGACACCATCAAAGCTCTTTTGGCAATGAAAAATACCGGCTTCTTTGCCCCTCAAGCCAAAGGTTATGCGACCACCTTATTCAACAGCGAAAAGAATTTAAAGATAGCTCAAACGATGTTTGGTGACAAACTTGAAGCCGTTTGCCTCCCTGATGATCTTGATCGGATTACCGCGCAAACCTGTTTACAACCGGGTCTCTCGTTTGTTTATAAGAATTTGTTGGAATTTGCGGGCGATGAATTCTATTTTTACGGAAATGAAAAACTCGTGGGAAAACCCGTCAAAGATTTAATTCATATGTTCGAAAAATCCGCATTTGTCGGGTTGTTCCGCAACGGCAAAACGATGTTGAATCCTGCCGCGGATGTTGTTTATGAACAAGATGACAAAGTCATTGTCATCAGCGAAGACGACGACACCATCTTCCTTGACGGACATCCGGAAAAGGTGGACGTATCCCACATTGCACCGAAAACCAAAATCAAAAACAAGTCCAAAAAGAATATCCTTGCCGTGGGATATAACGAAGAATCCTTGAATGTTTTGGAAGCCATGTGCCCCTATATCGAAAAAGGAACACAGTTTACCATGATTACACGTTCTTCTATTGATCTTTCTTTGGCGTGTAAAACCCGGGTTGATCCGAAGGTTCAATTTACCTTTATCAACGGTGACACCACCGACTATGATGTTTTAAATCAAGTGGATTATTCGAATTTGGATGCGATCATCATTTTCTCTAACGGCGATTTGGAACCCGAAAAGGCCGACTCGGCTACCTTGTTGACCGTCCTCAACATCCGAGAAATTCAAAAAGAACGTCAATTGGATATCCCGATCATCATCGAAATTGTTTTGAACCGCAATGAAGCGGTGCTCCAACACGCCAGTGTCGACGACTTCATCATCAGCAATGTTTTGTCCAACAAACTGCTTTGCCAGATATCCGAAAATCGCTATTTGAGCCAAGTGTTTTTGGATTTGTTTGACGAGAAAGGCTCGGAAATCTATATCAAGAAAGCAGAAAATTATGTCCCTTTGAATCAGCCCGTGAATTTCTATACCGTGGTCGAGAGCGCTTTGCGGCGAAATGAAACGGCCATCGGATATTTCAAAAAATGCGAAAGTCGTAGCGATGGCATCATATTGAATCCCGCGAAGAGCGACCTTATCGTTTTCGCTCCGGGCGATTCGATTATCGTGGTGGCGGAAGACTAAACAACAGTCCAAAAATGAGTTAAAAAGAAGAAGTTTTTCTTTCACGGAAAACCTTCTTTTTTTGTTGCCATAGAATCGCAGCCTTTTTCGGTTTTTGTTTGGAAAGAAAAATAGTGTCGATTTTATGCGACATTTGTCAAAATAAACTTGTAAATTTCGGGGGGTACCC
>CALMWE010000110.1 GCA_937873795.1 uncultured Caryophanales bacterium
GGTCATCCTTTTTGGGATGGCAAAAACAAAGCGAAGGAAGAACCGTCCAAACCGAGATCGAAAAGATTTTGAGCCAAATCTTGGATACTCTGACACCTATTTTTGCCAGCGGCCGCACCGATGCCGGCGTGCATGCTCTGGGACAAGTTTTTCATTTCGACTGCGAAAAGCCTTTGGATTTAGGAAAAATCAAGTATGCGTTGAACTGCCTTTTACCCGAGGATATACATAT
The DNA here is from genome assembly GCA_937873795.1 of uncultured Caryophanales bacterium. Lineage (GTDB taxonomy): Bacteria > Bacillota_I > Bacilli_A > RFN20 > CAG-826 > CALMWE01. The sequence continues at coordinate 233 of CALMWE010000110.1, forward strand.
TTTGTCCATCGAGGAAGTGGATTCTGATTTCCATGCCCGTTACGGCGTGGTTAAAAAATATTACCGATACATTTTAAACATGGGCGAAGCCAACCCCCTTCAAAGACAATACCGTTATGAAATGCATCAAACGCTGGATATCGCCAAAATGAAAGAAGCGGCGGTGCTTTTTCTTGGTACGCAAAACTTTATGAACTTCACGTCCAAAGAAGAAGACGAAGACAAGTTCACCCGGACTCTTTATTCGTTGAATATCGCCGTTGAAAACGACGTAGTCACCTTTGATTTGATCGGCCAAGGTTTCATGCGCTACATGGCGCGGATGATCGTAGGAACGCTTGTGGCCATCGGCCAAGGCAAAGAAGACCTTTCGTTTGTCAGCGAAATGCTTCACCGCGAAACACGCAAAATCATTTCCTATAAAGCACCCAGCCAAGGCCTTTATTTGGTTCATGTGAGTTACGGGGAGGACGACTGATGTTGGATTATTGCTATCACACCCATACGTACCGCTGTGGTCACGCCGAAGGAACCGACGAAGAGTTTGTTCAAGCCGCCATTCAAGCAGGCATAAAAACACTCGGTTTCAGCGATCATATCTTTTTGCCTGGCGTCCATGATCCGTATTCACGCGGGGACTATGAAATGCTCGGGGATTATGTCTCATCCATCCGCAGCTTAAAAGCCAAATATGCCCGCGACATCCAAATCCATCTCGGGTTTGAATCCGAATATTTCCCGGCCTTTGACGCTTATTACCGACGCCTCCTCAAGGACGGCATTGTCGAATATTTGATTTTGGGTCACCATTTCCTTTATGAAAACGGACGAATTGCCTTCTATTATGGCATGTGCAAGACACCCAGCCAAATCAAAGAATACGCTGACGGCGTGGTCCGTGGTATGGAAACCGGACTCTTCAAATATGTTGCCCACCCTGATCTTTTCATGGCGGGTTATCGCGGCGGACGCTTGGACCCGGATATCCGCGAAGTCATCCTGAAAATATGCGAAGCTTCCAAACGTTTGGACATCCCGCTTGAGATAAACTTGGGATCGATGCGTTTCCGCGGTTTATTCCATGACGGCTTCGAGATGCGTTACCTTTATCCTTATGAACCGTTTTGGGAAGTGGCCGGCGAAATGGGCTGCAAAGTACTGATCGGCGTCGACGCCCACCATCCCAATGAACTTTTGGGCAAAGAATACATGTACGCCGAAAGTTTGATCGAGAAATACCATCTCAATGCCATCCGTCACATTGATATTTAACTGGTTATAGCTTAGTGCTATAATGAACAAG
>CALMWE010000111.1 GCA_937873795.1 uncultured Caryophanales bacterium
TAACAAAGGTAAGAATAAACGGAGTTATTAAAAAGGGCTAAACCTTTGATTTTGTCATTAAAAAAGGCTACGACATTTTTCGTAACCTTTTCATCATTATTTTTCAACTACTCTTAGAAGTGAGTGGTTAGCCAGGCATCCAACTCGACGTCATTTTCGACACTGAGGTGATAAGAGCTTTCAATCTCTCCGGCATCATAATGGACAATCCAACCGGAGATATTGTCAATCTCGAATGTGGCCATAAACATCGTTTGTTCTTCTTCGGTTAAATCAAAAGAAGGGATATCGGCAACCGTTAAAACATTCGATGATTTCGAAGCTTTCGAATAAATCGTGTCCACATAACAAGCATTTTGAATATCATCGGAACGATCATAGAAGAAAATGACGCCTTGGGTATCCTGGATGAATTCGAGAAGGGTCACATTATGGCTGGTTTCGATATGGGTGATGGTCATATAACCTTCCATGATCGGTTTTAATGTAGCGTAATCCATCATCCGTGTGGAACCGTACCGGCGTGCGGTCATAAGTCCCTCTTTGAAAAAGTAAAGCGAAGGGGTCACGGCGTAATCCGCGGTGAAGAAATCAGGATAATGTTCGGGCAATTGATCATAGTCCATAGCCTGAACCAAATTATCAAAATGGTAAACCGTGGCTTTTGATTTATGGATATATTCGATGAATGCGGGACGGAATGCCACGCAGGAAGAACAGCTGGAATTTCCGATATATAAAACGAAATGTTCGCGGGAGGCGATTAACGCTAATGTCTCAGCGGCGTCGACTTCAATCACGAATTCATCCAACGAAGCTTCTTCATAATCCACGACCGAGGTGGGAATATCCGCATTGGCGGTTACATGAATTTTAGTGTCTTCACACGAAAAAAGGAGGGTCATCGAAGCTAGTACCAAGGATAGAGCAAGAAAACGTTTCATAGGTCTTCTCCTTTTATGGTTTTCATTATATCATTTTGTTTTCAAAGTGCGCACGTTGCGCGTATTATGATAATATATTTCCGGAAAGGCGGTAGTTATTCTATGAATCTTTGGCACGATGTAGACCCAAAGCGTTTGACTCCAGAAGATTTCGTCGCATGTATCGAAATTTCTAAAGGCAGCAAGAATAAATACGAGTTGGACAAAGCCACAGGCGGCTTAATCCTTGACCGTATCTTATATACTTCGACTCACTATCCTCAAAATTATGGCTTTATTCCCAGAACGTATGCAGGCGATTATGACCCCTTGGACATCTTGGTCCTTTGCTCGGAACCGATCGTTCCCTTGGCCCTTGTCCGTTGCCGTCCCATCGGCGTTGTCGTCATGATCGATAACGGCCTTGTCGATGAAAAAATCATCGCCGTGTCGCCCAACGACCCGTTCTACTCCGTTTATCAAGACATCTTCGAGCTTCCCGAACACATTTCTCAAGAAATCCGTCACTTCTTCCAAGTCTATAAGACCTTAGAAGGTAAAACGACGGTCGTTCACCAAATGCAAAACCGTGAAGCGGCGCTTGCCATCATTGCGCAATCCCGTCAAACCTACGAAGACAAATTCGGGGCCAAGCATGTTGCTCCGAGAGAGGAATAATTATGAAACTATTTATTGATACCGCAAACATCAACGACATCCGTACCGCCAGCCGCTGGGGATGCATCAAAGGTGCGACGACCAACCCGTCATTAATCGCCAAAGAAGGCCGCAAATTGACAGATGTCATCAAAGAAATCGTCGAACTCATCGATGGCCCGATCAGCGCCGAAGTCCAAGAAGCCTCCACTGAAAAAATGGTGGAAGAAGCCAAAGAATTGGCGAAACTTCACAAGAACATCGTCGTCAAAGTCCCGATGACCATGGATGGCATTGCCACCGTGAGCCAATTAAGCAAACTGGGCATCAAAACCAACGTCACGCTCGTCTTCTCCGTTCCTCAAGCCTTAATGGCTTGCGAAGCAGGAGCGACCTACATCTCGCCGTTTATGGGCCGTGTCGATGACGCCGGCGACAGCGGTGCCGAATTGATCGAAAAGATCATGGCCATGATCGCCAACTACGGTTATGAAACCGAAGTCATCGCCGCCAGCATCCGCAATCTTGCTCACGTCGAACAAGCCGCGCTTGCCGGAGCTGACATCGCAACCATCCCGTTCGCCGTCTTAGAAAAAATGGTCATCCATCCGTTGACCACTGCGGGACTTCAAATCTTCCGCGACGCTGCTAAAAAATAAAAGGGCTTA
>CALMWE010000112.1 GCA_937873795.1 uncultured Caryophanales bacterium
AAAGATGCCGAATTCAAAACGGCCTTTGAAAAACTCACACCGGGAAGACGAAGAGCCTACAACCTCTTCTTCAGCGCTCCCAAACAATCCATCACACGGATTCAACGCATCGAAAAAATGACACCAAAGATTCTGGAAGGCAAAGGATTTAACGACTAAATGAAAAGGCAGGTACACGATGGTATCTGCCTTTTTTTCATTGTTTGGTTATGCCGGTTTGATATATTTTTTCTTTTTGACCAACCAAACGAACATTCCGAAGGTTAACACGCTATCGAGAGCCGTTCCGCCCGCGAACATCAAGGCAATCAAAGTCAAATTGGGTTGATAGATACCTATAACGTAGAGGATGAAAAGACCACCATAGAATACCGTATTAATGACAATGGATTGGAAGAGCATGTATTCCGTTTTACCGATGCCGTAGAAGATACTATCAACAATATTGTTGAACGCAAACAGAACATAGAATCCTACAGATAGTAAGGCGAGCCGAAAGACATCTTCGGCATTGCTGATATTCATGACGTTCTTAATAAAAGGAAGCCAACCCGGAATCGTCACAAACCATAAGGCCACCACAATCAGGGTTAATAAGCCATAGCCCCAGGTCTTTTCTTTAATTGTTTTTTCACCATTGGCGGCAGCATCGCTTTTGATCAACGAACCCAGTTGCAAGATGGGCAATAAGAGCCAACCCCAAATAAAGTTATTGGTGACCCAGAAGGTTCCTTGTTCTCCCACCACGTTGACCATGCGAACCACCATCAACATAAAGGCAAGGTTCCGAACAAAGCTTTCAAGGCCGGAGTAGCCACCGACTTTGCCCCATTTTTTCATCCAATCAAAACGCAAAGGAAGTTTCTTTGAAAACACGGGGATTCCTTGGGCATTGAGAATAAAGAAGGCAACAATCAAAACCACGATATTGACGATGATGTTGGTGTAGGCTATGCCGTTGACGCCCAAATTTAGTGAGAACGGAAGTTGGCTGATGAAGAAGGTATCCAAAAGAATAGTCAAGACCATTTGGACGCCGAGAATAATGTAGAGCACTTTTTCACGTTTCATCGTGATCAGGGCCATAGTGATGAATTGGGTTAAGGTTGAGAAGACGTTGGCCAGTGTTTCGAGGCGAATGTAGGTGACGGTTTCATCCACCAACGTGACGCTTTGGGCCATAAACCGAACCAATGGATTCGCAAAGATGGAAATCAAGATGGATAAGGCGCCATAGATGCCAAAAGTCACAAGGAGCCCAGTTCGAATCTTATTGGCAAGTTCGTTATTATCGTTCAACGAAAGACCAATGATATAAAACAACGGTAGAATCAATGCTTCTTGAACAATTTCATAAAGCAAGTTGACCCAAGAAAGTTGACTGGCGATATTGAATCCCCAGTCTCCGGGAAGATTGCCCAAAAAATAGATACGGACCGTCGTATAAATGGTCGGAATCAAACCCATAAGCAATAACGCAAAGAACAGTTTGAAGTCGATGGAACGGAAAGATTTGAAGATTTTTTTGACCATATTTTCCCCTTTTATTTTCAATTTTCTATTTTATTCCATTTAGAAAGCAAGATTTAAAAAGTAAGATTTTTGAAAGAAATCGGAATCATTTTCTCGATATTTAGGTTTTGTTATAGCGCTTGAAGTATTTATGGGGATCGCTAAGGGATAGCTCTTCAGAGACCAGTCGATTCTCGAC
>CALMWE010000113.1 GCA_937873795.1 uncultured Caryophanales bacterium
TAGACAAGTAAAAAACGTTCGTCGAGGGTTTGAATGCGGGATTGTTGATTCATATGGGTACCTACAGGTTGAGTGATTTGATGAACCGGGTCCAATGCGTCATGCCTTCGGGCGTGCGTTTGAAGACACCGGTGTTTTCAAGGATGCATTTGCACGATTGGTTGATTTCTTCGATGATCGCACTGCGGACATCTTTGGGTTGGGCGGCAATGAGTTTGCTGATCAGTTTACGGTGCACCAAAAGATCGGGATGGTCGGCATAAACCTTCTCGGGATCGAGGTGTTCACGGACCAGTTCGATGATTTCGCCGATTTGCCGTTCCAAACGGGCGGGCAGGATAAATAAGCCCATGGCTTCGATGAGGCCGATGCCTTCGTGTTTGACGTTATGGTATTCGGGGTGGGCATGGAAGATGCCTTCGGGATACGTTTCGTCGCAGCGGTTGTTGCGTAACATCAGATACAGGCAATAGAAGTCGCCTTCTTTGCGGGCAATCGGGGTGACGGTGGAATGTTGGGCACTGCTTTTGGCGATGATACTGGCTTCCTTATCGTCGTATTTGCGCCACTTCTCGGTGATGTAATTGGCAGCTTCGACGACGTTATTTTTGTCCAGCCCCTTGAGCAGGAAGCAGGAGTTATACCAATCGAGGACGGTGATTTCGACAAAATCAAACTTGGTATGGGGAATGCGGAACAAGGGTTTCGCACTCATGATCGGCATCGGGTGACGTCCGCCTTGGAAGTGTTCGTGGTTAAGAATCGAGCCTCCGACGATCGGGAGGTCGGAGTTGGAACCGACGAAGTAATGCGGGAATAAATCGACGAACGCGAACAGTTTTTCGAAAATGCCTTTGTTGATGGCCATCGGAATATGGCGTTCATCGAAGACAATGCAGTGTTCATCGTAATAGACATACGGTGAATATTGCAGATACCACCGCTCACCGGCAAGGGTGAGGGGGATAAAACGAAGATTCCCACGGGCGGGTGAATCGGGACGGCCGACATAACCTAAGTTCTCTTTGCATAAGACGCACTTGGGATAGCCGCTGGGAGCGGCATTGACCAGTTTGGCGATGTCGCGGTTATTCTTCTCGGGTTTGGACAAGTTGATCGTGATTTCCAAGTAATTCTCGGGGAAATCGGCGCGCCACTTGATGTTTTTATCGACCAAGGTTTTCTTGATGTAATCGTTTTTGATGGAAAGACGGTAGAAGTAATCGGTGGCTTTGATGGGGTTTTCTTTGTAAAGCCGGTTGAATTTGGCGGTGACCGCGCTGGGATGCGGGGTCAAGATGCCCATGAGACGAACCAAAAAGGCATCGGCGTTTTTCTCTTCGACGATGTCGTTTTCGATGATGTATTTACGGAGGTCCAATAAGATGAAATCGACGGTTTCGTGTTCGAGGAT
>CALMWE010000114.1 GCA_937873795.1 uncultured Caryophanales bacterium
TGTAGTAAAGATATTGTTCGCTGACCGTGTAGGTCATGTCGCGGGTTTTTCGGTCCGCAAAATGGGCATCGCCGTCTTCATCGAGCGTCACAACCGTCGTCTGCGCGGTGGTTTTTACATCCAGAGGCGAATAATCATAATCGTTCATTTGGTAAAGCGTCACGCCCCAAGGAATGATGGCAATGAGCGTTCCGACAATGAGCGTAGGTAAATTCTTACGCCAGAAATAGTTCATGTTCCAGGCCTCCCTTTCGCATACAAAAGCATTATAACACCTTTAAGGTGGAGATAAACTTTAGGCTGAATGGAGCGTGGTGACCACGAGTTGCGCGTTGCAATTGATACGGATCGGAGCGACGGAATAACCCAGCCCGGCGCTGGTGATAAACGTGGTATGGTCGATGGTGTGCATGGCGCCTTCATACCACGTGCTTAAAAGGCGGGCAAAACCAATGCCGAAGAACCGGATTTGGCTGCCGTGATAGTGGCCCGAGAAGACAAAATCCATGGACGTATCAATGTAGTTTTGATAAAGTCTTGGACGATGAGCCAGGGCAATGGTCAACGCGGAGTCATCCATGCCTTCGGTCATATCGAGAATGCTTTGTTTGATGAGTCCGGTGTCTTCATACCCAAATAAACCGCGTTGCTTCAATAAGCCGTCATCCACCCCGATAAGGTAGATGGAATCGGTGCCGCGCGTTAAGGTCGCTTTCACGCGGTTGAGGTTATGGACGCTATAGGTTTGGGTTAATGTCTGGAATTCACTCAAAAAGCGGCTGGTCACTTCGTGATTGCCGTTAACATAATAGGTATCAAACGGGGCAAGCCCCTCGAAAAGGTCGGTCTGGGTATTGAGATTCTTGGTATGCGAATCAATCATGTCGCCGGTAATCAAAACAGCATCGGGGTTAATGGCGTCGATTTCATCGATGAGATTTGTATTGCCATACTCGATCGAGTGGTTGTGCATATCGGTCAATTGAACCATCGTAAAACCATCAAACGAAGCGGGGACTTGCTCGCTGGTGTAATCGTAATAAACGAT
>CALMWE010000115.1 GCA_937873795.1 uncultured Caryophanales bacterium
GGACGGGGATTTCTGAAATCGTGGGGAGTGATTAGACTCTTAATTTCAAAGCTTCAGCGACGACGGTTTCGAAATCGATCGTGTGGATGGTGACGGTGGCTAATAAAGCTTCGGTACCATTGGCGGCAGCGATTTCGGCGACGGTCTTGCCAACGACGAAGGCTTGCCAAGCATCGGCTTGAACATTCCATTCACCCTTGGTGGCGGTCGAACCCATACCGTAAGCAGTACCTAAATCGCGTTTGGATTTGATGATGCTGTTGGTGGCGTCGACTTGAGCCTTGGTTTCGTTGAAAGCGACGTTGTAAATCGGAGCTTCAACCGTGCCAACGTTGGAGATGGTGTAAGGCGGTTGATAGGCATCGATGACGGAGGCGATGACAGTGTTGGTGCCAGCGGCCGAGGCATCGAAGGCAGCACCGATGACGGTAACGGTGGTTTGCGTAGCGGCTTGAGCGCAGAGCATGCCAGTGCCGATCATGATGTTTTCAGGAGCAACGGGAGTGATCGCGGTCTTGACGGAATTGGCTTCGGTCAAAACTGCTTCGTAATCGCTCGTATGGATGGTGACGGTAGCGAGTAATTCTTCGGTTCCATTGGCGGCAGCGGCTTCCGCAGCGGTCTTGCCAACGACGAAGTCTTGCCACGCATCGGCTTGGACGAACCATTCGCCTTTGTGGGCGGAACCAGCCATGTTGTAAGCAATGCCTAATTCGCGTTTGGATTTGACATCGTTTCCGCTGTTAACGGCAGTGTTAGCACGGATGACGACGGTCGCACCATCGGTCGAATTGACTTTGACTTGCATGACATCGACATAAGCTTTGACGACAGCGCCATCGGCGTCAAATAAGAACGCTCCGACGGTAATGTCGATTTGGAGGTATTGACCAGAAGTTCCGGCAGTACCCTTGGTAGAATAAGCGGCTTTGCTGCCAAAGCCAAAGAAAGCGGCCTCAGGAGCGACTACAACTTCAGACGAGCTGGAGTCTTCGGAGGACACCGATGCTTCCTCAGAGGAGGAAGTTGTACCATTGCAGGACACCATAAGTCCAACAGCGGCGAGGAGAACGAGCAAACTGTTTTTCTTCATTTTTCTAGAAAAACCTTTCTGATAATTATTAAAACTATCATTTTAAATGATAGTGCATAGTGGCCTAAAATACAATATGAGATGAAGCAAAACAAAGCCCAAAAAAGCTTTATTCCGCTACTTCTTCGTAATGAGGCAAATCCCGACGGACCATAAATTGTTCATAACCTGCGGTGTAGCGCACTAAAACGTACCCTGTGATTTCCGAAGTACTGAAGTTGAGGTCGACCGGATTAATCCAAGCAACGTTCAATTCCTTTTCGACACTTCGGTATTGTTGTCGTAATTCCAGCCCATCCGCTTCATTCAAACAAATGAAAGCCGTCGATAAAGCATCGAGTTCTGCGTTAGAAATATCGGCAGAAGAAATGTTTACTTCCATGTGATAAAGCGAAGGATAGCCGGTCCGCGGATCGATGATGTGATGGCGGAGGACATAATCTCCGGGCACCGTAGCGGAAGGAATCCAAACGCCTAAATATCCACCAGAGGTGGACATATTGAAAACGCCTTGACGGACGATATCAAACGCAAAGTCCGCTTGGAATGTCGGTGACTCAACGGGGATGTCCCAGCCTTCGTCGCTGTCATGATCGCCGAGGGCCATCAAACTTGAACCCCCACCGTAAATCGCGCCGTGGGTCAGCCCTTGTTCTTCCAAAAGTTCCGAAATAATGTCATTGGCGTAGCCTTTGGCGATGCCGCCTAAGGTAATTGAAATTTCTCCGGGAAGAGCATCTTTAAACGCATTGTAACGGGCATAATAATGGCCATCCGAAACGGACAAGGTCAATATTTCGTTAATCTCGGCTTCCGTCATCGGAAGGACCGATTTCAAACGGTCGACTTTGGCTTTTTCCACCGGATTCCAATCGGGATCCATCGTTTGATAATTGGTACGGTAGTCATCCACATAATCAGCGGTAATGCGGTCGTTCCAATAATCGGAAAGTTCGCCGATGAACATATTGAACGCACCGCCGGTGGAAATGGTTAAGTTTTTGCCAAGCACAAGAATGTCATAAAGGTCTTTGGAGATTTCGAGCGTTTCACCGCTGCCAAAGCTTTCATTGAGGGTCTTAAGGTTCGTCATCAGGCCCAAAGCGTGGTTGTTATTGTCGATATAATAGTCGTGATGGCGGTCAAAGGCCTTGTGAAGCCCCGGAACGTTCTCGGCGAGGATTTCCTGCACTTGCGCTTTTTCGGACGCCGGACGGTCTTTTTCGTAGTAAACCGTGTAGACCGAATCGAACGGTCCGATGGACTCGTCTTCGGAAGTCACGATGTTGATGTCATAGCCTAGATAGATATACTCCGAATGGGCGGGTTGTTCGCCGGACCAGAAAATCGACGAAACCAAAAGGCCGGACAGCAGGACGCTGACCGAGACGACGACGATTTCTTTTGGGGTTAAAAAGTCCGTGATTTTTTTCATAATTTACTCATTAATGACGATGCGTTTGAGCGCTTCGCGGGCGACAAAGGCAATGGCTAAACCGGTGACGATGCCGGCAAAACTTAAGACCGGAAGATAGTTCAACATATAACGGGATTCGTACAAAATCGAGACCATGATGATTTGACCCAAGCCATGCGACACGGCGCTGACCATCGAAAGTCCGAAAATGCTAAGGTTTTTGAATTGCACCAAGAGGACCACAAGCAGTGAAGATAAAAACCAACCCGCCAACGAGATGAAGAAGTTATACCCGAAGCCCGTGAAAAGGGCGGTTAAGATAATCCGTAAGAAACCAACGGCGACAAATTCCTTTTCGCCGAAGTAATACAAAACAATCAACCCTACCGTATTGGCAAGGCCAAGCTTGACGCCCGGCGCAATCATCGGAAGAGCAATGTAACTTTCGGCAAAGTTGAGGATGACGCCAAAGGCGAGGAACATGCCGAGGCGGGCGATTTTAAGAATCGCGTTATGCGTCTTTCTCATGCGTCCACCACTTCCTCGATGACCACCATGAAGTAGTTCGGTGCGCAAATGATGGGCATGCCGGCTTCGCCGACCCATCCTTGGATTTTGCAGTAATGATGAGGCGAATCTTCTTTTTCGATGCGGACTTTGCCTTCGGCGATTTCCACGACGACTTCGTAGCTTTCTAACGTCCCTTTATAAAATAGAGCCGTATCGGAAGCATAAAAGGCCGGAGCAAAGTCTCCGGTTCCGGGAATCAAAACGTCTTGAGTACGATCGTCGATATTGACAACTTGGTATTTGTTATAAACAAAATCAAATTCGCCGGTGGAAGCTTCTTGTTTGTAAGCATAGACGGCGCCATCGGCGATGTCGAGGGCATCGATCCGGTTGGCTTGCAAATAAACGCCGGCTTCAAGGTTCTCATTATTGGGTTTGTTGTAAACGTCGGTATAGACCAAGATTGCGGAGGTCGCCAAAAGCAGGGCGCAAAACGCGTACACGTCGGAACTCTTTTTGGTCAGTTCAAACTTTTTCATGGCGGTCTCCTTTCTTGTCTAAAATCAATTATATTGATTATTCATTCGCTTTCCAATAAGAAAAAGCCTAGGAGTAAATCCTAGGCGTTGGAGTTAAATCGTCACTTTGGCAATGTTGCCGTCGGGACCGGGAGTTTGATCGAGGTATTCTTTGATTTTGGCGCGTGCATCCGGTTTGGAAACGCGGCACGCGGAAATCTTATCGATTTTACCGGTGACTAAGGCCTTGGCCAAGTCGGCACAGCCGGCGCATCCGCAGGCACCGCAGTTGGCGCCGGGAAGCATCTTGTTGACGGCTTCGATCCGAGGGTCGATTTTGACTTCGAGGTATTTAGCGGCCACCGCTAACATGAGACCCAGCGCGACGGCCAAGGCGCCCATGACGGCGATGGTTTTAAGAATTTCTTGTAACACAACTGGCATTATTTTTTACCTTCTTCCTTAGAATTCTGTTCGGGATGGTTGACGGGATTACGGCCGCATCCGGTGATGGCGCAACCGATGCATTCTTCGCTGGCCTTACGGCAACCTTCGGGTTCCGGGGTCCGTTTATTCAAAATGTAGGACAGGATGAATAAGCCGATCAACACGGAAACGATCACGACCGCAAGAACGATGCGAACCCATTCAGCCATTAAACGATGCCTCCGAAGCCGGCAAACGCTAAGGCCATCAAGGCGACGACGATCAAGGCAATCGCATTGCCCTTAAACGGCGTCGGCAGGCGTTTGTCGCCATCGATGCGGGTACGGATGATGGAAAAAGCGACGATGACCATCATGAAGCCCACAGGAACGGCAATCGAATAGACGACCATTTCCAAGAAGTTGAAACCTAAGGTAATATTCTCGAGAGCCACCAGCAAGACCACGCAGTTCGTGGTGATCAGCGGGAGGTAAATGCCTAAGGCATTGTAGAGACCTTGAACGTATTTCTTAAGGAACATTTCGACGAATTGGACGAAGACGGCGATGATGAGAATAAACGAGGTTAATTCGAGGTATTCAAGACCCAACGGGGCCAAAACCAAGTGGAAGAAACCATAGGAGAGGATACCGGACATCACGACGACGAAGATGAGCGCTAAACTCATGCCGATCGCGTTTTCGGTTTTCTTGCTGACGCCGAGTAAGGGGCAGACACCCAAGAAGCGCGATAAAACGACGTTATTGGTGATGATGGCAGCTAACGCAATGACTAAGATGTTCATATTATTGAGCCCCCGCTTTCACGGCCGCAGCTGCTGCGGCTTTGGCTGCTTTTTCTTTTTTCAGGCGATTTTTGATGACTTTGCCGGAAATCGCGTTGATGGCGGCTGCCAATAAACCGAGAATCATAAAGGCGCCGGCGTTAGACACAAAGAAACTGACGGCGTATTCCGCGGGGAACAACGTCACGCGGAAGAGTTCGATGTTCGTGAACGGATTGGTGAAGCCGAACGTGCCAGTACCGATGATTTCACGGACGATGCCGACACCGCAGACGGCGACGAAGTAACCGAGGCCGCTGCCAATCGCGTCCAAGAAGGAATCAAGAACGGTATTCTTGCTAGCGAAGCTTTCGGCACGGGCGAAGATGATGCAGTTGACGACGACCAGCGGGAGATAGACGCCGAGGGAATCCGCCAACACGGGCGTGAAGGCATCCATCAGCATTTCGACGATGGTCACGGAAACGGCAATGACGACGATGTAAACCGGGATTCGGATTTCATCGGGCGTGAGTTTCCTGATTAGGGAAACGACGACGTTCGACATGATCATAACGAGGATGACCGCTAAGCCCATGCCTAACGCGGTGGAAAATGTCGTGGTAACGGCTAAGACCGAGCACATCCCGATGAATAAGGCGAACGTCGGATTGCCTTGCAGGATGCCGGTGGTAACGATCTTTAATTTTTCTTTAAATTTGTTCATGGGACCTCCTAAATGCTCGCCAAGTAATCAACGGCCGATGCTTTCAAGGCGACGACCAGTTTGGACTTGGTGACAGTGGCTCCGGCGGTCATGGTGAGGAAGGCCGCGTCCACCGCAAAGTCATCCGAGGCGGAAACGTTATCGGTCAAAGCCACATCGGTTCCCGTCAAATAAGCATTGAGCGTATCCAAGACTTTGGCTTGGCCCACGCTGGGGGTTTCGCCATGGCTGAGATAGTTGAATCCGGAATAGTAGCCGTCGACGAAGCCGACTTGGAAAACGATGGGACTCGATTTGCCGCCGTAACCGGCGACGGAACCGTCGTAAACGATACCGAAGACGGTATCATCGGCGGTGTTGGTCACCACCGTCTTTTTGGTCAACCCTTTGGAAGCTAATGTTTCGTCAGCGTCGGTGGTTTCAATGGCTTTGCCATTCAAATTCTCCAACCCCAACATTTGTAAATAGCCTTTGTTTTGTTCTTCTAATTGATGTTGTTCGATGATCGGCGCAGTCCAAGCATTGACCGCAGCCAATAAGCCTGTCGTGACGACGCAGACAACCGCAAGGAACAACGGAAGTTTAATCATTTTTTTCATGGTCTTATCCTCCGTACGACGCCAGCGCATGTTGAATCGCGACGAACAAGCGGTCGGATGTGACCGTGACGCCTGCGACCATGCCTTCGGGGGCCGGAGCAGCGAGCGCTAAGAAATCCGCCACCGCCATGCCTTGGTAGTATTCCAAGACGGCGGGGTAATTTTCAGCCCAGTTGGTTCCGTAGTTGCCCGAGGTCGTGGTAATTCCGCCGGTGACTTTAATCGTGGAAATGATGCCCGCTTCGACATAGACGGTGACGTCCATGGTTTGCGGATCGCAGTATTCTTCGCAAGCGGACGAGGTCGCATTGCCGAAGTAGACTTCGACATCGCTGACGGCGTCTTTAAGCGCGTTGAGCAAACGGAATGACGATTCGGTGACTCCCGCGATAAACGAACCCGCAGGCATGGCCGCGGCATTGGCCGGGGTCATCGCTTGGATGCCGACGATGCCGATACCTTGGTAGTATTCGACTAAGGCGTCGTAGCCTTCGGTCCAAGTCGTGGAGTAGTTGCCACCGGTGGTCGGAGCTTCGGCGATGGAAATATCGATGATATCGTATTCTTCATCCAAATCGACGCTGACGGTCATCGTTTGCACCGAGCAATACTCTTCGCAAGCGGCACTGGAGGCCGTTCCTTGAAGGGTCTTGAAGGGAACGACTACAGGTTCGGAAGAAGGTTCCGAGGAACTTTCGGAAGAAGAAGGTTCGGACGAATTGGCGTTGCGGACGTTGATCGCGGAGATGCCGCCGTTGACGGCTAAAGCAACCACTGCTGCGGAAGCCACGACGCCCCACTTCTTAAGGGTGTTCGTATTGGTCAAGCCGGTCGCCATTTTGTCGATGACCGGAGCGAGGATGTTGACGATCGCAATCGCGTAAACGACGCCTTCAGGCAAGTTGCCTTGGACACGGATTAAAACCGTGATGAAGCCGGCGATGACGCCGATGAGGGCTTTGCCAAACGGCGAGGTCGGGCTGGTGACCGGATCGGTGAGCATGAATACGGCACCGAAAGCAAGACCGCCCATACCGAGCGAGATCAAGGTGTAATCCAAGACATTCAATCCGGTGAATAGGGCAATGATGACAGAGGTTAACGCGACGGTTCCCAAATAAAACGCGGGTGTCCGCCAGTTGATGACTTTGCGAATCGCGAGCACGACACATAAGACAAGGATCAGGATGGTGAAGGTTTCACCTAAGGCTCCGGAATAGTTTCCCATGTATAAGTCGAGCATGTTGATGTTGGCGCTGAGTCCGGTTAAGGAATCGGTGAGCCATTTGGTGCCAAGGCTGGAGAATTGGGTGGTCACGGTGGCCCCACTGATGAGGTCAAGGGTGGGAACGGCGCTGATGTCGGTTCCGAGGTAAGAAAGCATTGAACCCGAGAACGAGACGCCGACGAAGATGCGCGCCATGGCGGCGGGGTTAAACACGTTGCTGCCGAATCCGCCAAAGGCGTATTTGACCACAAGCGTGGCGAACAGCGAGCCGACGATAATAACGTAGTAAGGAACCCCAATCGGGAGCGTGAGCGCAAAGATAATGGCGGTCACGTAGCTGTAGTTATGAATGACTTGGTCGATGATGTGCTTCATCATCGGGCCATGGGATTCTTTGTGACGGATAGCGGCGACGAGCACGTCGGCCAATAAGGTCACGACCAAGGAAACGACGACCATTAAGATGGCTTTGATTCCGTAAGCAGGACCGATGGCGACGAAATTGTAGACGATACCAAATATCCAAACAAGGACGAGCGCGGCGGAAAGCTCAAGCATGATTTGCAACGTCGTGCGTTTGCTTCTTTGGAAAGGTCCAGGAGTCGTAATGAATTTCATAATGTCCTTTCCTCCTTCTACTTCTTGGCCGCGGCTTTGGCTTGAGCAAATTTCAAGTAGCGTTTGGCACGTTTGACATTTTCGGAAACATCGATCTTGGACGGGCACACGGTGGCGCAGAGTCCGCATTCGACGCATTTCATCGTATTGAGTTTGGCAAGACGGGCTTCATCTTTCCGTTCCAAAGCATCCATGATTTCAACCGGTTGTAAGAACGCCGGGCAGTGCATCGTGCAATTGCCGCAACGTAAGCACGGAACTTCATGATGGATTTTGTTTTTCAAGATGGTCAGCCCACCGATGGCGGGTTGAATCGGGAAACCGTCTTCTTCGGCCGCTTTCGCAGTCATCGGACCGCCGGGGAGAAGGACGACTTCTTCTTCGGCATAGCCGCCCATGAATTCGACGACTTCTCTGGCAAGGGTGCCAAGCGGAACGAGAACGTTGCCGTTATTCTTGACGCCGTCACCGCTCACGCACACCAAACGGTGCGTCAGGACTTCGCCCTTGACCAGGGCACGGTAAACCGCAACGGCCGTTTGCGTGTTGTTGACGATCACGCCGGCTTCCGCGGGGAGTTTTTCATAGGTCCGGTTAAAGACTTGTTTGATGAGCGCTTTTTCCCAGCCCATCGGATAAACATCGGGAACTTCGACATAACGGACGCCGGGATGGCAGGAGATGCAAGCATCCAATGCTTCTTTAACGGCGTTTTTGTGCACTTTGAAGGCAATCACGACTTCTTTGGCGTCACAGGCCTTTTTCAATAACATCGCGCCTTGAATCATTTCTTTGGCTTCGAGTTGCATCGAAAGGAAATCCGTGGTCAGGAACGGTTCGCATTCCACGCCGTTGATTAAAACATATTCGATGTTTTTGACGCCTTGATATTTGATGAACGTCGGGAAGCCCGCACCACCCATGCCGACGATGCCGGCTTCTTTGATGGCAGCCACGATTTCATCTTTCGTGGCGGTTTCGGGATCGATGACTTTTAAAGCGTCGGGCAAACGGGTGTTTTTACCATCATTCAGGATGACGATATGATTGGCCGGACGGCTTAAACCGGGATGGTAAACGAGCTCAATGCCCGCGACGGTTCCGGAAACCGGGGAGTACATCGGAACGTACATGTCTTTACGCACCGCTAATTTGGTCCCGACCAAAACGGGGTCTCCCGCTTTGACGAGGACGTTCATGTCTGCGCCGTTAGGACCAACGGCAGGCATGAAGACTTTCGCAACTTTCGTATCTTCAAGCACATGAAGGACGCTGGCTTTTTCCAGGTCTTTATGTGACTCAAGATGCAATTTGGCGACCGAACTGAAAATATTCATTTTTTCACCTACTCTTTTCTTAACTTATTTAGTATAGCACGACCGTTTATCCGCGAAACCCCTTTTTTAAATAAAAAAGAGTCCTAAAAACGCGTATCCATCAAGAAAAGCGTGTAAGTTTTCACTTTTATTATTTTTTGTAAAAATAACAAAAAAACTACCCCTGAGGATAGTTTGAATTTGCTGGTGACCCGTACGGGATTCGAACCCATGAGTGCATGCGTGAAAGGCATGTGAGTTAAGCCGCTTCTCCAACGGGCCAGAGATGGCGCCTACTGAAGGACTCGAACCTTCGACCGATCGGTTAACAGCCGATTGCTCTACCAACTGAGCTAAGTAGGCATATCATCTTGCGATGAACGCAAGAAGCATATTAGCATAGACAAAAAGACAAATCAATAAAGAACGCGGGTTATTTTTTGATTTTTTCTTCGACGGCGCGAACGACATCGCCAACGGATTTGAAACCAACCATCTCGTCGTTATCAAATTCGATTTTAAATTCTTCTTCGATGTCCATCATCAATTCAACAAGATCCAGGGAATCAAGGCCTAATTCGCGAAGTTCCATGGTCGGTTCAAGTTTATCGGTTTTGACTTTTTTTGCAAAAATTTCTTTAACTTTCAGCAGGGTGTTCATTTGGAGTTACCTTCCTTCTCGCCATATTATACCAAATAATGAAATAAAGGAAATAAAATTTACACAAGTGAAAAAGGCATGATGTCCCAACTGTGGGTCTCCCGACGAGCGAAAAAAATGATGCCAAACAGGTGGGCTTGGCATCATCGCTCGGTTTTTCAAATCAAGAACGCAAAGAAAATCAGAAGGAATACATCATCGCGCTTCCGCCGGTGATGATCCAGCAGGCCATGATGGCGACTAATAAAGCGCCGACGAAGACGTTGCCCGTCTTGCGGTAACAGTAGGTACAGATCAGTGAGAAAACGAGAATCTGCGGGGCGAAGACGATGAGTAAAGACATAAAGGGTCCACCGAAGGTCGTGCCAAACAGTAAGTCTGCTCCCGGACCTATTTGGGCAAAGAAGGGAATGTATTCCAGTAAGATAATAATCAAAATTCCGCCCGCCATGCAGAGAGCATACTTCCACCACACCCGGAAAAAGGCTTTGATGCCTGGGGCGTTGGTTTCCGGAAGACGGTTCGAGGCAAAAATCTTCGAATTGTTCAAAATGAAGAACAAGGCAAAGAAAGGAAGATAGACCAGGAATTGCAAGAACCGCGACCCGTTGAACATTTTGAAAAACGGCCAAATGAAACGGAAATCCAATTGGAAGATGGTTTGGCTGAGCATGACTTGGAAATACATCCAAAGAATTCCCGAAAAGACAACGAGGGCCGATTTACCCAACAAAGCCCAGTCCAGCATGTGTTTGTGGGCGTCATCATCGCGGGCCATCCCAAGATCGACAAAGTCGGTGTCGAGGGTGCCTTTTTTCTTTTTCTTGAACCAAGGAATCATCGTGAACAGAAACATAATCACGATTAAGACCAAATACCAAACGAGAAAGCCGTTCCCGATAGTCATCGAGAACACATGTTCCGGCAGCGGGAACAATCCGTGTCCGAGTTGCGTCAAAAAAGGGTAGGTAAGCGCGGAGATGGCCATCGTCAGCAATGCGGTTTTCCACCACTTCCAGCCCTTCTTTTCTTTGGCCGGACGGTTGGGGACGCCCGCAAAAACAGGAGCAAACCAAGGGACCGTTTTGAAGAGCATGACGAAGGCAACTGCCGAGGCCATGGCAAGAAGCATCGCGGCCAGGACCAAGAATTCTTTGATGAGGAAAGTTTGATTGGTTTTGTCGATCGATAAGGCAACGCCGCTCGCTTGGGCTACCCATTCCAAGGTATCGGCAATCGCGCGTCGGTTGTGGGTCAACAAACGGTGATTGGTGTTATAAAGGTTTCTTCTGACCGATGTCCCCAAAGGGAAGTTTTCGTGGAAGGTCGTATCCCACGCAGGTTCTTGGCCTACATCCGGATTAAGAAAGTTTCGGGAGGGTTCGCCTTGGATGACGAGGTCTCCGTTTGGTGACATTTCATAATCTCGGAACATATTGAATTCATCGTATTTGGCGGAGAGCAACAGGGGGTTGTTCCAATAGATATCGGCCACGCTGTCTTCATCGGTATCATAGGCCAAGCGGCCGTTGGCATCTCTCATGGTTTTGAAGATCTCACCGGCTTGCAAAATCGTTGCTCTGGGGGTGACATCGACACCTTCGATTAGGGCGCCGCACATCGAGGCCGAAACCGACCAAGCCGCCCACGTTCCCATCGAATGGCCCGTCACCGCCATTTTGGTCTTATCGACAAAGCTTTGAGTGGCGAGCCACGAATAAGCGGCCACGCCTCCCATGGAAGCATCTTTAATATAATTGCCATCGGCGATGACGTCTCCGGTTTATTCATCGATCGACTTCGAATATTGTTCGATGAAGAAATCGATATTTGAAAAGTTCATCATGATTTGGTAACGATCAGGGCCGCTGATAAACGTATAGGTGTTATCCGCTTGGGAATCCCAACCATAATTCACTTGATTGACTTTGTGATTGACCCAACCTCTGGAAGCGATGCCGGTCGTGGTCGCGCCATGGCCGAATTCATCGATGGCCAAAGCCACATAACCGTGGCGGGCAAATTCGAGAGCAAACCCGGCGCTGGTCTCATGGTCGTTTTGATACCCATGCAAACATAGCACCGCCGGAGCGGGATGTCCTTCCGTGGCACTTTGGGGCACATAAAGTTTGTAACCCATCGAAAAGTCTTGGTTGTCCACTGTCGTGGCGGCAATCATGCCGCTGGTGACCTCGATTTTACCCCAGTCTTTTTGGACGCCATCGCCCAAGCCGACGCAAAGCAGCGTAGACAATAAAAGAGAGCCTAAAACGATGAGCGGTTTTTTGGCTCGCACCGTAAATCTGCCAATCTCGGCGAAAAAAGATTTCATTTTTTTTATGATTATCTCCCATCAAAACGGCTCAGATAGATACATTATAACCATAAATTGTGCCTATTTTTCAGGAAAACAAGAAAGTTTACGAAATGTCAGAAAGAGAAAAAGGGCCCGAAAGCCCTTCTTCGTTTTAGGATAATGTTTCGGTGACTTGACTGCTGACGGCACTGGTGGCATTGCTGAAAATCGTAGCAAACGCGACCGACATCGTGCCGAAAATCATCAACACGAGCAAAACGCCCAAAATTTGGCCTTTTAATTCCGACATAAACCCTCCTTTCTAATTGTAATAACCGATGACCGCAGAGCGTTCGACGACCAAGTCCATCGGTCCGCTTGCCATGATCAAAGGGTCGTATGAAACCCCGATTTCGAAAATAAGGGTATCTCCGAAACGCGGGCTACAATTCGCTGTACAGGTGATATTCCCACCGATGGAATCTTCGACAAACGCGATGGTGTCGGGGGTAATTCCGGCGTCCGTGGCAATCATGTACTGTGCGCTCAATGCCACCGCATCAAGTTCGCTGTAGATGACTTGAACGCAAAGGATGTCGGAACCCAAGAGGAATATTTGAATGACGAAGATCAAAGATAAAATAAAACTCATCTTATAACTCATTGATTACGCCTCCGATGATTTGCACCACGCCAATGATGATGGCCACCGCCAAGAGTCCAGCTCCTAACAAAGGCCACACATTCATCGTTTCCAGTTGGTCTTCCTCTTTTTTCATTTCTTCTTTCAGGTGATTCTCCGCAAAATGATCGAAAAGAATCGAGAACTGCATGAGTGGCGAAAGCGATCCTCCGTCCACGATTTGGAACACGCTGGTCATGACTTGTTCGATGATCAGCGGGCGGAACTTTTTCGCAAAATGGATGAACGGAGTCACCGACTTGTCTTCGTCCATATCTCTTAATAGGATGTCGATTTGCTCTTTCATCCAGGGGGAAACGAAATCACGGGTCTCCGCGAAGGCATTGTAGACATTAAATTTATTGGCGGCATAAACGCGGAAAACACCGAGTGCGGCGATGAATTCGGTTTCATGTTCATCCTGCCGTTTTTCCACTTCTTTTTGAAGACTATTTAGAGACAAAAAAGAATAGACCAAAACCAGGGCGAAACCAATGGGAATCAAAACCATTTGCTTGAGGTAGAGTCCTAACAAAACGGCGGCAAAAACCATCAGTCCGTCTAGGAGTGCGAGTTGACGAAGAAACTTTTTGGGGTCTCGGTCCAGATAGAGGCATTGTTCTTTGATTTTATTCATTCTTTTTGTTCTCCTTTCCAAGGTAGCGTTGGAAAAAGACATGGAAGGAAAACAAAAGGAAGAAAAGGAAGAAACAAATCATCAACACAAAGAGATTGTTTTCGAGCATTTGGTGATAAAAACCCGAGATGCCAAAGCGACAAAATAGAAGAATGACCAAGGTCATCAGCCATAGCACCGCAAAGTTCACGAGTTTATGGACGGCCATCGACTCGCTGAGGGTCAATTTTTCTTCGGCGCGTCTAATCTCATTGACAAGAAACTCGCCCATCACAAGGATGTCCCCGCCTTGATCGGCATAAAGATGGATGACATTGAGGAATAAACCATAGGTCGGGGAATTGAAATATTGAAGCAAAAAATCCAGCGCCGAGGCTGTGTCCATGTGGTCGATGGCGTGCATTTCACTGAGTAACGGACCCGAGGTTTGGCTTTCCACCGTCTGATAGGCACTGCCCAATGTTTTTTTGACGCTGAGGGCAATGATGAAACTATTGATGAATTGAAAGCATTCATGTCTTTTCCGGACCTTTTCATGATGCCTTTGGAAAGCTTTATTGAGATAAAACGCACCATAGCCGGCGGTCAATAAAAAGAAGGCTCCGGCAATCCAAAGATTGTCGGTCCCGACCCACGCCATTGCTCCCATCACTAGCGATAACAAGGCAATCGTGAGCGTATTCATAAGGACCAGAACCTTTCTAATCCATCGGAGTTGATTCCGGCTTTGATCAGAGCTTGCTGACGTTCTTGGGAAAGGGCCTGATAACACGTCTCTTCGGCTTTTATTTCATAAAGAAGTCGGATCTGGCTGTCTTTTTGGATTTCCGCCACCGCTTGCACGAACCGTTCCACCGAACCTTCGCTGTTAACGCGACGTTCCAAAAAGATGAGAAACGGAAAATGATTGTGGATATCGGAAAGGACCTCATCGTAGTGGAGATGCTCGTCTCCCATCAGCACCATGCGTGCCATGCGGGAAGTCATCGAAAGAAGATCTTGACTGTGCAGCGTGGTAATCACAGGGTGGCCGGTCATCGCGGCGTTCAAGACGTCGATCATTTCTTTTCCGCGCGCTTCGGCCACAATCAACCAATCGGGATTACTGCGGAGGGCATTGCGGATCAAATCCCCAAACGATGCTTCATTGACGACCCCACTGGTTTGCCACAGCGTCACATCGAGCGATTCTTCATTGGCCACTTCTTCCAATTCTTGAACATTATCCAAAACGATGATGCGCGCGTTCTCTGGAAGATGAAGTAACAGAAACTTTTGCAGTTCGGTTTTCCCGGTTCCGGTTTTTCCCGCAATCACAAGCGATAAATCCAATCGCAGTAAAGCCACCAAAAGGTTTTTGACTTCGAGCGGCATAAAGGTCTCATCGTGTTCCAATAGCGCCGTCGAGTGATGGCCGATGCGAAGTGAAAATGTTACAGCGCGGTCATATTTTTTACGCCCGATGGCGGGGTGCACCGCATTGATCCGATAAGGTCCCACCGAAACATCAAGAATGGGACAGGCATAGGAAAAAAGTTGCTCCGTCAAATTGGCCACTTGGCGGATGAAATCGAGCACTGCTTCTTTGGCTAACGTCGCCTCAGCTTTTTGCCGGCCGGTTCGGTTATGCTGAAAGAAGAGCGACTCCCCGTTATACGAGATATCGGTGATGCCGTCTTGCTGCAGCCATGGTTTGAGAAACGAATTTTCCAGAAACGCCAATGCCTTTTCGTTCATATCAAGTCTCCCGGGCGTGCAGTTCGAAACGGAGTTCATCATCGTAGGTCAACAACGCGTTGATCTCGACGATTAAGCGGATTTGCACCCCGTCGCATTGTAGCTGACAGGGCGTTTTCGTGGACACCTCGAAATAGAAGAAACCCAGACGAAAACTGTCGGTAAAAGGGCTGAGTTCCTTGGCTAAGTACTGTTCAACATCGGCTTTAAGGACTTGATCATCGTAATAGAGAATGAATTGGCCATTTTCCTGAACCAGCGGATAAACCGCATTTTCGACAACCCCGCGTGTCAACGATAAAAACGTCCGATGAATGCCTCCCAAGGAATAAGTCATCGAAAACGTGGACAAGAGGCTCAGCAACGCCAAAAAGCCGAAAAAGTAATTAATCATAGGTCGATCCTTCCTCGGTATAGTCATATCCGATGTCAAACGTCTCGGTTTCCACCACGACACAATAGGCGGCGGAAGCGCAGTCGCCGAAAAACGTCCACCCCGCCTCATGCGAAAACGGAAAGTTGATGGTGAGCGCATTGATCCCGAAAGCGGCGACTTTCAAACGTCCCGAAACGGTCTGCAAATCAGAGAAATGGTTTTTCGGGAAATAGAGAAAAGAAGTCGAGGTATAACCTTGTTCGGCTTGAAGAGACATTGTTAGCGTCTGGCGATCGACATAGAAAGCATCCGTGAAAGCAAAATGGAAGAGTCCATCGCTGGCAAGTGCAAACCGGGCGTTTAAATGAACCGCTTGATTAATCGAATCGAACGGAAGTTTGAAGAACAGGCCTTTAGGGTCGTTCAGATAGAACTCAGCTTCCAGTTCGGTCACTCCCAAGGGCTGGTAATTATTGGAATAGGAGAGTGTCAGTTCCGGTAAATTAAGGCGGTGATAACTGATTGTTTCGTATAAACTCTGAAATCCGGAAAAGCGAAGGGTTTCGGAATAGTAGGCCGCCCCTCCTTCGCTTGAAAGAGTGGCTACTTTTCCCGAAGCGACATACGTGCCGTTGATTAACGTCGAGGGCTCGATGACGGCATGGGATTTGGCCGTCAGGTTCAGCGTTTTGCTGGAAGTGAACCCCGATCCCGTAGCCGACAGTTTGAGGGTCGCGCTTACGGAGGTAAGAAACCCTCCCGGGATTGTTACCGTATCGATCAGGGTCAACGCCACAAGCGCGGATGGGCGCGTGTAAACTTTCACATTGGTGTAAGAACCACAGGTGAGCGTGATGGTGATCGCGGCATTCTCTTTTTGGAACGAGTGATACGAATATGAGAAGGCAACCGACTGTCCAACCTCATAAGGGACGATGGCGACATCGCCGAAGTAGCGTGTCTGCGGGTCAACGATGACCGGCTTCGAAGCGCTGAGCGCCACCAAAATGAGGAGGAGGATGGGTGCCTTCATCATCGTTTCAATCAATCAAAGAAAGACAGAAACTCCTGCATCGCTTTGCGTTTGACGCGATAATAGGTGCTTCGTGAATAGCAATGAATCCACCAGAAGTCTTCCTCAGCGATGAGGTAGTCTTTGGTGATCACTTGTTGATGTTCCGGCTCTAAGAAGCGGATGGCGTTGTCGACTGCGAACAGGACTTTTTCAAACCGCCGCGTTTCCTTGGACGGTTCACTCGTTTCGCGGAACATGAATTGGTCTTTCTTGAGACTTTGTTCATGTGCTTGGATTTTCGATTGTGCATACCGATAACGGTAAGCGACCTCGCGAACCCTTTTATCGAGCTTTTTGAACTCGGAATAATCTCTTCTCTCGTTGACTACAATGGTTTCCATAAATATGACCTTTCTTTATGCGAGGACGTCCTCTTCGAAACGTCCTAATGAATAATAGCCTATCGATTTCAAAGCTTGTCCCCAAGAAATGAAAAAACCGTTTTCATTTTTTTCTCTCGCCGCTTTAAATTTTTTTATTGGATAAAAAAACCTCCCTTGGTTTATAATAAGCAGTGATTATTAGCGAGGAAATTTATGATTGTTCTTGTCGGAGCCTCTGCCAGCGGAAAAACCGAAGTTGCCCGCACCTTGAAAAACAAATATGGCTTAACCAAAATCATCACTCACACGACCCGCGCCATGCGCGATAAAGAAGTCAACGGTGTTGATTATCATTTCGTGTCCGTCGAAGAGTTTTTAAAACTTAGAAGCGAAAACTACTTTGTCGAAACCACTGAATATAACGGAAACTTTTACGGCACCAGCCGAAAAGAAATCGAAGACAATAAAGTGCTCGTCGTCGATCCTAACGGCCTCCACGCTTTCGTGGCGTTGGCCGACCCCCGGATTGTCACGTTCTTTTTAAACGCTGCCGAACCGACACGCGAAAAAAGGATGTTGCTCCGCGGCGATCATCCCGATGCGGTTGCCAAACGTTTGGAAACCGACCGGGTCGACTTTTCGTATAACCATGTCGGCCGTACCGACTTTGTGATTGATACCGAAAAAATTTCGGTGGAAGAAGTCGCCGACAGTATTTATAAGTTGTATATCGGTCGTTTGGCAACGATCGTTTATTAATAATTAATTTTGAATGTTGCTTAAATCGTAGGCGTCCAGGAACTCTTCGTAGGTCATCTTTTTGTCGATGACTTTTTCTTCATCGATGTAGATGATGCGGTTGGCCACGGTCGACATCAATTCGTGGTCGTGGCTGGTGAACATTAAAACGCCTTTGTAGGCGATGAGGCCTTTGTTGAGCGCGGTGATGGATTCGAGGTCTAAGTGATTGGTCGGTTCATCCATGAGCAACACATTGCCCGCGGTAAGCATCATGCGGGCCATCATGCACCGCACCTTTTCGCCACCGGAGAGGACGTTGACTTGTTTGAGCGCTTCTTCACCGCTGAAGAGCATCCGGCCAAGCCATCCGCGAAGATAGGATTCGTGTTGATCTTTGGAATACGGACGAAGCCAGTCGATGAGGTTTTCTTTGCCTTTGAAGAATTGGGTGTTGTCAGCGGGTAAATACGTCGGCGTCACGGTGATGCCGAATTTGACCGACCCGCCGTCGGGTTGATCGAGTCCCAAGAGTACATCAAATAAACGCGTGATGACTAAGCTGTTCGGGCTGATGAACGCCACTTTGTCGCCACGGGTTAACGTAAAGCTTAAATCATTGAAAAAGCCTTTTTTGCTGAGGTGTTCGACAAAGAGCACATCGTTTCCAAGTTCTTTTTCGTATTTAAAGTCGATAAACGGATAACGGCGGGAAGACGGTTTAAGGTCTTCGAGCGTGATTTTTTCAAGTTCTTTCTTACGCGAGGTCGCTTGTTTGCTCTTCGATGCGTTGGCGGAGAAGCGGGCGATGAATTCTTCGAGTTCCTTCATGCGCGTTTCTTTCTTGGAGTTTTCTTCGCGCGATTGACGCAGAATCAATTGGCTCGATTCATACCAGAAGTCATAGTTACCGATGAAGACGCTGATTTTGCCGTAGTCGACATCAAGGATACGCGTGCAAACCTTATTTAAGAAGTGACGGTCGTGGCTGACGATGATGACCGTGTTCTCAAAGTTGAAGAGGAAGTTTTCCAACCAGCGCGTGGACACCATGTCCAAGCTGTTGGTCGGTTCATCCAAAATCAAAATATCGGGGTTTCCGAAAAGCGCTTGGGCCAACAGGACTTTGACTTTTTCCTTGGCGTCCAAACTTTTCATCAATGTTTCTTGTTTATCGCCGCTGATGCCGAGGGAGTTTAATAAGCTGCGCGCGTCGGCTTCGGCTTCGTAACCGTTGAGTTCGGCAAATTCCATTTCCAGTTCGCCAGCTTTGATGCCGTCGGCTTCGGTAAAGTCTTCTTTGGCGTAGAGGGCATCTTTTTCTTTGGCTAAGGCATAGAGGCGGATATGGCCCATCAAAACGGTATCGATGACCGTGAAATGGTCATAAGCATGTTGGTCTTGTTTGAGGACCGACATACGTTCCTTGCCGCTGCGGATGATTTCACCTTTCGTGGGTTCTAAGTCACCGGAGAGAATACGTAAAAACGTTGACTTTCCGGCACCATTGGCACCGATAATGCCGTAGCAGTTTCCTTTTTGGAATGAGACGTTCACATCTTTAAAAAGAATGCGTCCGCCGAATTGGAGCGATACGTTAGCAACTTCAAGCATTGTCTTCACCTTTTTCTAATCGACTTACCAAATGACCGACTTCATAGATGAACTGGCCACTGCCACGGCCGATATGTCGCGGCAATTGTGTTTTCATGGGCAACCCCGAAATTTCAAAGGGGCCACGCGGAGCGTAGACCGAGCCGTTATAAACGTGTTGGGCACCGGCCAAATAGACGATTCCTAAACAAGCCGTTTCGGGAGAGTGCGTGAACGCCGACAAAACAAAATGTCCGGCACGCCGTAGTCCTGGCGGATAGGAATGGATGATGTTGGTATTGGAAACGCCGGGATGCATGAGCGTAAAACAGATGTTTTTACGTTCCGGGAAATCATAAAGATTCACGCCATTGGCCAATACGCTGAAGAATTTGTCAATTGATGTTTTCGACAAACAGTATTGATGATACGCCCCACCCTTCTCTTCCGTCAAGAATGAAAAGTTTTTCATTTTCGTGGTGGCGGCCACCAACGAGCTGACAAAGATGATGCGGGTCTGCGGATTGCCTTGATCGAAAAAGGGCATTCCTTTACGAAGGAGATAGTATAAACCGAGGAAATTGGTCCCGATGGTTAAGGGCGATCCTTCCGCGGTTTTAGCATGCGCGTCGGGGTGGAAAATACCCGCATTCAAGACGAGGGCATGGATGCGTTTGTATTTCGATTTGAGTTCATCTAAAAAGGAGCGGATGGCGGCATAACTGGCTTGATCGTAACGGAGGACGTCCAGTTTGGCCGAGGGATGGTTGGAAAGAATCGTTGCGGCGGCCGCGCGACCTTTATCCAAGGATCGGCACGCCATCACGACGGTAGCGCCTTTTTGCGCTAAATATTGGGCGGCAAAAAAGCCAATGCCGCTATTGGCACCGGTGATGACCACGACCTTGCCGCTCATATCGGCAATATTATCATCCAGCCATCGTTGGTGTTTCATCGTTTATAATCCAAAGACAAAGACGACCACTAAAACGAGCGCAATAATGAGCACCAAGACGATGCCCATTAATAAAACAAGCGTTCGTAAAATGGAACGGTCCGTTCGGTTGTCGCGGTTAAACTTCGGTTCGTTGTCCGGACGCGGAGTCATCGGTTTTTGTTTTCCAAACATAAGTTATCCTCCTCAAAAGCGTTATTCTTCGTCCTCATTCAGCGGATGCCGGATGGTGACACGGATCTTCGACACGGTGAATTCGTCGGCTTCCAAGACTTCGACGTCAAAGTCGGCGAACGAGAAGACATCCCCCACTTTGGCAAAGCGTTCGAGCCGTTCTTGGCACCAACCGCCGACCGTGGTATAGTCGCTTTCAAAATCTTTTTCGTAACCGATTTCTTCAAAGAAGTCATCAATGTTCATGGCGCCACTGACCAAATAGACATCGTCGGATTCTTTTTTGATGTCTTCCTCGATGATGTCGGTTTCGTCCCAAATATCGCCCACTAACTCTTCAACGATGTCTTCCATCGTGACGATGCCTTCGGTTCCCCCGAATTCATCTTTGACGATGGCGATGTGTTGATGGGTGGCTTTAAATTCGGTCAAGATGGCACTGATGGGTTTGCTGCGGTAAACATAAATCGGATCGACAAGGTTGGAACGGATATCGATTTTCTCGCCTTTGACGATGGCTTTCAAAAGAAGCTTCGTCGGGAGAATACCAATAATATTATCAATCGTTCCTTCGTAAACGGGAATGCGCGAGTGGGTAAACAAATTCGGATTCTTCAATAATTCTTCCGGGGAATCTTGGATATCGAAGGCAAAAAGATCGACGCGTGGGGTCATGACTTCAAAGGCCGAGGTTTCGGTGAAGTCGATAGCAGACCGGAGCAGTTCGCCTTGTTTTTCGTCGAATACGCCGGATTCTTCGGCATTGTCCACCATTTCAACCAATTCATCATCGGTCACCGGGACTTCCGCTTGAGCGCGTTTGGTCCAAAGACGTCCGACTAAATGGACAAAACTGGTCACCACAAACACGAACGGCTTGAAAATGATTTTGAAAAAAGTAATGAACCGGCCAAACACCAACGACAAGCGGTAAGAGTAGCGAAGAGCGATGGCTTTGGGTAACAATTCGCCAAAAAGTAAAATCACAGTAAAGCTGATTGCGGCACCGATGCTGGATCCGTAAACAGGACCCCAGAAGTGCATACCCAAAAGGGTCGCAATCGACGAAGCGGCAATATTGACTAAGTTATTGCCAAACAATATCGCAGAAACGGTTTCATCGTGGGTTTCGGCAATTTTCAAAGCGCGTTTGGCGGCTTTGTTTCCTTGTTCGGCGGCTTTCTTTAAACGCAGCCGATTGACCACGTTATAGGACATCTCAGCAGCGGAATAGCACGCACTAAGCGTCACAAGCAAGGCGAAAATAAGGGCATAAATCCACATTATTTTTTACCTCCTTTGCGACTGATCCGTTCATCCATCGTACCGACCAATTCTTCCAAAGCATCTTCCATCGTCACCATGCCGATGACTTTTTTCTTTTCATCGCGAACAATGGCAATGTGGGTTTTATGCTTACGGAAACCTTCGAAAAGCTCATCCATCGTGATTTTCGGGGTCACAAAATATGGCTTTCCAAGGACCGAGCGGATGGAAAGATTGGGGTCTTGGACAAAATCCCGGACATAATTGCGGACGTGAAGCACGCCGATGATGTTGTCCAGGTGGTCTTTGTAAAAAGGAATACGGCTATAGTTGGTGTTGGCTAAAATCTCATTAAGGGCCTTGGCACTTAATCCGCGGATATTGATAGCGAAGATCTTTTCGCGAGGGGTCAAAACGTCTTTGACGACCGTATCATTGAAATCGATAGCCGAGGTAATGATGTCTCCTTCGGCGTTTTCGATAATGCCTTCTTCCTGAATGGATTCGATGACATTGGTGAAATCTTCTTCGGTAATTTCAGGTTCTTCTTTCATTTTGAAAACCCGTTTAAACAATTTGTTGAATAGGGTGAAAATAATGGTCACCGGCGTCATGACAATAATGAAAAATGAAAGAAAATAACTGTTGAGCGTCGCCACTTCGTCCGGCAAAGCACGGGCTAACGACTTGGGAATATTATCGCAAAAAAGGTAGACCAAGGTGGTGGCCACGGCGGTTGCAACAATTGAACCGGTGGAATCACCGAAGATGGCGACAAAAAGAATCGTTGAAATCGCCGATATCGAAACGGAAACCAAATTGGTTCCGATGACGGTCGTAATTAAAGAAGTCTCGTAATGATCGATGATTTTACAAACAACTTTGGCACCGCGGTTACCATTATCCGCCCGAACTTTAAGACGAATCCGGTTGCACGAGGCAAACGCGGTTTCGCTTGAATTAAAAAATCCCCCAAGTAATACAAGGGCGGCAATCACAATCCACAATATCCAACTGTCCGTCGGCATCTAGCCATCAACTCCATTACGCAATAAAATTTGCAGAGTTGAGTATAACATAGATAGTAATATGATTCAAATGCGTGTGCGCGTTACCAATCCATTAAAACCACTTGATTGGTATTAAGAGATTTTTTAACATTGATCATTCGTTGATTCGCGGATCCGCGGAAATGAAGCGTCAGATCGCGCTCGGCTTTGATGAACGGCCCATCAATGATGTAGTCGATGGTTTGCAAAAAAGTACGCAAAACCTCATCGGTTTTACTTTTATTCAAGAGGTCTTCCCAAACAAATCCGGTATAAACCAAAACATCGAGGCCATGCCCACGGATTTTTTGTGCCAATTCAAGGCATGCTTCGGTTTGGTATAAGGGATCGCCACCGCTTAATGTGATGCCGCTGAGCAAAGGATTAGCCAAAGCTTTAGCAACAATCGCATCGATGTCGGCGTCATAGCCGCCTTTAAAATCATGGGTGTCGGGATTATGGCAACCGGGACAACCATGGGCGCAACCTTGAGTAAATACAGTTAATCGGATACCGGGTCCGTCAACGATGGAATCATCGACTAAGCCGGCCAGCCGAATGCTACCTTTCTTGTGTGGAAGCACAGGAAACATCCTTGGTCATATGTTTGACACGATCATCGACTTCGGCGTGTTTGGCGTCGTTGAATCGGTCGAGTGTTCCGACCAAATAACCGGTAATCCGACGGATGCGTTCAAATTTGACGGTTTCTTCGGATCTTCCGCATTTGGGGCAGACGTTGTCGATGATGCCGTTATAGCCACAGACCGGGTCGCGGTCGATGGGGTGATTGACCGCACCATAACCGATGCCTTCATCATGCATGCACCGGATGATTTTTTCGAATGCCGGAACGTTTTTGGCAATATCGCCATCGACTTCGACATAGGTGATATGACCAGCGTTGGTTAACGCATGGAACGGAGCTTCTTTTTTGATCTTTTCGAAAAGTCCGACCTTATAGTAAACAGGAATGTGGAATGAGTTGGTGTAATAATCGCGATCGGTAATTCCCGGCAAAATGCCGTATTTCTTCTTATCGATTTTCACGAAGCGTCCCGAAAGACCTTCCGCGGGTGTGGCTAAAAGCGTGAAGTTGAGTTGGTGGCGTTTGGTGAACTCATCGCATTTTTTGCGCATATGCGAAACGATTTCGTAACCGAGCTTCCAGCTTTCTTCGCTTTCGCCATGGTGTTTGCCCGTTAAGGCCACCAAGGTTTCGGCCAAACCAATGAAGCCGATACTTAATGTGCCGTGTTTCATGACCGGACGGATTTCATCGTCGTAATGCAATTTATTGGAATCGATCCAGACGCCTTGCCCCATCAAGAACGGGAAGTTATACACTTTTTTGCGGGCTTGGATTTCAAAACGTTCAAGCAGTTGTTCACGGACTAATTCCATGACCTCGTCAAGGCGGGTAAAGAAGGCCTCGGTGGAATGATTATCGAGCGCAATGCGCGGAAGGTTGATGGAGGTGAACGATAAGTTGCCACGGCCTGTGACGACTTCATGTTCTTTATCGATATTGGCCATGACGCGGGTGCGGCAGCCCATGTAAGCGACTTCGGATTTGTAATCGCCTTTTTTGAAGTAACCGATGTTATACGGAGCATCCAAGAAACTGAAGTTCGGGAATAACCGTAAACCGGAAACCTTGATGGCTTTCTCGAGCAAATCATGGCTCGGATCTTCAGAATTGTAGTTGATGCCGGATTTGACCTTGAAAATCTGAATCGGGAAAATCGGGGTTTCGCCGTTGCCTAAACCGCGAGCGGTCGCGTCGAGCATGCAGTCGATGACCATACGGCCTTCCATCGAGGTGTCGGTGCCGTAGTTCAAAGAGGAGAACGGAACTTGGGCCCCTGCTCTGGAGTGCATCGTATTGAGGTTATGAATCAACGCTTCCATGGCTTGATAGGTGTCATCGTGCGTTTCATCCAAGGCATTCTTCAATGCTTTTTCGATGAGCCGTTGCGAAGGTAGGTCGGGATAGTGTTCGCTGAAATACTGGACCAAAGCGTCATGGACTTTGCTTTCCCCCATGCGGATTTCGCATCCGGTTTGGTTTTTGATGAGTTCAAAAACGGAAAGAATGTCTTCTTTGGAAAGTTCAACATCAAAAACCGAGAAGAGTTTGATGATATTGGTGCGAAGGTTCCGGACATAGGACTTACGGACGCCGGGCGCCATGGCATAATCAAACGCCGGGGAGCTTTGTCCGCCGTGCATGTCGTTTTGGTTGGCTTGTATGGCAATGCAGGCAAGGCTCGCGTACGAGCGGATTGAGTTAGGTTCGCGTAAGAAGCCGTGACCGGTCGAGAAACCGCCTTGGAAGAGCTCATTGAGGTCAATTTGGCAGCATGTGAGCGTCAACGTATAGAAATCCATGTCGTGGATGTGGATGTCGCCGTTTTTATGAGCCTTGGCAAAAACCGGGTTGATGACTTGGTTCACATAAAACTCTTTCGCCGCTTCACTGCCGTACTTGAGCATCGTGCCCATCGCGGTGTCGCCATCGATGTTGGCGTTTTCGCGTTTGGTATCGTT
>CALMWE010000116.1 GCA_937873795.1 uncultured Caryophanales bacterium
AAATCGCCGAACAATACAGCGACCGCATCGTCCGTTTGCTCGATGGTCAAGTCATCGAAGATTCGCGTCCGATTGCCGCGGATAACAAAGCCGGAACTTCCCGTTTAATCACCAAAAAGACGTCGATGTCTTATCCGACCGCGATTAAGACCAGCTTCAAAAACCTGTTGACCAAAAAAGGACGCACCATCGTGACCGCCATTGCCGGAAGCATCGGCATCATCGGCATCGCCCTTGTTTTAGCCATTTCCACCGGAATGACCGATTACGTCAACGTCATGCAAAGCGATACCTTGGCGGGTTTCCCGATAACCATTAATTCGACCGTTTCGACCGACTTCATGTCCCGTCGTCAAGAAACCATCGACTCGATGACCAGCTCTTCCGATAACTCGAACGAGTATCCAACGGGAACAACGATTTATTCGTATGATTCCGCGGCCAATACCGTGCTTCACACCAATAAAATCAACGATGAATTCTTGTCCTATTTAGCGGACATTGATCCCACCTTGGTGAACTCAATTTCCTATACCCGCGCGGTAGCCATGAACCTTGTGGCGCATACCGATGCCGGAGGTTATATCAAAGTCGCGACCAAAGTCGGCGGAGGCAGTATGTTCTCCGGTGGCAGTAGCGTCTTCAGCGAAATTCCCGACAACCCCGATTTCATTCAATCGCAATACGATCTTTTAGCCGGTGTATACCCGACTTCTTATGATCAACTCTTATTGGTCGTCGATAACCAAAACCGTGTCGATGTGACCATCTTGGAAGCTTTAGGCGTGGATATCAACGAATCCTATGACTTCAGCGATTTCCTCGGCAAGAGTTTCAAAATCATTCCGAACGATTCATACTATGAGGTTTCCGGAGGCAAATACATTCCCGGAACCGATTATGAAGCGATGTTCCTTGATCCTGCTTCGGTGGAAATTTCCATCGCCGGCATCATGCGCGTCAATCCCGATGCTTCGAGTGAACTGCTTTCGACCGGATTGAACTACACGACCCTGTTGACCGAACACGTTTTAACGTTGGCGGATCATTCCGAGGTCGTGACCGCCCAGATTGCCAGTCCGACGATCAACGTTTTGACCGGCAGTGCCTTCAATAGTCAAGTCACCTACCAAAGCGTGATGCGTACTTTGGGTGGAGATGCCACACCCACCGGCGTTCAAATCTATCCGGTTTCGTTCGATTCCAAAGACGCGATTAAAGCCTACATCGATGCGTACAACGTCGGCAAAGCCGATGCCGATACCATCGTTTACACCGATTTGGCCGAGACCATTTCCACAACCATCTCAAGTTTGATTAACACGATTACGATCATTCTGGCCGCTTTTGCGGGTATTTCCTTACTCGTTTCCTCCATCATGATTGGCATCATTACCTATGTGTCAGTGGTGGAACGGACCAAAGAAATCGGCATTATGCGGAGTTTAGGCGCCCGTAAAAAAGATATCGCCCGCATTTTTAATGCCGAAACCATGCTCATCGGTTTTGGCTCCGGTATTTTAGGAATCGGTTTGGCCTTCTTATTGAACTTCCCTGTCAATCTCATCATCGAACGTTACATCGGTGTGGCCGGGTTCTCGGTGCTCACGCTTCCGACCGCCATCGGTTTGATTTTGCTCAGTACGTTATTGACCCTTATTGCCGGATTATTCCCCAGCCGTATCGCGTCCAAAAAAGATCCTGTCGTGGCGCTAAGAACCGAATAGCCAATTTTCCACATTTTGGGTTAAAATACGATTGAGGTGATTTCCATGCTCAGTATCTTTTCAGATTCCCTTTCGTGGAATCTTGGCATGACCATCGGCATCGTCCTGGCTCTTGCTTGCATCTTTACTTTCAGTATTCTTCATATGAAACGTAAAGGCGTCGCGCTCAAACGCAGCGTCGCAATTCTTCTTTATGCGTTGATGTTGATAGGCTTTCTTGTGGCCGTTTTAGCCTTGTTTATGGTATGGGATGCGGTGACTTGGGCACAAATCGGAACGTTCTTAACCGATACCTTGGCCTTTATCATGAAAAGCATTGCGTCGATCATCGGTAGCATCGTGACGGTTTTCGTCGCCTTGATCATCATCAAAGTCGTCAAGTTGTCGCTCGATCGCTTTGCCGCTCGCTCCGGTCCTTTACAAAAACGCCGTCTGACGATTTCCAAAGTCAGCATGAGCCTCACCCGTTACGCGGTGGCGGTCATTGCCATC
>CALMWE010000117.1 GCA_937873795.1 uncultured Caryophanales bacterium
TCGGTGGCCGAACGGATCTTGCTGGTCACGATGCCCACTTTGACGCCGCGGGCTTTGATCGTATCGAGCATTTCTTGGGTGTGGGGAAAACCAACCATGTACCGTTCGTAGTATTTCTTTGAGACTTCTTTGAATTCGGCGACCAACAGATTCGGATCGGTTTTGGGAAACGAGGCTTTCATCGTATCGATGAGCGCGGGACCCGAAAGATACACCAATTCTTTGATCGTGGGTTTGTAATCAGGACGATATTTGTTGAATAGATCCAAATAAGAAAGCACCAACACCATATCGGTGTCCGCGAGGGTACCGTCCATATCGAACAAGACGGCTTGGAATCTATTTTTGTAGACTTCCTGGGGCATTCTTACTGTCCTTTGCTTTCTTCTTTTTTAGATAATCGGTGACATGCAGATAAACGATGGCGAGGACGCCGATGAGGATGAATCCGTACGAACCATACATCGACCACCAATCATCCATGATGTATTGGCTGTCGCGCATCGGTTCCATGATGACGCGCGTAATGCCATACCAAATCGGATACAGGGCCGCTAAGTCGCCCGGGACGATGTATTTCTTCAAGCCGACGCCGACGGCGTAACGGATGACGAAGTATCCGCCAATGTTGGCAATGCTTTCAATTAAGAATAACGGGACTCTCATCTCGCCCGAGACCGTCATTTGTTGAATGATGAAGTTCGGGAGGAACCACCACTTGGCGGGATCGGTGACTTGACCATAGACTTCTTGGTTGAAGAAGTTGCCCCAACGGCCGACGCCTTGGGCAATCAAGATGGCAGGAACGATGATATCCATCGCATGAAGGAGGGGTAATTCTTTCCGTCTGAGTTTGACGAAGATGACGCCGACGATGGTTCCGAAGAGGGCTCCGCCGATGATGGTGAGACCGCCTTCCCACATCGCGAAGACGTGCCAGAAGTCACGGCCGGCGAATTCGCTTTCCCATTGGCCGATGACGTACCAGAGACGCGAACCGACGATGCCCGCAGGGAAGGCAATGTAGAAGACATTTTCAAGGATGCCTTTGCGGTATCCTTCGGTATGAAGTTGATGATCGGCGACGAAGTAAACAATCGCGGCGCCGGTGAGGATGAATAACGCATAGAAGGTGACAATCCGGGTCGAGCCGAAGTAAATGGCTTCGGTGAAGGGATAATCGATGAAGGCATCAATTCCTTCCATCATCACCACAAACGAGAGGATCAGCGGAAGGATGGCCATCCATAATAGACGGAACGACCAAGTTTGCAGTTCCTTGGAAGCGTCTTTTTTGTAGAAATGGACGATGAAGCAACCGACCATACCCACAAAGAGGAAGATGGTCAATGCCGCACCAATGAGGCTCAGGGCGAAGTCGCCACTCGAGATTGTGGTCGTACTGTTCAGAATAAGACCCGTGATCAAGCCGACCATACCCAGGGTCAACGCCCCCAGCGACATAAGGCTTTGAAGAAGTAATGGTTTAGCGGGTTTACCGCCTTTGACAAGAGCACTGACTTTGAGGTATCCGTAGATCGCCCCGACAAGAGCAAGAAGTGCTCCGCCATAAACAAGAAAGTTTTCCATAATCGTTTCCTTTACTTAGTTAGATTATCATTTCATGAGGCAGGTGACAATCACGGACGCCCATGACGATGTTTGGCATCAGCTTCAAGAACCGGTTTCAAGAACGCTCCGGTAAAGGATTTCTCGTTTTTCACGATTTCTTCGGGGGTGCCTTGGGCAATGATTTCGCCACCGCCGTTACCGCCTTCGGGACCGAGGTCGATGATGTGGTCGGCGACTTTGATGACGTCTAAGTTATGTTCGATGACCAAGACCGTATCGCCATGGTTGACGATGGACTGTAAGACCGTGAGTAAGCGGGCCACGTCATCCACGTGCAAACCGGTGGTCGGTTCGTCGAGGATGTAAAGGGTCTTTCCGGTCGGCCGTTTTTGAAGTTCAAAGGCGAGTTTGACACGTTGGGCTTCGCCACCGCTGAGGGTGGTCGCGGATTGACCGAGTTTGATGTAGCCTAATCCGACATCGAAAAGGGTTTCGATTTTATGCGAGATGATGGGACGATTTTCAAAGAACGACATTGCGTTTTCGACGGTCATTTCAAGGACATCGTGGATGTTTTTGCCTTTATAGGTAACCATGAGCGTTTCATCGTTATAACGTTTTCCGCCACATTCTTCGCATTTGACGTAGACATCCGGGAGGAAGTTCATCGGGATGCGGGTGACACCGGCACCTTGGCAGCTTTCGCAGCGGCCTCCCACCGTATTAAACGAGAAACGGCCTTTATCAAAGCCACGCGCACGGGCTTCGGTGGTTTCCGCGAATAACGCACGGATATCATCGAAGACTTTCGTATACGTCGCCGGATTGCTTCGCGGCGTCCGTCCGATCGGTTCTTGCGAGATGTTGACGCATTTATCGATGAACTTGAGGCCTTCGATGGAATCGTGTGCGCCGGGATAGGTTTCTTCGTTGCCGAATTGTTTGAGGATGGACTTATACAGGATTTCGTTGATTAACGACGATTTGCCGCTTCCGGAGACGCCGGTGACGCAGACAAACATGCCCAAAGGAATTTGGACGTCAATGTTTTTCAAGTTATGGCAACGGGCGCCTTTGATGGTGATGAAGTTACCATTGCCTTTAAGACGGGTTAACGGAACGGGGATGAATTTACGGCCGGCAAGATAATCGCCGGTGATGGACTTGGGTGAATTCATGATATCGGAGACGCTGCCTTCGGCCACGATTTCTCCGCCATGGATACCCGCGCCGGGACCGATGTCGACGACATAGTCGGCCGCACGGATCGTTTCTTCATCGTGTTCGACGACGATCAGGGTATTGCCCAAATCGCGCATTTCTTGAAGGGTTTTGATGAGTTTGCCATTATCGCGTTGGTGGAGCCCGATGGAGGGTTCGTCCAAAACGTAAAGGACACCGCTGAGACGGCTGCCGATTTGCGTGGCCAAACGGATACGTTGGGCTTCGCCACCGCTGAGCGTCATGGCCATACGGGATAAGGTCAGATAATTCAACCCGACGTTGACCAAGAATTGCGAACGGCTCCGTACTTCTTTAAAAATGAGCCGCGAGATTTCTTTATCGGTGACGCTTAAACCTTCGATAGTTTTGTCAATCCAAGCGACCAATTCGCCGATGGGTAAGCAGGTGAGTTCGTAAATATTGAGATTGCCGACACGGACGGCGAGGGCTTGAGGATTCAAGCGCGCGCCATGGCAGGTCGTGCATTCGACATCGCGCATGAACTTAAGATAATATTCGCGCATCCATTCGCTGGTGGTTTCTTGATACAACCGTTCAATCCGGGTTTTCACGCCTTCAATGAAACCATTGCGATGGTTGACGTTGCCGGAAGACGATTTCAACGTATAACGATGCATCTTCGGTGAACCTAAAAGCACGATTTTCTTTTGTTCGGGAGTTAAATTACGGTAAGGAACATCCAACGGAACGTTGTATTCCTTGCACAGGTAGGTGAATTCTTGCCATTCAAGGTTGGTGGTACCGACGATGTTTTTAAAGTATTCAATCGCCCCTTGATTGATTGAGAAGTTCGGGTTGGGAATCAAGAGGTCGGGATCGACTTCGCGCTTGATGCCAAGCCCGTTACATTCCGGGCAACAGCCTAACGGGGCGTTGAACGAAAATAAACGCGGTTCGAGTTTCGGAACGGAGAAACCGCAGTATTTGCAGGAATGGTGTTCGCTGTAGAGTTTTTCTTCTTCATTGGCTAAAACGGTGATATAGCCATGACCCCAGTCGAGGGCTAAGACCACCGCGTCATAGACACGGCTCTTGTTTTCTTCTTTGAGGGCAATCCGGTCGACGATGATGTCGATGTCATGCTTTTTGTTTTTGTCGAGTTCGGCGACTTCATCGATGCGCACAAAGGCGCCATCGACGCGAAGACGTTCAAAGCCTTGGCTTTTGATCTTCGCCAAGGTTTCTTTATGCCAGCCTTTTTCGCCTTTGACGACGGGGGCAAGGATCTGCAGTTTGGTATTGAACGGATGGTCCATGATGAAATTGACCATTTGCGAAGGCGTAAAGGCGACGATCGGTTCGTTATGAATCGGGCAATATGGCACGCCGATACGGGCGTATAAGAGTCTTAAGAAGTCGTAAATCTCGGTGACGGTGCCCACGGTGGAACGCGGGTTATGCGAGGTGGTTTTTTGGTCGATGGAAATAGCCGGAGACAAACCTTCGATGCTGTCGACGTCGGGTTTATCGACGTTATCCAAAAATTGACGAGCATAGCTCGACAGGGATTCGACGTAGCGGCGTTGACCTTCGGCGTAGATGGTATCGAACGCTAACGTGGTCTTGCCCGAACCCGAAAGTCCGGTAAAGACGATGAGTTGATCTTTGGGGAGTTCCAAATCAATGTTTTTGAGATTGTTTTCCCGAGCCCCTTTGACGACGATCTTCTTGCTGTCCATAACATCACCTCGAACCATTATTTTACTCCATTTGGGACCCACACTCCATAGGGGCGCTCCATTTTCTTCCGGGGTGCTTATTTCGGGGAAAAGGTAACTCTAGTGGTCAAAGTGCCTTCAACCCACAGGTGTCGGTAAAGCAACCGTGCGTCTCGCGTTGCAACGAACTGTTGCGTGACAAATGCTTTATTTGCTTCAAAATATAGGTGTGAGGAGGTCGCCGACATGATTGATTTTGTCAAAGTGGGCAATAAGATCGCCCGTCTACGAAAACAACAAGGCCTCTCTCAGGAAGAGCTCGCCGAAAAGCTTTACGTGACCAGGCAAGCGCTCTCGAAATGGGAAAACGGATCCGTCCCATCCATCGATATCGTCTTGCTGCTCGCCAAAAGTTTCGATGTCAGTTTCGAAGAACTGTTGTGTCTTGATGATGCTGAGGGCTTGAAGGTCGATCCGGAAGACCTTTTCAAAGGACAACCCCGAAACGTTGTCCTCAACGCCATCCTCACCGGGAAACTGGTCGTCGACCTACCGAAGGTCTTTCCCCAGTTCGCCCCCAATGAACGTTGGGCCCTACTCAAAGCCATCAAAGAAAAGAAACTCCCGTGTTCCCTACCGCGCTTACTGATGAACCTCACACCCGCAGAAACCCACTTTATTAAAGGAGGCCAATAGCCATGAAACTCAAAAAAACCATTCTCAACGGTCAAACCGTGTATATCGAAGTCCCTGAAGGAGAAGAGAGTGGCGATACCGTCGAAGTCATCTCGATCCCCAAGATTGATATGTCTGCGATCAACAAAGCCGCGAACGCCTTTCGCCACGGGCATCATCATGATAAAGATGACGACGAGGACGAAAGCGAAGAAAAACACTTCTCCCCCAAGACGCATAAACTCCTCCGCATGCTTCCATTCCTTGATGAAGAAGATATCCATGCGTTGGTAGATAAAATACTGGCCTCCGACAAGGCCGTCGAAGGTCTCGATCTGGCCGCGATGATGCCCTTTTTGGAAGAAGAGGATTGCGACCGTCTCTTCCTCCGCTCGCTTGAATCAGGAGGTGAGGTAACGATGAATATCGTTCCCTTCGTCTCGGAAAGCTGTCTCGGAAACGTGATTGACGCCTACATCGGCGGTAAATACCCCAATTTGGATGTGGATGAACTCTATCCGTTCCTCGATTCGACATCGCTCAAAAAGCTTCTCCAACACGAACTCTCCAAAGAGTAAACGGAGAAACATTAAAAAAGAGCCTTTGACCGGTCACTCCGGCAAGGGCTCTTTTGTTTTTCTCGATGGTCATCAAGTTCAGGTTTTTTTGGTTGATTTACGCACCGAGTTGTATATAATATAAGAGATTCGGGACGTAGCACAGCTTGGTAGTGCACTACCTTGGGGTGGTAGGGGTCATGGGTTCAAATCCCACCGTTCCGACCATTGACCTCTAAAGCTCTCAGAAATGAGGGCTTTTTT
>CALMWE010000118.1 GCA_937873795.1 uncultured Caryophanales bacterium
CCAGAAAGTTGATCGTAAAGCGTCAGGTTATCGTGACAGCTGGCGTAGTTAATGGTCTTGGACGGATCCCATTGGCTGTAAGCATAGTAACTTCCGTTCATGCCGGTCATCATGCCTTTGACGCGATTGATGAATGTCCCATCGGCGAGATTGTCGGCTTCTCCTTTTTGCATCCATCCATATTGATTGCCGGACCATGAGTTTTCTCCGCGGATGCCGTTACGACCTCCATCATTGAAAGCGCCAACGCCCACGAGACTGCTATAGACTTGTCCCGTTGTCGACATCGTGGCGGTGGTTGCGGTTGACGCCGCGGCCCACGGTTCGCCATAGACGACGATATCGGGGTCGATGTTATTTAAAGCGGCTTTGACGGCGTTCATAGTTCCGGTATCAATGAGTCCCATGAGGTCGAAACGGAA
The DNA here is from genome assembly GCA_937873795.1 of uncultured Caryophanales bacterium. Lineage (GTDB taxonomy): Bacteria > Bacillota_I > Bacilli_A > RFN20 > CAG-826 > CALMWE01. The sequence continues at coordinate 423 of CALMWE010000118.1, forward strand.
ACCCTTGATGTTATATTCTTCCGCCCAGAAACAGACGGAATCGACGATGAATTTGGAGAACATCGGCCGTTCCGAAGCGGTATCGTTGTTGCATCCCGAGCCATTGGATAAGGAACCATTTTCGTTATACCGGAAATAGTACCCCGGAACGATGAGATTGAAGTTACTCGAAGAGGCCGCGTTAACGTGGTTATACACGACGTCCATGATCACGCGCATGCCGCCTTCGGCTAGGCCTTTGATGGTTTGTTTAAATTCTTGAACGCGGACTTCCCCATGCGTGGGGTCGCTTGAATACGCGCCTTCAAGAACATTGTAGTTCGAAGGATTATAGCCCCAGTTATAAGCGGGGTTGAGTTCGTTATTGGCGGAATCGAAGAACGGCAGGATTTGCACAGCGTTGATGCCGAGTTCTTTCAGGTGATCATAACCGGTAGAAACCGTCACATCACCTTCGGTATAGGTCGTTCCTGCCTCAACAAGTCCTAAGTATTTGCCACGTTTGGCTTCGCTGCCGTTCCACGAGGCATCGGAGGTCAAATCGCGAACATGCATTTCGTAGACGGTTAAATCCGTTGGCGCTTCAATATCTTCAAAGGCTAAAGTATCCCAACCTGCGGGGTTGAGCGGATCAAAGTCGAGGATTTGGCCACGGAATCCGTTGACCCCGGCGGCTTTCGCATAGGGATCGACGACTTCGTTGGTGCCATTGGTGTTGGTGACATTATAGGTGTAATACTTGCCCGCTAAGTCTTCGGCCACATCGACCGACCAAATGCCCTTTTCGCTCCGGGTTAGGGAGTGAACGGCAAAGAGATCATCATTCTTATCGTTGGTAATGGTGGACGGAGAACCGCCTTGATAGATGCGGAGTTCCACATCCGAGGAAGTCGGGGCCCAAAGTTTAAAGGTCGATAAAGTGGGGGTATAGGTGACGCCCAAATCATTGCCGGAGTAGACATACTCACTGTTGAATTTGGCAGTATCAAAAAGTTTATTGCTTTTCACCCAACCGGATTTCCATTCGGTATCGGTGGCTTCAAACTTGACGTAAACGGAATAGATTTTGGATAAATCGGCATCGGCTTCCAAAGCAAAGGAGAACGGCGAAGCACCTCCGCTACCGGTTTTGGCCGCTACGCCATCCACGCGAAGCTCATACGAGACAAACGCGGCGGTGGCTTCAACGGTAATATGGGTCCAATCGGTGAAGTAGGTCGAGGTGATGCGGTCACCCATCGCTTCTTCTTCCGATTTAAAGATTTGGGTTTCGCCTGCAAGCAGCCAAATATCGATTTCGCCATCTTCAGAAAGCGGGAAATCGGCGTAACGGATCACGCGGTCGGGACTTTGCCCATCCCAGCCGGCCTTTTTTCGGATAATGAAGTTCAATTTCGAACGGGTTGCCCATTCGGTTGCAGCGTAACTTCCGTAGGCACCAAAATTATCGACCCCGTCAAAGAGGTAAATTTTGCCTTGTGCACCATCTTCCCAGAGCCATAAGCACCATTCGTCATAATTCACATCACCGCGGAAGTGGAACGTGATGGTTTCGATTTCAACATCCGGAGCGCTCGATTCTTCGCTTGAAGAAGTCGTACTGTTGGACGTTGAGGTTCCCGTGCTGGTCCCTCCAGAACTATGGGATGAGCTATTGTTCTTTTCACA
>CALMWE010000119.1 GCA_937873795.1 uncultured Caryophanales bacterium
TTTCACTCGCCCCAAATTTTGACAATAACCTTGCATTGATTGCGTTTAACAAGACGCTAAATCAAAATCCTAAAAGCGATGCTTTCATCGCCCTTTTTACTCAGTTTCTCAAGACCAATAAGGCGGCCCTAGAGTTATACCAAACATTGCCGATGCCTCCGCTTGATGAAGCCATGGTCAAAGGCTGCTTCAAAAGTATTCCCATTCAAGAAGACGAATCTGCGATCACCGACTTCATTTTGGGCCGCTATGCGTATTTAGAGACCTTTCATCAAGGTTAACCTAAAAACACAACTTAAAAAATAGGTTAACTCACAAAAAGGGGCCTATCCTTGTCATTTTTAATGACTTATGACATAATGAGCACGTTAAACCGATGATGAAGACACGTCTTTGATTCTTCTTCCTCCAGCGAAGCGGTGAGTGGTGTAAGACCGCTAGGAAAAACTCAAAGGTATCCCTTCGGAGTGCGTACCCCAATATAGTAAGGACGCCGTATCTCACGTTACGAGGACTCAAGAGCATCCCCCTTAGGGATGAATTAAGGTGGTACCGCGCGTCCGCGTCCTTATGTGGGACGCTTTTTATTTTCTTAGGAGGAAACGTATGGAACTGAAAAAAACGCTGCTCATGCCCAAAACCGCATTCGAGATGCGGGGCAACCTCGGGGTGAAAGAACCCTTGATCGTTGAACGCTGGAGCAAAGAGCATCTCTATGAACACATGCTTCAAAGCCGCGAAGGCTGCGAAGAATACCAACTGCATGATGGCCCGCCTTACGCCAATGGCGACATGCACGTAGGGCACGCCTTAAACCGCTGCCTCAAGGATTTTGTGGTCCGCTACAAACATATGGCGGGTTACCGCACCCCGTTTGTCTTTGGCTGGGATACGCATGGCCTCCCCATCGAAAACAAAATCACGAAAATGGGCGTTGACCGTAAGACGACCCCGGTGTATGAATTCCGGAACCAATGCGAGTCCTACGCCAAACTTCAAGTGGAGCATCAAAAAGAACAAATCCACCGCCTCGGCGTGATGGGCGATTACGACCATCCTTATTTAACCTTGCAACACGACTATGAAGCCTGGCAAATCGAAGTCTTTGCCAAGATGGCCCTTGATGGTCTTATCTTCAAAGGCTTAAAGCCGGTCTACTGGTCGCCCAGCAGCGAATCCGCCCTTGCCGAAGCCGAAATCGAATACGCCGACGTGAAAAGCCACGCCATCTACGTCGCCTTCGAGGTGGTGGACGGTAAAAAAGTCCTTTCCCAAGGCGATAAAATGGTCATTTGGACCACGACCCCATGGACACTTCCGGCTAACCTCGCCATCTCGGTCCATCCCAGTTTCGACTATGGCCTTTATCAAACCGAA
>CALMWE010000120.1 GCA_937873795.1 uncultured Caryophanales bacterium
GTGGATTTACCCGCTCCAGGAGCGGCAGTCAATAGGATTAACGTTCGCATTTCAGTACCTCAATAGCGTCAAAAAAAATAGACACCTGTTCATTATACCAAATCACCGGTGTTTGTCGATGATTATTTTTGGATGAAAAAGTGGCTATTTTTGATGAATAAAAGTTATCAACGGTTCAAATGCAAATTAGACCGTGGTCAAGTGATCCGCGATGATGGCAACGGCCATTTCCAAATAGCGGCGGTCCACCGCATCAAAAGTGGCCAGTTCATGACTGTCGATATCCAAGACTCCGACGATGGCGCCGTTCTTTTTCAAAGGAACGACGATTTCACTTAAAGAGCGGCTGTCGCACGCGATATGACCCGGGAATGTCCGGACATCCTCAACGACGATGGTTTCTTTTTTAGCGAAAGATGTTCCGCAAACGCCGCGTCCGACTTGAATGGAAACGCACGCCGGCGGCCCTTGGAAAGGCCCCAACACCAACGCACCCTTCTTTAAAAGGTAAAAACCGACCCAAGAAAACAAGGGAAAAGATTGCTTGATCAACGCAGAGGCATTGGCTAATGTCGCAATCGGATCATCGCTCTCCGAGAGAAGGTTTGAAAGTTCGGGGAGCAGGTCAACATAGGTGGCTTCTTTTTTCATTTTTTCTCTCCGGGTTTGATGTGACCGAAACTGACGTGGCAGTAACCGAACGGATTCTTGTCCAGATAGTCTTGGTGATAGTCTTCAGCCAAATAGTAATTGGTTTCCTTGAGCACTTCCACCGCAATCGGGTCTTTATAGAGTTTTTGCTTTTCGGCAATGAACGCTTGGATGATTTGATAGTCTTCTTCACTTTGATAATAAACGCCGGTCCGATATTGGATGCCGATATCATGGCCTTGACGGTTCACGCTGGTGGGTTCGATGAAACGGAACATATGGTCCAACAGTTGAGCTAAAGAAATGACGTTTTCATCGTAAACGATTTCCACGGCTTCGCTGTGCGTGGCTTTGTGGGCTTTCAAGTCTTCATAACGGGGATTGGATGTATTTCCGTTGGCATAGCCAACACTCGTGGACAAAACGCCCTTGAGCTTTTTGTAATAGGCTTCGACGCCCCAGAAACATCCGCCGGCAATTAAGATTCTTCGCATAATGGTCACCTCGATAACAATATAGCATAAGAAGACTACGTAGTAGATGGATGACGATTGGTATTAACAGAAAGAGGAAAATGTTTATAATTGATATGACACGAAATGGAGTTTTTTTATGGTCAGAAAAAAAGGACAAGTCAAGTTTTGGATGGGTATCATCATTTTCGCACTGGTTGGGCAGATTGCCTGGACCGTCGAAAATTTATTTTTTAACGAATTCGTATACGAAATGCTGAAAGACGAAGCCGGAGTGAATCCCATCAACGTGATTGCCACAATGGTGGCCACCAGTGCTTTGGTAGCAACGTTAACGACGCTGGTTGTCGGAGCGCTCAGCGACCGCATGGGAAAACGCAAAGTCTTCATCGCCTCGGGTTATGTCATCTGGGGTGTTTCGATTATGGCCTTCTCGTTGATTAATGTTAGCAATTCCGCCCTCATTTTCGGAACCACCGCCGCGGCTATGGCAACGGCCTCAATCGTCATCATCGCCGACTGTATCATGACGCTTGTCGGTGGCATCGGCAACGAAGCCGGATATAACGCTTGGATTACCGATATTACGACCAAAGAAAACGGGGGAATTGTCGAAGGCGTCATCTCGATTGCCCCGCTGGCCGCTTTGCTCATTATTTTGAGCAGCACTCTTTTCATGGACAAAGAAATCATTGCTCATTGGTCGTGGTTCTTTTTAGCACTTGGTATCTTGGTTTCGCTCGCCGGTATCCTCGGCTTCTTCATCTTGGAAGACTCTCCGCGGCTTAAGAAAAACGACACGCGCTTTGTGGATACTTTGACTTATGGCTTCCGTAAGAAAACATTTGCCAAAAACAAACCCTTCTACATCGTCTTGATTGCCTTCTTGATCTTCGCCATCGCCACCGAAGTCTACCTTCCTTATTTAATCATTTATTTAAAGGAATTCTTGGAGCTCGGCGACAACTATGGCTTAGTCTTTGGCATTGCCATTCTGCTCGCCGGAGTCGTCTCAATCATTTATGGCCGCCGCATCGATAAACGCAGCTGCCAACAAACTTTGATTCCCGCGATTGCCATTTATGGGGTCGGTCTTTTATTGATGGCGTTACCGTTAGTGGATGAAATCTTTAAGAACGTTTTCTTCAGCACCGCTGCTTTAACCATCTTGATGAGCGGAAACCTGATGCTTGAGACCAACTTAGGCACGATGCTCCGTGAAGAGACACCGAAAGGCGAAGTCGGCATGTTCCAAGGCATCCGCTTGATCGGCAGCCGTTTGCTTCCGATGACGATTGGTCCTTTCATCGGTTCCATCATTTTGCATACGTCGTTCATCGAATACAGCGAAGACCAAGAATCGATCTTGACGCCTTCCATTTTCATTGTCGCCGCTTTAATTTTGGTTTTGATCATCATCCCTGTCTCCATCTTGCTCAAACATCATTCCAAGGAGCATGCCCATGAATCAACTGAAAACTAAATACGCTGCCTCACTCAATCCCAACTACGTCCGGCCCGAATATCCGCGTCCGAATTTAGTCCGCGATTCTTTCTTGTCGCTTAATGGCGAATGGGATTATGCCGTAACCAAAAGACCGACATTACACACGCCGATGCAAGGAAAAATTCTCGTACCTTTCCCCATCGAATCGCTTCTTTCAGGTGTTTCAAAAGGTTTAGCCAAAGGCGAAGAAATCATCTACAAAAAGAGTTTTTCTTTACCGGAGGGATTTAAAAAAGACATCGTCTTGCTTCATTTTGAAGCAGTCGACTATTT
>CALMWE010000121.1 GCA_937873795.1 uncultured Caryophanales bacterium
CCGGGAATGTTGAGCTTCAACAAGGGAAAACCATTTTTTTCATCGACGAAATTCAGGCGGCAAAAGACGCTGTGACTCCTTTAAAATTCTTGGTTGAAGACGGATCCTACCGTTTTGTGGTCAGCGGCTCTTTATTAGGCGTTGCATTAAAAAATATCCGTTCCATTCCGGCTGGATCACTCCAATCGTTGACAATGTATCCGATGGATTTTGAAGAATTCGCCCTTGCGAATGGAGTCAAGTCCGAAATTTTGGAACATCTTGAACAATGTTACAAGAATCGTACCCCTGTCGACACCATCGTTCACCAACAAATGATGACGTTATTCCACCTTTACTTGGTGGTAGGCGGGTTTCCTCGAGCCGTCAGCGACTTTCTTAGGACGCAAAACCTAGCGGCGGTCGCTCAAGTTCACCAAGATATCGATTTTGCCTATCAAAAAGACATCAGCCAATACGATCAAAAAGATCGTCTTTTAATCCGCGACATTTACCGTCTTATTCCGAGCGAACTCAATCATCCCAATAAACGTTTTATTTTAAAAAAGCTCAATGAAAAGGCGCGATTTTACCAGTTCGAAGAATCCTTTATATGGCTCCTTGACAGTGGGGTCGGGCTATTCGCATACAATGTCGATAATCCCGTTTTTCCGCTTTTGGCCAGTAAGGAACGGACGTTATTCAAACTCTTTTTGTGCGATGTCGGTCTCTTATCGTCCCAATTATATAAAGATGAGGCTTTAAAGGTTCTAAACGGCGATGCTTCTGTGAACCATGGTTCCCTTTATGAATCTTTTGTGGCGCAAGAATTGGTCTGCCACGGGTTTGATCTCTTTTATTTGAATTCCAAAAAGGTTGGCGAGGTTGATTTTCTGATTGAGCAAGGAAGTAAGGTTATCCCCTTGGAAATTAAATCAGGAAAAGATTATTACCGCCATTCTGGCCTTTCGAATGTTCTTAAAAGTCAGCCCAAGGACATCAAAGAAGGCTTTGTTTTCTGTAACGACAATGTCCGCGTGAATGAAAGTTTCGTCTACTATCCCGTGTATATGGTCATGTTTTTAACTCGGCTTAAATCCACGAACCCCCTAACCTATCAAATTAATCTCTCGGCTTTAACCTAATCGTGGGGTCATGATCAATCAACCGACTTTGAAAAGGCAAAAAACTCCTGCTTCGCCAAATGCAGGAGTTTTTTTGTGGAGTGGACTATTTGCGGATCACGAATTGATTGTTGGCGACGTCCACCACATAGGAGGATTTGGTATCGACTTGTCCGCTGATGATGGCGCGGCCCAATAAGGTCTCGAC
>CALMWE010000122.1 GCA_937873795.1 uncultured Caryophanales bacterium
CTCGTCAGCACCTTCAAACGTCTTCTTGTTCGTTACTACGAAACAAGCGATGACCACGATCTTTCTAATTTCCTTAAGGAAAAATGCTGGAGAAAATTCTAGATTAGGGTGCAAATCAACCAAAAAATGTGAAAAATGCACCCTAAAAGAAACACATGAGTAAGAAAAGGAAACGCCATTCATCCTAAAATTTATACGCTTAAAAGGGCCCTTTTGGGTCCTTTCTTCCAATTTAGACACGCCCTTGGTAAAATGATAAAAGATTAATTCTTTTAACCCCTTGGGAGGTTATGGATGGAAAACACAAAAAAATCCTCACATTTCGGTTCTTTCAGTTTACTGGCTTTAGCCGCCTTGATGACCTTGAGTGCCTTGGGTAGCGATCCCTCCGCACAAGCGGGTTGGACCGCTCACGCCGCCACCGGCAGCTCGTCAATGAGTGCCGAGGAATACGAAGATTCCCTCACCGGCGCCTCGTGGGTCCAAAGCGGTCACCTTTACATTCACTATTTACGTGAAGACCCGAATTCCTACAGTCTGTGGAGCGTTTGGGCGTGGCAGAAAGTCCCCGAAGACCATGCCGGCCAAACCTTTAACTGGGTCCGAACCGACCAAAGCGGCGCGATTGCCGACATCAACCTCAATGCTACCGACTTTGCGGGAACAACCAAACTCGGCTTCCTCATTGTTTTGACGTCCAGCCAAAGCAGTACTTCGGGTATGTGGACCTCCGATAGCGGGGGTGACGTCTATGTCACCGAACTTCCCACGCATGTCCGTAGCGATGGCACGATCCATTTATTTGCCACCCAAGGTAACAGCCTCGATTACACCTTCACCTACACCGGCGAAAGCGTGACGGACCCGTACGCCAACGATAAAGGCGGCGACTTCGTCAGCAAAAATAACGTCAACTCATCCTTAACCAACGTCTATTCACCCGCCCCGACCAGCCAAGACTTCTATCAAAACGTTGGCGTCGGCTACCAAATCCAAGTAGCCTCCTATGCCGATAGCGACGGCGATGGCTTCGGCGATTTGCAGGGCATCATCGATAAACTTTCCTACATCGATTCGCTCAACGTCGATGTCATTTGGCTCACCCCCGTGCAAGAATGCGAAAGCTATCACGGCTATGA
>CALMWE010000123.1 GCA_937873795.1 uncultured Caryophanales bacterium
GTCACGGCCGCCAGTGACGGGGCCATTGCCGCGGGCAGTGCCTCCAAATTCGTCCGAAAGAAATAAGACGCGGCTTCGGCCTATTTTCGGGTTGTTCATGGGTAAATGGCTTGAGACCAAGAGGCTTCCTAAGGCGGGTTTATTGGAACCAAATATCCAACTCGAGGCATCAGCGGTCGAGCGGGTCATGAAACTGACGGAGGAATAAATCGTGAAGGGTAGAAACTATGGGTGACGTGAAAAAAATCTTTGAGATTTTGACCTTTCTAAAGTGTTTTGGCATGAGTGAATCATGAAAAAATCACCTCGTCCGTTTATAAGGCCGTGGTGCCACATCAACGGTAATTCAACATTGTTTTTTTCTCTAACAAGGCATTTGTGTTATCCAACGTTAAAAATAAAAACGCTTGAAAGCAAGCAAAAGTGCCCTAATGAAAGAAAAAAATCGCGGTTTATATTTTCCTTTGTCCACGTGCTTCAGTCAATATTATGCGATTCTTGAAAAAGAGGAAATGTGATGGAAAACAAAAAATCTTCAGATAGTCTCAGTGTCGTACTTTTTGTCGACAACTTTTATCCTGCGGTCGACGGCGTCGTCCGGACAGTCCATAACTATGCGAAAATCTTGAACGAGACCGACCGAGTGGCGGTAGTGGCACCCCGTTATTTCCATTTTGTCGACAATCAACCCTATAAAGTCATTCGCAGTGCCTCGCTATATTCGATATTCAAGGACGTTGCCGTTGCGATTAAGTCAACAAATTTAAGGGCACGTTACCAAATACGCAAGCAACGAGCCAATTTATACCATGTTCATTCCCCGTTTGTCATCGGGCACTTCGCGTTGCGCTTAGCTCGTCGCAACCATGTTCCCATTGTTGCGACTTTTCATAGCAAGTACAAAGACGATTTTATGAAATATTTCAACAATCGGCTTGTAACCTCTTTTCTTATGGGGTATGTGATGCGTTTTTATAATGCCGTTGATGAAGTCTGGGCCTGTTCTCCGGCTACGGCAGACACCCTTCGTTCCTACGGTTTTAAGAAAAATATCGTCGTGATGGAAAACGGTACGGATTTTGTTTTTCCCGACAATATTGAGCGGTTGAAGAGCCTGGCCCGACAAAAATTCGGAATTGATCCGACCAAGAAAAATCTTTTATTTGTCGGGCAACTGATTAAACAAAAGAACTTGCTGCTTGTCATGGATACGGTCAATGAGCTTTGTCAAAGCGATCCGGATTATGTTTTAACCATCGCCGGGACTTCTCTGGTCGAGAAAGAAATAAAAGAATACGCGAAAAATCTTGCCTGTCACGACCGAATTCATTTCGTTGGAATAGTCAAAGACAGCGATTTACTAAAAGGGCTTTATGGATGCGCCGATTTGTTTTTCTTTCCGTCGCTCTATGATAATGCTCCCTTAGTGGTCCGCGAAGCGGCAGTCATGAAGCTTCCGTCTTTACTATCCAAGGGCTCAACCTGCGCTGAGGTTATCGTGGATGGCGAAAACGGCTTTTTGGCTGAACCGACAGTCTTGGGCATGAGCGAAAAGATTAAAGAACTCTTTGATGATCGAAACCTCCTAACCGAGGCCGGAACGAAAGCGGCCGCAACGATTCCCGTATCGTGGAATGTCGTTCTTGGACGAGCTAGGACAGAGTATCGGCGGGTCATCGACGATTATTGGAGGCGGAAGAAATGAAGAAACTCGGGCAGTCCTTATTCTTTTTTTTCTTTAAAGTGATTCTGGGGATCTATGTTTTCCTCTTTCAACATTTTCGCTTCCGGAAAAACGGTTACAAGCTTCCCAAAGGACCGGTGTTATTTCTTTCGAATCACCATTCCGACTGGGATCCGATTTATCTTAACGTGATGTTCTTCTCCCGAAACATACGCTTTCTCGCGAATGATGAGTTATTTAGCAATCGCTTCCTGGACTTTATCTTCCGCACCTGTTTGGGGGCCGTAAAACGCGGATCCAGTAAAACCGATGTTTCCGGAGTCCGCTCGATTTTGGCTTTAAAAAAACAGCATCTCAATATCGGCATCTATCCGGAAGGCGACATTCATATGTTCGGACGGATGATCAACGTAAACGAAGCTATCAGCAAGCTTGCCCTGAAATTGGACATGCCGATTGCCTTGCTCAATTTGACTGGAGCGCATCTACGCGCCCCTCGTTGGTCCCATTATCCCTATCGCAGCCGTGTGACTTATCATCTTAACGATATCATCCGTGTCGATGAATTGCAGAGGATGGATTTAAACGCACTCAACGAACGGATATGGAAAGGCATTGCAAGTGATGAGATGGCGTGGCAAAAGAAAGCCATGGTGCGCCAATGGGGTTTTCGTCGGGCGGAATGGTTGGAACTCGGTTTATTTTGTTGCCCGAACTGCGGACGGTTTGAGTCATTGAAAAGCTGCGGAAATGACCTATCCTGTACTTCGTGTGGGACAACCTATCACTTTGACGGTCATAGTTTCTTCCACTTTCCTAAAGACTATCCTGGCCCGAGATTCCAAACCACCGCAGAATGGGATGATTGGCAATTGGTTGCCTTATCCGATTTTATTAAATCCAAAAGTGGCGGAATCATCTTTACATGCCCGCATTTGGAATTTTCTAGGGCAGAATATGGAAAATTCTTTTTGAAAAATCGGTCGGAGGATGCTCGCTTGACAATTTATTCGGATCACTTGGAGATAGTCACTGGTTCCGGGGAAACCAATGTAGTTCTTTCACGGATCGTTAAAGTCCAACTTCAATATAAAGATACGTTAGAGGTTGACCTTTCGGACATTCGTTTTCGCTTCCACCAATCCGGACATCGTTGGAGTGGTTACCTTTACTCACAGACCATCCATGCTCTTTGTGCTATCCATCAAAGCCAAACAACGACATAGTGGCAAAAGCAGATAAGCCCTCAAAGAGACTTGTTTTTGGAACTCCCTATTCAAAAGTTCACTCTTTATGTGGGATAATACGCTTGGCTTAGTGAACGGAAATCTGCGCCCTGCCAAGGGAAATCCCTTGGCCGTTATTAAGGGGCGTGGGAT
>CALMWE010000124.1 GCA_937873795.1 uncultured Caryophanales bacterium
GACCCGGAAGTCAACGGGTTTTTCGATAGCATGTACCGTTCGAGTGCGTCCATGACGATAAGGCCCATGCCAAACGCTTTTCCTTGCGGAGTAAAGGCACCGCTACCAACCCAGAGAATGAAATTATCCATAATGGCTTTAAAATCAATCGTTTTTCGATCAATCAATGCATCCAACAAGCATAAATTCATGGAGGTGTCATCGGTATAAAGGGATTCTAAAGGCATCGATAAAATGGGATGTTTTTTAATTTCATCCCGTGAATGAAATTCATTTTCCGCGCCCAAAGCATCCCCTATGGCGAGGCCAAGGATCGCATCGAGCACGAGATTTTGTGGGTTCACCGATGATTTCATGGTTTTATCTTAACACGAACCTTGAGTTGTCGTTGTTTTTTTCATGTTTTTCATTTGTGCGGGTGCGCTTTTGCTATAATGTGTGCGAAAGTGAGTCATTATGGAATCGTTACGAGAGCTTTATAAAATCGGTTTTGGTCCCAGCAGTTCCCACACGATGGGTCCTTCTTTTGCTTCCAATTACTTTCTCAATTTGTACCCCAATGCGTATCGTTATGAAGTCGTTCTCTCGGGTTCCTTATCACTGACTGGACGAGGTCACTTAACGGATGTAAAGATTCGTGAATCTTTTGCAGACCGTAAACTTGAGATCATTTTCTCCCGTAATTTTGAAAACCTTCCCCATCCCAATACGATGGACTTTTTTGCCTATGATGAGAAAGACGCCATTTTGGGCCACCGCCGCATTTTGTCGGTTGGCGGAGGATCCATCCGCATCGTCGGTGACGATGAACGAAAACCCAAGCAAGTGTACCCGTTTGCCGATTTTTCTCAAATCAAGGAATATGCCGAAACCCACCACTTGACACTTCCCGAGATTGTCTACCAATTCGAGGATGCCAACATCAAGGACTATTTGATGCAGGTCTGGGTGACCATGGTTCACGCCATCGACCGTGGCATCACCAATCAAGGAATCCTTCCGGGTTCGTTGAAGATTTCACGAAAGGCTCCGACCCTTTCGCATCCGATTTTGCCCGAAAACGATGTGGCAAAATATACCCGCACCGTGATGTGTTATGCCTATGCCGCAGCCGAAGAAAATGCCTCCGGTGGAATCATCGTGACGGCCCCCACCTGTGGCTCGGGCGGTATCATTCCTGCGGTCTTACGTTTCTTGAAAGAAACGAAGAACCTCGATAACTCCAAAATGATTGATGCTTTAGCCGTTGCTTCTTTAATCGGAAA
>CALMWE010000125.1 GCA_937873795.1 uncultured Caryophanales bacterium
CGTGAATCATGATATGTTTCACGAGCGGGAATTCTTTTTCGATTTGGTCATGGACGGTCTCCGAGATTTCATGTGCCTTTTCAAGCGAAAGTTCGGCATCCACGGAGATTTCTAAGTCGACATAGATACGGTTTCCGAACATCCGGGTACGGAGGACGTCGATGCGTAAAACGCCTTCGTTTTTTTGAATGCTGGTCATGATTGCTTTTTCGGTTTCTTCGTCGCAGGATTTATCAACAAGTTTGTCGACACCTTCTTTAAAGATGCGGACGGCGGTAATGACAATCAAAATGCAGATTAATAAACTGAGAATCGGGTCCAAAAGCGGGAAATTGAAAAGACGGGCCCCGATAATACCGACAAATGCTCCGGCAGCCGAAATGACATCGGCTTGGTGGTCCCATGCCGCGGCTTTTAAAGCGGTCGAGTTAATTTTCTTGGCTACGAGCATCGTATACCAGTAAAGACCTTCCTTGATGGCAATGGCGATTAAGGCCACCACCCATGCTAAGGTACCGGGGACAGCGATGTCTTCGGAGACACCTTTGATGATGGTCGTCACGCCTTGGTAACCGATGAAAGCTGCGGTAGCTAAGAAGAACATCGCTAGCAAAATGGCGGCAATCGAGTCGAGCCGTTCGTGACCGAATTGGTGATCCTTATCGGCGTCCTTTCTAGATAGTTTGATTCCGACGAAAACAACGAACGTCGACAACACGTCGCCGATCGAGTTGATGGAATCACTAATGAGGGCTTGCGAGTGGGCAATGATTCCCACTGTCAGCTTGCTGATGGCCAAAAAGACATTGGCGATAAAGCCTAAAGATGAAGCCCTTTGACCGAGTTTTTTCTCTTCTTGTAAATTCATGTGAACGTCAACCTCCGGGAATGAGTAATAAAAACCTGCAGAACGTGATGTCCCACAGGTTGGTGTTCCTGTTGCGCTAAGCCCGGCTACCTTGTTTTAAGAAGTGCCTGTTCAGTTATTCGGTTTCTATTGCCCTATAATACACAAAAAGCAAAATCTAATCAAGAAGGTTCGGATAACTCGCTTCCAATGCATTAAAAATGGTGGCGTATTTACGGCTTCTAAAATTGGTAAACGATAGATTGACCACGGTTCCCGAACCATCGCCGGTCTCATTCAATACCCACGAAGTGTAAAGCAGGTTATCATTCCGATTTTTGAAGGTGACCGTTTCAAGACCGTTATACGAAGCCTCGTAGGTATCATACATTGCCTTGAAGTGGGCATCGGTGAACCATTCGCCTTTGACGAGGTCCGCAAGATACGTGGCGTATTGTTGACGATAGGTGGAACTACCACCGTTGATAATCAAGAACTTATAGAGGGGATTGCGTTGTTCACTCGAAGCACCCGCGGCTTGATTAGAGAAGGGAGTTACCGAAGTCATTGCATCATCCGTCGGATTCCAGAATCGCACGATGCCCAAGCAACGGTCAAAATCAAACGGAATGAAATAGGCTTTGCGTGAGTTGGAAGTGAAGTAAATATAGTAGTTATTGTAGTTATTCCGGGTATCGTCGGGGTCCCCGAGAAGATAAGAAACCGCTTCGTAACGAAGGAAATTATCGACGTCGACGAGACTTTCGATTTGTCCAAGGACGGTCGAGTTGCTATAGTCCTGCGTGCTATTGAGAACGCCGATCAGCGTCGCCATATCGGAATAATCGGGGGCGTCTTCATTGGTTTTGAGTTTGTAGTTGGGATAATACCCACTGTCAGGGACTTCGATGCCGATGCGCCCATTGGGCGTACGGACATAGTTCGAACCGCTTTTGGTGACCGCACCGGACGAGAGTAAATCGGAACCGGTCCATTCACCTTTATAAGAACCCCAGGTGCATTTGTAGAGGTTACCATCTTCTTCATTGGCCGCGAAACGGCGTTTTATGAAGGTTTTATCCACCGCTTCGATGAGTTGATAAAGACCGAGTTCAACCGTGGAGGAACCTCCCCCGGGTAACGAAGTGGTCGTCAACGTGAATGGCGAAATGGTCGACTTGGGGGCTATCACTCCCGCCGCTTCAAACATTTTATACGAGTAAAGTTGCTTGATTTGAGTAGCATCGTAATTACGGTTCCACTTCATATCCAGTTTTTTCATGCCTAAGAATTTGCGTCCGGGGGCAAATTCGTCAAACGAAACCTTGTAGTGAATCAAATCAAAAAAGGAGCCGTCTTCATTCATAAAATCGGATCTGGACGTATTGCCCTTCATGCGGATGCCGACATCGTCGAGGACATAGTGTTTGGTATACGTCGGCGTGGTCATATCCACGATTAAATCCGCCATGTGGTAAACTTCGTCATCGGCTTGATCGGTCCCTGAAAAATACGCATCTTGAATGGCTTTTAGGGAGTCATAAGGCGTAGTCATTGAAAAATGAAGCTGAGTATCGGGTTCCCAAAAATCCAAATATTCTTGTTCGGTTTGTTCCTCGAAAGACGTCGTGTTTCCTTCCGAAGAGGACGTTAAAATGGAGCAACTGGTAGGGAGTGCTCCGAGAATAAGTATTAAAAAACCGAGCGTGCGATGGTTCATGCATATACTCCTTATGAAAATTAGTATATCACACCGAAAAGCATCGTTATTTTAGTTTCAGGTGACAACAATATATTCGTCGTAGGCAGCTTTGACTTCCGCGTTGGGTTCTTCGAGGCGCTTGAAATAACTTTCCACCACTTCGGCAGGGACCCATTTTTCCGCAGGACG
>CALMWE010000126.1 GCA_937873795.1 uncultured Caryophanales bacterium
ATCACGGCACCTTGGAAGAACTTCAAGCCAACCTCGACAATGTCTCTTCCAAATACAAAAAGCCCGTCATCATCGCCGAAATGAGCTACGGTTTCACCGATGAAGCCAACGAATTTGCCGCCAATACGTATTCTTCCCAAGTGGAAGATGCGGGTAAATTCCTGACCAGTATCCAAGGTCAAGCCACCGCCATTCACGATGTCATTGAAGTCTTAAGCAAAGTCCCCGACAACCGCGGACTCGGAATCTTCTATTGGGAACCCGCTTGGCTCCCCGTTGAAGGCGCCGGATGGGCGACCAAAACCTCAGGTCTTGTTACCGTCGATGGCCTCGATACCTGGGCCAACCAAGGTTTATTCTCCTACACCGGAAAAGTGCTTCCCAGCATGTCGGTGTTTGAAAAAGTCAAAAACTCCACCGATAACGTCACCGAAGTTGCTGAAAAAGTCCGCTCTTCATCGATTGATTTGACGCTCAACATGGCCGCCGATGAAACCATGCCGGCGACGTATTCCGTTGAAACAAACCTCGATGCCATCCGTCAAATGTCCGTTGTCTGGAATAGCGCGGATACCGCTCAGCTTGATACCATCGGTTCCTATACCGTTCGCGGAACCGTCATGGGACAATTCAGCGTCATCGCTAATGTCACTGTCATTGAAAACTTCGTCGTTGATCCAGGCTTTGAACTCCAAGGCGCGACCGATGCCCTATTAGAACCTTGGATTATTGATTACTCCACTCCGGGGGATGACGAAGTCGTGAAACTCAACCGTAAACCGCAAGATGTCCGCACCGGAAACAGCGATTTGAACTGGTACCATGGCAGCGAAGAATTCACCTTCAAAGTCAAACAAACCATCAATCTTGAACCCGGAACTTACACCCTCAGAACTTACTTGATGGCGGTCGCACCGAGCGAAATCGCCCATAGTCAATTGGATGTTTACATCAAAGTATCGGCCACCAACACTTTAACCGTCGATATGAAAAACGAGGTTAAAGGCTGGGGCTCGCCCGAAAACTACTACGTCCCTGCCGAAATCCCGAATATCGTCATTTCGTCCGCCACAACGGTTGAAATCGGCCTTATCGGTGCCGGATTACCCGGTGCTTGGGGACACTGCGACGACTGGACTTTAGTCCGCGCCTAGGAGAGGCTCATGAAAAATACGTTCATTCTCAATCTCGTCCATCGTCCCGAGTTGGCCCCGGAATATGCTGAAAAGATCACCGGACAAGGCCAACATGAAAATATCGCCAAGAAGGATTTACGCGATGAATCCTTAGAAATTTTCAAACTGCAACAAAGCATCGCTCATAAGAATGGCTTAAAAACCACGATTCAAATGACGTATGCTTCCTTATTCAGTGAAGAAGCTGTCCGTTTAGCCAAAGAAGATCACGAAAAATATGGAGATGAAATCGGTTTAACTTTGCTGGGGCTGCCCTGCAAAGAGTTCCGTGAGAAATACAAAACCAAAGATTTCTGCATTTGGATGTTCTCATGGAAAGATAAAGTCGAGATCGTCAAAGACGTTTTCGAACTGTTCAAAGAAAAATTCGGTTCCTATCCCCAATCCACCGGTTCCTATTACATGGATGCCGAGTTGATTAATTACATTAAATCTCAATATCCATCCGTTGTTTCCGCGATTGCCACGTGCTGGGAAGAAGGCCCGAAAGCCTATCATACCTGCAATAACTCGTGGTATACGTTCATGGATGGCGGGCCGTGGAATCCATGGATTCCGTCGAAACAAAACTCCGCCGCACCT
>CALMWE010000127.1 GCA_937873795.1 uncultured Caryophanales bacterium
GAAGATGAGTACTATGCCGCCATCATGAAACGCTTGGGCGCCACCGACATCATCACCCCGCAACGCGCTGCCGGTATCGGCTTGGCGAACCGTTTGAAAAACGCCGACTTTTTGGATTACTATGCCTTGGGCGATAACTTCTCGGTGGTCAAAATCACCGTCAATAACACGTTCAATCCTTCCACCATTCAAGCCCTCAACCCGCGCAATGAATTCGGCGTCAACTTGATTTTAATCAAGCGCAAGAGCCGGACGTTCGCCCCGAAGGCCACCGACTACATCAATCCGGGCGACATCGTCTATGTCGTCGGCAAACGCAAAGAACTCGAAACGTTCGGTTCATTCTTGAACCCAGTCGAGAAAAAAGAATAAAAAGAAAACCTCGGTTCGCCGAGGTTTTTTGTTGGCTAGATTTTCTTCCACAATAGACGAAGCGAATTGAGGACCAAAAGCAGCGACAACCCCACATCCGCGAGCACCGCAATCCACATGTGGGCAATGCCGAAGACCGCTAATGCCAAGACCGCAGATTTGACAATCAACGCGATGGCAATATTGCTGCTGGCCCGACGGCGGACTTTTTGGGCAATGTCAATGGCATCAACGACTTTCAAAGGATCGTCGTTCATGATGACCACCGCGGCATGTTCGATGGCCACATCGCTTCCGATGCCACCCATGGCGAATCCGATATCCGCTTTTACAAGGCTCGGGGCGTCATTGACGCCGTCTCCGACGAACGCGACGGCACCCGGTTGTTTTGCCATCTCTAATTCGAGATGAGCGACTTTATCTTGAGGAAGCAATTGGTAATAGGTTTGGTCGACATTGAGCTGATACGCCACGTATTCGGCGTTTTCTTTATAGTCACCGGTTAACATCACCGTGCTGATGCCGCGACGGCGAAGTTCGGTGATCAGGTTACGCGAATTCTTCTTGATTTCATCGTTTAAAACGATGTAACCGGAATACTTCTTGTTGATGGCAACATGAATGATGCTGCCGATATCGGTCGACGGGATGAAATAAACGTTCTCGGCATACAAGAGGGCATCGTTGCCGAGGAGCACTTCCTGACCACGATACTTGGCTTTAACGCCCATGCCGGGAATTTCGCTGAAGTCGGTGACCCATGAGGTTTCCGGAGCATCGGGGAATGAGGCCACAACCGCTTTGGCGAGAGGATGGGAAGATAGGCTTTCCACCGCAAGAATGATTCGAATGAATTCTTCGGTTGATATGTTTTCGGGTTTGACTTTTTCGACAACGAACGTTCCTTGGGTAATCGTCCCGGTTTTATCGAACATGACTGAACGGATATCGCTGAGTCGGTCCAAATAGTTCGATCCTTTGACGATGATACCGTGTTTGCTGGCCAAACCAAGGCCGGCGAAGAACGCAAGAGGCACGCTGATGACGATGGCACACGGGCAACTGACCACTAAGAAGATGAGCGAACGATATAAATAGACCAACCATTCTCCGGTAAATAGCGGAGGAACCACGGCAAGAATCAGAGCCAAGGCAAATACAATCGGAGTATAAACTTTCGCAAATCGCGAGATAAATTTCTCGGCACGTGCTTTGTTTTCGGTCTGATTAGTCATCAAATCCAAAATTTTGCTGACGGTGCTGTCTTTATAGAGGGTCGTCACACGGATATAGAGGGCGCCGTTTTTCACCACACCACCGCTTAAAACGTTGGCATCTTTTTTAACAAAAATCGGTAACGGTTCGCCGGTCAACGAACTGACATCCACCGCGGATTGACCGTCGATGACCACACCGTCGGTCGGAATCGCCTCTCCGGTTTTGACGAGGATGACGTCCCCTACCTCCAAATCTTTGGGATCCACCTGCGTGAGGACACCGTCTTTAAACTTATTGGCGACATTGGACCGCATGTCAATCGCGGACAAAATGGCGTTGCGACTGCGATTCACGGCAATTTCTTCGAAAATTTCGCCCAGTTGATAGAGCAGCATGACTAGAACCGCTTCAGGATATTCGCCGATGGCAAAAGCCCCAAGGGTAGCAACGCTCATCAAGAGTTTTTCGTCAAAGATATCTTTCCATCGGAAAACGTTTTTTAAAGCTTCCCACAAGACATCATAAGCGACGGTCACGTAGGCCAACGCATAAAAAGCGAGGGTAAACCACAACGCTTGAAAGTCCACAAATCGGGCAATGGCTAACAAAACGGAAGCGAGAACAATTCGGAAAAGAAGGCCGTAGGTCCTCTTGGTCAAAATCGAGCTTTTCTTCATTTCGGCATGGTCCGTTTTTAAAGAGACCTCCGCTTCCACTTCACGGACTTTCTTTTCCAAGTCTTCCTTGGAGTAGGACTCGCCGACATAATTGACTGAAAGCGTTCCGGAAGCAAAGTCCACCGAAGCTTTGGAAATATTCTGATCTTTGTTTAAATGGTCCTCGACTTCAAGTGCACACGTGGCACAGTCCAGACCGACAATCGTATATTTTTGTTTCATGTTTACTCCGTCACGTGATCCAACACAATGCTCAAAATCTTGCGAACGTGATCATCCGTCAAAAAATAACAAACTTTGGTGCCATCTTTGCGGTACTCGACCAACTTGCTATCTCTGAGGACGCGAAGTTGATGGGACACCAAGGATTGGGAAGCATCCGCGATTTCTTGAATCTCGGAAACGCACTTCTCGCCATCCATTAAGGCAAAAAGAATTTTTAAGCGGGTATAATCGCTCGCCACGTTCAGCATGGCTTCCATGGCTTCCAAGGTTTCGTCGTTCGGTAAGATTTGTTTGCTCATGATGGGCCTCCGTATATGAACGCTCGTTCATACTCAAGCTCATTATATGAATGTTTGTTCATATTGTCAAGAAAAAGAAAACCACAATCACTTGTGGTTTCTTATGCTTAAATCTTTTCGATTTCGCTGAAGTCGACGTCGACGGCAGTCGATCTTCCGAAGAAGACGGTTTCGACTTTGACGGTGCCGGTTTCTTTGTCGATGCTTTGAATCGTACCTTCGGTACCTTCAAGCGGTCCGCGGATGACCTTGACCAGGTCGCCCACTTCGTAACGTTCATACATACCGCTGTCGATCATACCCATTCTCTTCAAGACGGGTTCGATTTGTTCACGGGGAACGGGGAACGGTTTGGTACCGCCGCCGGAAGACCCGACGAATCCGGTGACACCCGGAGTGTTACGGACCATGTACCACGCTTCATCGGTCATGATCATTTCGATAAAGACATAACCGGGATACAGGTTTTTCATCTTGGTTTTGCCAGTGGGAAGTCCATCTTTTAAAACGGGTTCTTCTTGTTCGGCAACGATAATCCGGAAAACAAAGTTTTGTAAGTTCATGGACTCAACCCGACGCATCAGGTTGGTCGCAACTTTTTTCTCGTGGCTGGAGTACGTATTAACAACGTACCAGGATTTTTCTGCTTGTTCCATGGGGATTCTCCTATTGATTGAACGTGGCGAACACTTGTTCAAGGGCACCAAGCAGTTTACCGACGGCAACATCTTCTAATGAAAGGATGGCGGCAAAGAAGGCGGCGGTCAACACGACGACGACGATGGCGGGAAGTAAATCTTCACGCTTCGGCCAACGAACGCGTTTGCCTTCCTTAACGACTTCTTGAGCGTATTTTTTTACAGTCATGAGTAAGCCTCCTATTTGCTTTCCTTATGCACCGTCATACGGTTGCATCTCGGGCAAAACTTTTTCAGTTCCAGACGTACGGTGGAATCATGCGAACGCTTAGTCGTCGTATAGTTCCGGCTCAAGCATTCTGAGCAAATCAAAATAATCTTTTGACGCATATCATTTCATCCTCTATCCTACTATCTAGCGTAAAGAATATAACATAGCAAAAAAGGGTTGTCAAACGTTCCGGAAAGATTAAGCCCAGTCTTTGGAGAGTGTTCTTACTTTTGAACGCATGCTAAGCATGACACGACAAAGTTTTCGATTGGTAAAATGAAGAAGGGTTGCAATCTCTTCATAGGAGTAACCAAGCATCCGATACGCCATCACGGCTTTTTCTTGTGGGGTCAATCCATTGTCGACATCTTCAGCCAAACGCTGCATGTTTTCATCCGAGTTCAATTGATCGGTAATTGAATTTTCACAGCATCCCGGGCTTTGGAAGATCCATTGGTTTTTTTCATATTCTTCGCCATCGTCAAAGCTTAAGGACGTATTCAGGTAAGCAGCGGAAGGACCGTTGTGTTTCATCAAAAAAGCCCGCAATTCCCTTGTAACTAAGAGTTTCCAATAAGAAAAGAAACAGGATTTTTTCATATCGTAGGTTGCAATGACCATAAGCGTTGCTTCATGGGCTGTTTGCTTTAAGTCATCAAATTCGAGGCCACAGTAACGATTGTTTTTTAGCGTTTCCCAAATAAGGACATCGCGAATATCGCGATAACGAAAAAGAAGCATATCGAGTGCTTCTTCATTGTTTTGGCGGATATGGTAGACGAGTTCGTCATCGCTGACTAGGTTTTGCATGTGTTTCTCCTAAGGGAGTTCGACGATCCATGATCGTGGCTAAAAGCACGGCAGTTGCCACGGAGGCATTCAGCGAATTCACATGTCCAACCATTGGGATTTTTACGACAAAATCACTGTTTTCCAACACTAACCGACTGACGCCTTCCCCTTCGCTGCCGACAATTAACACCGTCGGCATCTTATAATCGGGTTGGCGATAATCCATTGTGGCGCTGCCATCGGAGGCAACGGCCCAATAGCCTTTTTTCTTGAGATCTTTGATCGCTTGGTTGAGATTGGTGACTTGGCACACTGGAACATGGTCGATGGCTCCCGTTGAAACCTTTGCCACCGTGGGGTTTAAAGCCACTTGCCCATCTTTCTTGATGATGATGCCATCGGCACCGAACGCATCGGCACTTCGAAGAATCGCACCAAAATTGTGAGGATCTTTCAGTTCATCCAAGATGATCAAAAGGGGGTAGGTTTTTTTGGAAGCTTTTTGGCATAGTTCGTCCAAAGAGACGTAATGGTAATCTGGGATTTCCGCTACAATTCCTTGGTGAACGCCATGCGAAAGCCTATCAAGTTCGTCAGAACTACGTTTTTCGAAAGGGATTTTTTGGGTCTTGAGCGCTTCGAGAATTCGGTTGTCAGAAAACGACGGGGCAATCAAGACTCGCGTCACTTTTCCGTCCAAAATTGCGCTCAGAACGGTATTCCTTCCGTAAATATATTGTGCCATGAATATCCTCAAAAAGGGTCTCAGATTTGTTTCGAATTAAGCATCGGTCGAAACGCGAAGTTCGATCGGTTTCACCGTGGTTCTCAGCTCGTCAACGAAGGCCGTCGTCGTCGCTTTGCTCATGTAAGCAATCGAAAGCGTCACGCGAAGGCACGGAGTGTTTTGCAGTACCACCATTTGCGATTGAATATCGCGGATGCTGACACCCAAGTGAAGAGCAATCAAGTGAATGGTTTTTAAGACCGGCGTATCGGCAGGAACGACCAAGATGATTTTCGGTACACGGCGAGAAGCAATCTTTTCAACCTTACGTAATGAAACCAAGGTCGTAAAGGAAACCACCGTCGCAATGATGGCAAGGATGAAGTTGCCCGAACCGGCAGCTAAACCGATGCCCATCACGAGCCACAACGTGGTTGCCGTCGTTAATCCCTTAATGTCCGTTCCGGTTTGAATAATCGTACCGGCGCCCAAGAAGCCGATGCCGCTGACGACTTGTGCTGCAAGACGAGCGGGATCGCGGTTGGGAGACACCGCATTATCAAACCCATAAATCGAGATAATCATGACCAATGCCGAACCGACCGCCACAAGAATGTGGGTTCTCAAGCCGGCAGAATGGCCGTGGTATTCGCGTTCGAAACCAATGACCCCGGATAAAAGGGCCGCCATGAAAAGGCTGACAAAGATAAGCAAAAGATTTCCCCATGGGGGATTGATGGAGTTGAACCATTCGATGATCTGACGATCAATCGAAGTAACACCAGATAAAATAACTGACATAACATTACCTCATTTCTTAAAGAATTTTGCGAGCCATGAGTTTTTGCCGGATTTCATCGCTTTTGGCAAAGTCTTTGGCATTTTTCGCAGCAAGATAAGATTCGTACAGGCGTTTATCCTCTTCCGTTAAAAAGGGAGAGTCAATATGCAAACCAAGAATTGAGAACATATCCCGTAACGATTGGAAGAGCGATTTAGCTTTTTCCAAATTGAGCGGGCGTGTCCGCAACACCAAGTTCGTTTCTTTGATAGCGGCAAAGAGAACCATGAGGGCATTGGATGTATTCAAATCATCAGCTAGAGCTTCTAAGAAAACATCAATGTTGTTCGAGGGCTTTGTGGGTAACGTTTCACCCGCAAGTTGAATGGCCACCGAGAGTTGTCTGAAGGCGTTTTCCATCTTTGCCAATTCGGCTTCATTCGATGCAATGATTTCCGGCGTGACATTAACGGGTGCGCGATAGTGGGTACTCAATAGAAGAAGACGAATCGTATTACCACCATATTGGGCAATCGCATCTTTGGCTAAAACGACATTGCCCAAGGATTTGCTCATCTTTTCGTTGTTCAGATTGATAAAACCGTTATGCATCCAATAGTGCGCCAAGTTGTTGTGATTGAGCGCTTGGCTTTGCGCGATTTCGTTATCGTGATGCGGGAATTTTAAATCAAATCCACCCCCGTGAATATCAATCATCTTGTTGGGGAAGATCGAGTTCACCATGACCACGCATTCGGTGTGCCAGCCAGGGCGTCCCCTAGACCAGGGGCTTTCCCAGGCGATGCCGACATCCGTGGATTTCCAAAGCGTGAAATCAAGCGGAGATTCTTTTTTGCTGTTTTCTTCGATTCGGGCACCAACGAGCAAGTCGTCGATTTTCATGTTGCTCAAATGGCCATAGTCTTTAATCGAAGCGACACGGAAATATACGTCTCCGTCAACCACATAGGCTGCACCAACTTTGACAAGTTGCCCGATGAAATCAATGATTTTGGGCATGTATTCGGTGACACGCGGAGTGACATCGGGAAGACGCGAATGAATGTTGGAAACCGAATCGGCATAGGCTTTAATGAAGAAATCGGCAATTTCTTTTTCGCCTTTTCCTTCTTCAAGGGCCTTGTTGATGATTTTGTCATCGACATCCGTATAATTGCTGACGAACGTGACGGTATAACCCACCCGTTCGAAGAAACGTCTTAAGACATCAAAAACAACCACCGGCCGCATGTTGCCGATGTGGACATAATTGTATACAGTCGGGCCGCAGACATACATGTCGACATGCCCTTCTCGTAGCGGAACAAATGTTTCCACTCGATTGGAAAAACTATCATACAAACGAATATCCATGCGTCCAAGCTCCTTTTACAAGTATAACAAAATAAGACTTATTTTGTCGTTACATTGTGCTACTTTACGCTAATAAATGCAAGACCTGCTTGCCTAAAGGCATGTTTTTCTTTGGTCAATACATAGATCATAGATTTCTTCGGGCTCAGAGACAATATAATCGGCTTGTGCTTTCTTGAGGACTTCGCGGTCACGGAATCCCCACGTCACCCCAATAGACTTCAACTTTGCATTGCGGGCGGTTAGGATATCTACATCGGAATCTCCCACAAAAACAGCGGTCGATAAATCGACATTTTTTTCTTGAAGCATGGTCAGCAAGGCAGTCGGATCGGGTTTCGGCAAAGCACCGGGTTTTTGTCCTAAAATCCCGGCAAAAGTCACGTCTTTAAAATAATGACGGACGACCTCTTGAGCCAAAAAATCGGGTTTATTTGAGAAAACGAATAAACGAATCCCCCGGCGTTGGGCACGTAGGAGCAAATCCTCAACTTCCGGATAGGGTCTGGTTTTACGCGTTTGATAAAGCTTGTATTTTTCCAAATAGATTTTTTTGAAGTGTACTTTTTGATCTTGGGTTAAGGGCAAACCGGACAAGGCCCGTTCGAGCAATTTGTCTGTTCCATCCCCTACCATATATTTGACTTTTTCAATGGGATGCACCGGCAAATGAAAAAGAATCATCGTGTCATTAACGGCATCGGTAATATCATCCAATGTGTTTAATAAAGTTCCATCTAAATCAAAAACAATCGCGTGAAACATAGAAAACCTCCAAAAAAGAAGCCGGACTCATTTCGAGTCGGCCTCTTATTTTAGCATTATTTCGGGAATCTTTCGCGAGCGGCGTAATGGGTATGCAGCAATTCATGTGCACGGTGTCCATTGGGCGCGCCGAGATAACCGTCATACAGGTCTTGGACTTGCTTGTTATGATGCGATTGACGCGTCAATTCTTTGTCATCGCGTTTATACAAGACACTGGCCCGTTTGGCTTTGTAGGTATCCAAAATGTCGGGTTTTTCATTGGGAAGGAACAACGGCTTGACGAAGGGTTGTCCGCCACCGTTGATGCAACCACCCGGGCATCCCATAATCTCAATGAAGTGATACGGGGATTTTCCGGCACGGATGTCATCGAGAAGCGGTTTGGCGTTTCTCATGCCGTGGGCAATGGCTACTTTTACAACAGTTCCATTCAGGTTCAAACTGGCTTCACGGACACCTTCAAAACCACGGATGGCTTCGAATTTGATGAGTTCGTGTTCTTTACCTGTGACTTCGAAATAAGCAGTACGTAAAGCAGCTTCCATGACACCACCGGTAACACCGAAGATGACGCCGGCACCTGTGGATTCACCCATCAGATCTTGGTCGCATTTTTCTTCCGGAAGCATATTCCAGTCAATCCCGCTGCGGCGAATCATCTTGGCGAGTTCGCGCGTGGTTAACACGGCATCGACATCCGGAAGTCCGGCATCGTTGGCGTTAGCCGAACGCGTTTTCTCGTATTTTTTTGCTGTGCAAGGCATGATCGAAACGACGAACATGTCCTTGGGGTTGATGTTGTTTTTCTCGGCGTAGAAGGATTTAATCAAGGCGCCCATCATTTCATGCGGGGATTTGCACGAGCTGACATTCGGAATTAAGTCGGGATAATTGAATTCCAGATAGTTGATCCAACCCGGTGAACAGGAGGTCAACATCGGAAGTACGCTCTTCTTCTTTAGACGACCGAGCAATTCGGTCGCTTCTTCGATAATCGTCAAGTCCGCGGCGAAATCGGTATCGTAGACGCGATAGAAGCCTAAACGGCGTAACGCGGCAAACATTTTGCCGGTTCCATCGGTGCCGATCGGACAACCGAATTCTTCGGCAATCGCGGCACGAACCGCGGGTGCGGTTTGCACAAAGACTTTCTTGCCTTGAACCATCGCGCGGTCAACCGCGTGCATTTCGCTCTTTTCGGCTAACGCACCGGTCGGACAAACGTTAATGCATTGTCCGCAGTTGATGCACGGAACGTCTTTTAAGGATCGATTGAAGGCCGGTCCGACCACGGTTTTGAAACCACGGTTTTGGAAGCAGAGAATGCCGGGACCTTGGGCTTCGTTACACCGGATGACACAACGTCCGCAGTGGACGCATTTGGAGGTATCACGGATGATTGACGGAGTTAAATCGTCGTAGCTGGACGGGGCGTGCGCGCCGGCGAAAATGTCGTCGCGAGCTCCGGTGAGGGTCGCCACATAAAGCAGCTCGCATTGGCCGTTTTTGGTGCATTCTTGGCAGTTCCGGTTATGGTCACTGAGTAAGAATTCCACGCTGTGGCGGCGGGCTTCGGCGGCTTTGGGGCTGGAAACGAAGATTTCCATACCTTCGCTGACGGGATAGACGCAGGAGGCTACGAGACCGCGAGCGCCTTTGACTTCAACCAAACACACACGGCAGCTGCCGCGCGAGCATTGGCCGTCGTTAAACGAACAAAGCGACGGAATGTTATAACCGCAGGAACGAGCGGCTTTGAGAATGGTTTGACCGGCTTCGACTTGGAAGGGTTGGCCATCAATGTGAATATTAACTTTTGCCATGGTTTTTCCCTCCTACCGTTTGATGATGGCGCCGAATCGGCAGGACGCCATACACATACCGCATTTAATGCATTTGTCTTGATTGATGAAGAACGGCTCTTTGCCGAGCACGCCGGAAATCGTATTGGCGGGACAGTTGCGGGCGCAGGAACCGCATTTCTTGCACTTGTCGGCAAGAATGAAGTATTCCATCAAGTTCTTGCACACGTGCGCCGGACATTTCTTGTCCACGACGTGAGCGAGGTATTCGCTGTAGAAGTTATTCAGCGTGGAAATGACGGGGTTGGCCGCAGTTTGACCTAAGCCGCAGAGAGATCCGTCTTTGACGGCTTGCGCCAATTCACGAAGTTTGTAGAGGTCTTCGACGGTGCCTTTACCATCGGTGATTTTGGTTAAGAGTTCGAGCATCCGCTTGGTGCCAATACGGCAGGGTGAGCATTTGCCGCAGGATTCGTCGACGATGAATTCCATGTAGAATTTTGCGACATCGACCATGCAGTTATCTTCATCCATAACGATGGCGCCACCGCTGCCCATCATCGAACC
>CALMWE010000128.1 GCA_937873795.1 uncultured Caryophanales bacterium
CCTTTTGTTTTGGACCTCGTCCAAATCAAACATTGCATTTTTAGGTTTATTACCTAATAATTAAGACTGTCCAATGAAGAAAGGTAAAAAATTATGAACATCGTTCCCGCCAGTCTTGGCAAAAGAACCGGAGCCGCGATCATCGACTTGTTGGTGGCCGCTTTGGTGTGGTTTGGTCTATTGGCCTATGCCATCCAACCGATCTTTAACGCCAGCTTTAACTTGCCGGCCATCCAAGAGGATTACCAAGCCATCCAACTGGAAAGCAAACTTTATGTCGTTGATGAAGATTATGGCACCGTCAGTGTCCTTGCCGAAGAAGACTATGACACCGGCGTCTTGGCCTATTATACCGAATACAAAGGTGAAACCATTGCTTGGTACAACACCGAAATCTTAAAAATCGGCGAAGAAGATTCTCTGTTTGTCTACGCCCAAACCGCTGGGGTTGATGATCCCACGATCGTCGGCGTTCCTGCTCCGATTGAAGATTCCGGAAGCATGACCAGCGAAGAATTGTCCTCCGCGACCGCTGTACAAACATCCAATTTAGCCAACTTCTACTATGATGCCTATACCGCCGCCCGTACCGATTTGAACGCCCAAGAGGACTATGCGGCGTTAGCCAACGAACTCGCTTATTACTTTAAGTGGGAACTCGCCATCGGAACGACCATTGTTCTTGCAATCTTCTATTTAATCATCCCGATGTTCTTAAAGGATGGCCGTACGTTAGGTAAACAAATCTTTGGCCTTTCCTTGGTCAACAAAAATGGCTTCAAGATCAAGAAGTGGCAGATTGCCGTTCGCGCCGTGGTCTTCGGTGTGTTCGAAATCTTTGGCTCCCTCTATACCATGATGGGGACCATCCTCATCAGCTACACGATCATGATTTTCGGTAAGAAGAACATGTCGATTCACGACTTTGTCGCTTCCAGCCGCGTGATCGACAGCAAGCGTTCAACCTGGTTTAAGAATGCGGAAGAAGCGGCTGCCTATCAAGCCGAACTTGATAAAAACGCCGGCAAATCCGTCCTAGGTGCACCGGTCTCGCTGATTACTCCGGAAGCCCCGGCGGCCCCGACTCCGAGTGAACCCACCCCGAGCGAACCGGCCCCGGCCGTCGAAGAAGAAAAAAGCAAGGAAGATAAATAGTTTGACACTCATCCAAAAACGGCGGAATAAATACCCGCCGTTTATTGTTTTACCAGTAATACTGGTATATAATAATTTCGTTTCAAGGGCTCGAACAAAATGAACCTATCCGTCTATTCTCAGTCAATCTATCTCCTCTTGCGCAGCCTCTCGGTACGTGAAGGACTTTTTGAATTGTAGGGTTTATTAATCGATTTTGAAATGATACAATAGACTGTTTCGAAAAAAGGAGAACCACTACATGGACATTCGATTAGAAGGAATTACTAAAGTCTTCGCGGACCAAAAATCCAAGAAAGAAACTCGCGCGGTCGACAATTTAAACCTTGTCATCCCGTCGGGAAAACTCATCGGTTTATTAGGTCCCTCGGGCTGTGGTAAATCCACGACTCTTTACATGATTTCGGGTTTGCTTTACCCGACCAAAGGACGCATTTTCTTTGGCGATGAAGACGTCACCGAACTTTCACCGGAAAAACGCGGCATCGGACTCGTTTTCCAAAACTATGCGCTTTACCCGCATTTGACCGTTAAAAAGAATATTCTCTTCCCGCTTGAGAACATGAACATCCGTGCCAACTCGATCAAGGATGCCTATCGCAAGGCCTACTTAATCGAAAGCCCCGCGGAAGCCAAAGTCTTTTTTGACTATGAAAATAAGACCGAAGCATTGAAAAACCGTTATCGCCGCATGGAAAGCGAAGCCAAAGCGCAACGCAACTCCTTGATCCTGGAAGAAACCGGTTCGTTCAACGATAAGAAAAAAGGCGCCGACAAAGC
>CALMWE010000129.1 GCA_937873795.1 uncultured Caryophanales bacterium
CCCTTTCGTTTTTTAAGCAACAATGCCCATGTCTTTGGCGGTGGCGTAGATAATGTCCACCGCTTTTTGAAGCATCGCATGATCATGTAGCGCAGACACCATGCAGCGGATTCTTCCTTTACCTTTGGGAACTGTCGGGAAGACGATGCCGGAAACGAAGACACCGCGCTTGAGCAATTCTTTGCTGAACGCCATCGTTTTGGCTTCATCCCCCACCATGATGGGGGTAATCGGCGTTTCGCTATGGCCGATATCGAATCCTTTTTCGACCAATTTCTTTTTAAAGAAACGAGCGTTATCCCAAAGTTTATCGGTATATTCGCTGGATTCTTCCAGCATATGGAGGGCTTCAATGCACGCCGCGGCGGCCGCGGGAAGTAACGACGTCGAGAATAAAAGCGGTCTACCACGATGCAGCAAGTAATCGCGGGCGGTCTTCGAGCAGCAGACATAACCGCCGACGACGCCGATGGCTTTCGAAAGCGTGCCGATGACAAAGTCAACTTGGCCATGAAGCCCGAAGTGATCGACTGTGCCACGTCCATGACTTCCTAAAACGCCGGAACCGTGAGCGTCGTCCACATAGGTCATGCAGCGATACTCTTTGGCTAAACGGACGATGTCGGGTAACTTGGCAATATCACCGTCCATCGAGAACACACCGTCGGTGATAATCAAAACTTCTTCGAAGTCTTTTCGTTTTTCTTTTAAAACGCGTTCCAAGTCCGCCATATCGGCGTGTTTATACACAGCCCGAGAGGCTTTCGATAAACGCACACCATCAATGATGGAGGCATGGTTCAATTCATCCGAGATGATTAAATCTTTTTCATCCGTGATGGCTTGAATGACCCCGGCGTTGCAGGCAAAGCCGGATTGGAAGACAAGCGCCGCTTCTTCGTGTTTGAAATGAGCAATAGCCGCATCGAGTTGTTCGTGGATATCCATGTTGCCCACGATCGTACGGACTGCGCCGGCACCCACGCCATAATGGTCAATCGCGTCTTTCGCGGCTTTTTTCAAACGCGGATGGTTGGCAAAGCCAAGATAGTTGTTGGATGAAAGGTTAATGACTTGTTTGCCGTTCAACGTAATGAGGGCATCGCACGGTCCTTCATTGATGGGAAGAACACGATACGTGCCTGCGTCTTTTATATCCTGAAGTTTCTTTTCTAGGGTTGCCATATTGTCTCCTTAGGGAATGAGGACGATTTTGCCACTATTGCCGGACATCATTTTGGCCATGGCCTCTTCCATTTTATCCATAGGATAAACGTG
>CALMWE010000130.1 GCA_937873795.1 uncultured Caryophanales bacterium
ACAAAAGAACACACACGCACGAAAAAGAAACCGGAAATGCCGATGGCAGCAAGAAGAAAATCCTTTTATAAGGATTTGTTCATTCTAATAAGGTGTCAAAAGATTTTTTACTTTTTTGGAAAATCGCGCCATTTACCGCCACTTAGGCGATGAAGTTCTTCTGTGGCAATAAACCATTTCATGACCACATTGTTCTTGGGATAAAACTCAAAGAACGTACCATTGAAGAAAGTGTAAAACCGGGTGACGTCGGTACACATTCCATAGGTCGGGACTTCACTAAGAGATAAATGGAAACTAAAAGGCTTGTCATGACACGTTCCTTCGTAAGAGAAACCCGAATGATTCAAGATAATGACGCCCGAACCGACAATTTCGGAGGTTTTTTGGTCTTTCAAAGGTTTGATTTCCGGAAGCATTCCTAGTTCTGCTTCAATACGCATTTCAAAGCTCGGGTCGAGAATTTCTTTTTTGATTTTTTCGCGCTGAAGGTCAAACCATGCACGGGGAGTTTGGGGAATGACGCATTGTTCATCTAATGGAATAAGATCATAGAATTCGTTGAGCGTTGCTCCGTTTCCACAATGGGAACACTTCAGCACATTGCCTTCTCCGACCATTGTGTGTTCACTTCCGCAACGAGGGCATAAATACAGCAAATCCCCCATATTTTTAGCTAAAGCGCCATGGCCGTCATAGGCGGCGCGGACTTGTTTGTTCCAAGCATAATCATCGTGATGAATGGCTTCATCGACACGGGTTTGAATGGCTTCGTCCGACATGGAAGCAAGATCGTCGGGAGTGAACAGACGGTCCACCACGACATCGACACGGCCCGGACGTTCATCGAGGCAGTATTTCGTGCTGGTCAAATAGCCTCCCTTGATGTTCATGACAAAAACGGGGACTTTCAAATGTTTAAGAAGCTTGCCGGTTCCTAAAGCGCAGGGTTGGTTAGATCCGGAAATTGAACTCATCCCTTCGGGGAAGATAACAATGCGTCCGCCTCTTTTAATGATTCTTTTGATTTGGGTGATGGTGTAAATATCGGCGGTAAAGTTCCGCTTGGGAATGATTTGTAAAATATGGAAAATTCCACGAAGGTGTGAACGGAAAAATTCGTTGTATCCCGCCACGTAGTTACAGGTATGAGGAAGTAATGGAATCCCCGAATAGATATAGTCAAGGCGTGAAGCGTGGTTTGAAATCACGATATAAGGGCCTTTGGTCTTTCGGGGATCGCACCGATAGTCGACCGACACATTGAGCTTTTTGAAGAAGAGAAGCTGCCAAACGCGTCCTAGGAGGTTGTAAATAACGAAAGGCGGCTTTTTGATTTTTCGGTGAACAAGTTTTTGAGCCAATGTGCGTTTCATAGAAGGTCCTTTCAACGACGATAGATTTTTTCGATTTCGGCAATGTAAGCCACGGAGAAATCGCCTTTACGGTAATTCCGGTCAGCAAGGTTTGGATCAAGGAAACATTCCTTTTGAAGGGGTTGTACATACAGTTTTCGGCAGATGAAAATGAGGTTCGCTTCTTTGAACGAAGGAACACCATCGATATATTCGGTGTGCAAGCCCGCTTTTTCGGTTTTCATCGGTATATCCCTTCCGGAATTCGTACCGATAAAAGACATCTCATCATGTTTTCCATTGAAAAATGAAAGGGAAAAACGATCGGAATGATCAATGAACTCTTTCGTATACCGTTGGGGGCGAATGTAAATGGTCACAACCCATTTGTTCCACAGTTGTCCCATTTGTCCCCAAGAAGCGGTCAGAGCATTCATCTTGCCGTCTTTCTCAGCAGACACCAAAAACCAGTCCAGACCGATACGGGCAAAAAACTTCATCTCAAGTTCTTCGGGTTTAATGATTTCCATAAAAAACCTCCACGTACTTTTGACATTATAACAAATACCAACCGACAGGCTAAAAAGACTTTAAAATTCGCTAAATAATTTTAAAACGCAGGCCAACTTTTCCGTTCTTGAAGTGCAGACTTGGTCGCTTATTTATTTCTTTTCTATTTCCTATAAAAAATTTTACGACAAGTGTCGCGGCAAGAAACACTTTGTATATCAATACTTTTTACTTAAACGCTTCTTTTTATGCCCTTTTTGCGGAGCTCTTTCCGTATAATTAAGTTAGCTACCAAGCAGAAAGAGGATTCCTATGAACAAGCTTTTTAATCGTTTGTGTTCTTTTACCTTATTGTCCGCGAGTGTATTAGGACTTTCCAGTTGTGGAGTTGGTATCCGAATTGCCAAGATCGGCATCGACCAATACTTTCTGCTTGATACCGATATGCCCACACTATCCATTACCAGCGCTTACTTGATTTCGTATACCGAAGAAGAATACAAGGATACCTACCTCGTTTCGTACGACATTACCACGAATGGGTTCGCCGGTTACATGGACTTTTATTACGACGATAGCACGACTGAATTCACGATTGAAGGCATCATGGCCACCACACAAGCCGAATATGATGATTCGGAATATCAAGCCGCTCTTCCCACGTGGGCTGACGAATACGAAGAAATTGTTTATGCCGAACAACACCCCGACGAATACACGGGCTATAAATTTGAAAAATTGAACGCTAGCCAACTGAATTCTTATATTCGAAGCGTTTCATAAAAAAAGCCGCCGAAGCGGCTATTCCTTCATTACT
>CALMWE010000131.1 GCA_937873795.1 uncultured Caryophanales bacterium
GCGAAGATCGGATTGGGGCAGTGGCGTTGCATCATGCCGGCCCAGTAAAACCAGAGCAAATCCAAGAAGTGGTAGAAAGCACTGATCTTTTCGACAGGAATCATCGCTTCATTGCCGTAATACTTGCTCAGAAAATAGAAGACACTCTTACGGTCTTCGATGTTGTTTTCGCTTAAGAACGAAACCAAATCAAATACCGGATCATTCATGCAGGCGTATTCGTAATCAATTAGGTAGACTTTTTCACCGGCAAACAAGATATTACCGCGAACGACGTCGTTATGGCAAAGCACCAAGTGCTTCGTGTCAAAATGTTGTTTTGCCGCCGCGATAATCGACGATTCGACAATCGGATTAATCCGCGCATAGGACTCTTTTTTATACGCTTCCAAACGGTCAAACATCGAAAACTTATTGGCGACCCGGATGCCCGAGGTATGTAACTTTTTCAAAATCAACGCCACTTGCTCAAGTTGAAATTCGGTCGGGTGAGGATCGACGAAGGAAACTTTTTCTTCGATGAATTCAGCAATTTTGGTTCCGCTGGGTTCATCAAAAACAAGCAGACGGGGAGCTAAATCAAGGTGGGCGATGTTACTTTCGACTTCATGTTCGGTCGAAGACGAATAAAAAGGATCGCTGAAAGCTCCTTTGACTCGCAGTACTTTTTTGCCATTAATGAGGTAATTTCGATTGCTGATCCCATTGGCCATATCCTGACAGGAAAGGACCTTTTCGCCAGTCAATCGTTCGAATAATTCAACGATATCTTTCATGTATTCACCTTTATAATTTATATTACCATAAGATTGGATAATGGATAAAATTATTGTAGAATGTTGCTATTCTCGGAGGCCCCTATGCTGCATGTCGTCCTTTATCGCCCAGAAATACCCCAAAACACCGGTAATATTATGCGTACTTGTGTTGCCACCGGGACCACGTTACACATCATCGGTCCGTTACCGTTCGATCTCAGTGAAAAAGCACTGAAACGGGCAGGCCTTGATTATATCGCCGATCTCAAATATGTCTACTACGGAAATTATGAAGAATTCGTCGCAAAAAATCCTAACGCTAATCTCTATTATATTACCCGTTATGCCGATAAAGCTTACAGTTCTTACGATTTGTCGGACAAAATCCACGATATCTACTTGATGTTCGGACGGGAATCCACCGGAATTCCTCATGACATCCTGCGTGATCATCCGGATCGTTGCATGCGCTTGCCGATGACTCCGATGGCTCGTAGCCTGAACCTCAGTAATTGCGTTGCCATCGTCGTTTATGAAGCCTTACGCCAACAAAATTTCCCCAACCTCGCTACGACCGAAGTCCTCAAAGGACCGGATTTTCTAGAAAAGGAGAAGAACCAAAAATGAAAAAAACCATCTTACTTGCTTTCATTGCCTTGGCGTTAAGTGCTTGCCAAGCACCCACCAGTTCCTCTTCCGGTCAATCGAAAATCCCGCTAGCCTATGTCGAAAACGGTGGTCTTGAAGAAATCAGTGGTGTCGACCTTTACCAAAAAGTCATCACCGAGCAACAAAATGTTCCCTTCCTCGTGACGATTCCGGGATGCCAAGCCTGTGCAACCGCCAAAGCGGACCTCGATGCCCTCGCCGTTTCCCTTCATTTCATTGTTTACTACATCACGTTGGACGGTTCCGCGGAAGATTATGCCACGACCTATGATTATCTCTACCGTGCGACCAACGAAGCCGCGGAGTACGGGGACCAAGCCGGATGGCCCGAAATCGGTGAAGATTACTCGGTTCCTTGCCTCTATGTCATGTACGAGTCGTGGATCGGATTGTGCGTGTTTGAAAGTTTTACGACCAACTTAGTTCAATATACCGAAGTGGTGCAATAAAAAAGAGGCTCAGCGATGAGCCTCTTTCATTTTTTCAATCGTTTCGGGACGTATTTTTTTGATATAGAAACTTTGATACTTTTCTAGTCTTACCAATCCCGGATGGTCCAACTTTTTGACGAGCTTTTTCTGCGCCATCAGAACTTCCCCATCGGTCTTGTTCGAGAGCAATAAAGCCACTTCACAAGCGGTGGTCTTGATGGCGTCACTGGGATTGTCCGAAAACACGATGACATGGGCCCCGTGGTCATTTTTCAAATGGAAGAAAAAGTGCGATGGTTGCGCAAACTTAAAAGTTAAGCAATCATTTTGAAGGTTATTTTTCCCAAAGCCGATTTTGACCCCATCGACCATGAAAAAGTAGGGGTGAATGGCTTTAACTTTGGGGGCTCTTTTTTGAACCTTGGTTTGAGGCAAATACCCTCCGTCTTCGAGCTCGGCAACCACGCCATCCAGATCTTCATCGTCCAACGTTTCCATTTGCCCCGAAAGAAAAGAGAAATACTGCAATTCGGATTGGGCAAGGGCTTGTTGCTCGGCGGCCTTTTTAATGGTGTTCTTGCTTTTGCGGTAACTCTTGAAGTAGGCGTTGGCGTTATCGGACAGCGACCATTGAGGGTTCAGTTCGATATCCATCCCTTCATAGGTCATCGAAGAAGACCCCTCAGCGATGATTCCGATCGAGGAGAGAATGGCGTTTCCTTTATCTTTATCCACTAACTTTCCTTGAGCTTTGGCAATGTCTTCGCCTTGTTTTTCTATCTTTTTCTTCAACGAATCGATTCGTGCCTTCACAAAATGAAATAAAAATTTATATTTTTCTTTGCTTCGTCCAAGAAGTGCTTTTTTCTCATGGTCGTCAAAAAGTTTTTGTAGATGAATCTCGAAAACCGGGAAAATTTTCTCGGGGAGCGGTTCGGGAAAATGGTATTGAAGGCCACGTAAAAAAGGACGTTTTTCTTCTAAGCTTTGGCTGGGTTTATAGACCCCTAAAATCATCCACTGATCATCGGTCAAAATGACGTTGGGATGACTAGGAATGAGCTCGATGATTAAGTAGCGCGTTAAGGTTTGATAAGCGTCCGTAACCTTTTCGATTTTAAGTACGATAATACGGTCGTTTTTGATCGCATAAAAATCTTGAATCAGACCATCGTCAAGTTCCCGTTTAAGTAAACCTTGAAAGGGCGTTACCAAGCTTGAAAAAGAGGAATTAATCTCGGCTAAAGTCAGAAACGGAGACCCGTTTTCGAGGCTCAAAAATAGCCTCCTTTTCCGCTCTCTGGAAAGCGTAAAAATGAAATCAGTTTTGTTCAAAAGCGTCGCCTTGCAAAGGTGATTGTCGATGACGCTTGGACGGAGAGTTTCAACCAGTTTTTGGATTTCGCTTGGATTCATCGTGGGACCTCGTTTAGGAAAAGTATATCACATTGTCCGGATATTCATTGACTTTCAAGAACACGATTAATTATAATAATTAAAAGTGTTCGGAGGCATCAGTGACGGCATGAAAAAAGGATTACTTATCATCATCAGCGGACCCAGCGGCGTGGGCAAAGGCACAGTCCGTCGAAAAGTCATGGAAGATACTTCCTTGAATTTGGCATACTCTGTTTCAATGACGACTCGCGCACCCCGCAAAAAAGAAGTTGACGGGGTTGATTATTTTTTTGTTTCCGCTGCGGAATTCCAACGCAACATCGATGAAGGTGGTTTCCTCGAATGGGCCGAGTTCGTCGGCAACCGTTATGGCACCCCCAAGAGCTATGTCGAAAAATTACGTAACGAAGGCAAGAACGTCATTCTCGAAATCGAAGTCGAAGGGGCCAAGCAAGTGCTTCGCCAATTCCCCGGTGATGAATTGACATCAATCTTCTTAATTCCACCTTCGTTTGAGGAACTTGAAGCCCGCATTCGCCGCCGTCGCAGCGAACCTGAAGCCATCATCCAAGAACGCCTGAATAAAGCGCGTCGTGAGATGAACCTCAAATACCAATACCGTTTCATTGTTTTAAATGACGATGTCGACCGCGCCGCCGCGGAAATCATCGATATCATCCATTCCCGTATCAATACCGTAACTTATCGTTAAAAAAAATAGGGACGACTGGAGGGCCATGTCATGTTACTTTTGGAAGTACTGATTGAACATGCTGCACTTGCCTTGGATCGTCCCTTTTCTTATGTCTATCGAGGCAAGAAACCGGTCCAAAAAGGGTACCGCGTTTTGGTCACCTTCAATCATCGCCCCTCGGTGGCTTATGTTCTCTCGGTTACAGAAACCGATAAAACGGTCGCCCAATTGGAAGAGGAGCGGGGCTTTTCGTTCAGCGAAATCCTTGATGTCTTGGATGAAGAAAAACTGCTCAATGATGAATTGATGACCCTTGTGGATGAGATTGCCGAGAAGTACTTTGCG
Source organism: uncultured Caryophanales bacterium (assembly GCA_937873795.1). GTDB lineage: Bacteria > Bacillota_I > Bacilli_A > RFN20 > CAG-826 > CALMWE01. The sequence goes on from CALMWE010000131.1 coordinate 4,296, forward strand.
CCTCGCATTAGTGTCCTTCAAGCGATGCTTCCGCCTTCGCTCAAACCGCGATTATCCTCGCTAAAAGCCCCTAAAATCGCTTACGAAGCTTATGTGGACGTGCTCAGTGACGATGAAACGGATCTGACACCCAAACAAATTGAATGGCTCCGCCTGGTCGTCCGTGAAAAACGGATCCGCAAAAAGGACTTCCGCTCGGATACCATTTTGAAAACCTTGCTCGAGAAGAAAAGGGTCAAACTTTCTTACGAAGAAAAGACCCGTTTGGTCCTTCCCGAATTCCGTGAACAAAAACCCAAGTCGCTTACCCATGAACAACAAGCTGCGGTCGACGCGATATGGGAATCATCCGATTCTGTCTACCTTCTTGAAGGCGTCACCGGATCGGGAAAAACCGAAGTGTATTTGACGCTTTCGGAAAAAGTGATGGCTCAGGGAAAGACCGTTTTGATGTTGGTTCCCGAAATTGCCTTAACGCCAATTATGGTGGAATATTTCTCCCGTCGTTTTAAAGGCCGTGTCGCGATTCTTCACTCCGAACTCACACCCGCTGAAAAATATGACGAATACCGCCGGATTGCCCGCGGCGAATGCCAAGTGGTGGTCGGTGCCCGAAGCGCCATCTTTGCCCCTTTGTCCAACATCGGTTTGCTCATCCTTGATGAAGAGCATGTCGAGAGTTACAAGCAAGATACGATGCCCTATTACCATGCCCGAGAAGTGGCTTTGATGAGAGCCGCTCATTTCAACGCCAAAGTGGTCCTTGGCAGCGCGACTCCCTCACTCGAATCGCGGGCTCGTGCGCTCAAAGGCAATTACCGTCATGTCCGTCTCCCTCATCGTATCAACGAAAAAGAACTTCCCGAGACTACGATTGTGGACCTTCTCAATCCGATGAATCTTGACCGTGAATCGGTGATGTTTTCACTCAGTCTTCGTCAAAAAATGAAAGAAACCCTCGCAAAAGGCGAGCAGATTGTCTTGCTGGTCAACCGTAGAGGGTACTCCTCCTATGTCTCCTGTCGCAGCTGCGGTCACGCGCTCAAGTGCCCCAACTGTGATATTTCATTGACCTATCACAAAGAAGACGGCATGCTCAAATGCCATCATTGCGATCACGTCGAAATGATGCCTAAAAAATGCCCCGAATGCGGAAGTACGCACCTCTCGAAACAAGGCTTCGGAACCGAAAAAATCGAAGAAGAAGTGCAACGCTTATTTCCGGGTGTCAAAACCCTCCGCTTGGACAGTGATTCCACCAAAGTCCGTAACCGCGTCGCCCAAGTTCTTGAAAGTTTCCGAAAACATGAAGCCGATATTTTGATTGGTACGCAGATGATTGCCAAAGGCCACGACTTCCCCAATGTCACTTTAGTCGGCATCGTTCTTGCCGATATTGGTTTGACCCTTCCTTCTTATCGTTCCGCCGAACGGACGTTCCAACTCATCACGCAAGCGGTGGGTCGAGCAGGCAGAGGTGACAAAAAAGGCATTGCCGTGATTCAAACCTACATGCCCACGCATTATGCGGTCACGTTGGGCGCGTCACAAAATTACGAAACGTTCTTTGCCAAAGAAATGGCCATGCGGAAAATCCAGCAATCCCCGCCTTATACCTACCTCATCGGCATTACGTTGAGCAGCAAAGACGAAGATACGGTGGTTTCCACAGCCTATGCGCTGTCGGAATCACTCATCAAGGAAATCGGCAGTGTGGCCACGATTCTCGGACCGACAACGCCGTTTATTCCGATTTTAAACGGCATCCATCGGCGTGTTTTGCTTCTCAAATACAAGAAGATTGAACCGGTGGCACCCGCCATCCAACGCGTGGTGGCGACCTTGGGCACCAAATCCCAAGTTCACCTCGCCATCGATGTCGACCCGATTGACTTTTAGTTTTGCTATACGTAAAGCTTGCTTTAGCGTAAAATAAAGAAGCCTCAGGAGGATTTAACGATGATTACCATTTCCATTCTCGGACTCGATCAATACGTCGTCGGCCATTATTCCGGCGAAAACACCGCCAAATTGGCGAAGCTTTTTGAAACCAGTCCCGACAACATTGTTTTCTATGCCCCGGAAAGTTTCCTGTTCCATGACGGAGTCGAACAAACTTCGTGGAATACGCTGATCCGTGTGAGCGCTCCCTCAAAATACCGCAAACTCCAAGATTTGGTCGCCAAATATTTATTGGGTACGATGGAAGGCGTCACCATTCATTGTGCCGTCGAATTCACGTACTACCAAGAAAGCGACCGTTACGAAAAAATCAACAAAGAATATCCCCGTTTCATCACCGATGCCAACATGGTCGCGGTGGAAGATGAGGAGGAAGAACCTGTCGATCCCGACGAGCTTTACGAAGGGAACATTTTCGCTGATTTCGAAAAGGCACAGAAAGCCGCCGAAAAAGAAAAGCCGGAAAATCCCGCCAAAAAATGCGAAGAAGGGTGCGACTGCGACCACGATTCCGATGAGCCTTGTTGCGATGATGAAAGTTGTGAATGCCATCACGACCATCACGGAAAACATAGCGCCAAGTAAATCGCTGCACGAACGACCCTTCTCGGGGTCGTTTTTTCTTTCATTCAAAGAATGCGTTTGTTAGAATAACAATAGGGAAGTGAAAATATGGAAGCTTACATCGCCGCTCGTCTGGCCTTAAAAGAAATCATTGTCAACGATGTCCTTTTTTCGACCGCCCTTAAAAAAGCGTTGATGGAAGAACCTCTGCCTCCGGAAGGGGAATCTTTCATGCGCGCTGCCGTCAGCTGCGAACTTCACCATCACTTGCTTTTGTCCCGTTTGGTCACCGATTCCGGCTTGGCCTTCTCCGCGGATGATCGCTTTTTGGTTCTTTTGGTTTTGGCCAATCACATCTTCCTCAAACGCCGTCCCAACACCGAATCGCTTGATTTTTTAGTCCAAGAAATTTGCATTCCCGGTGCAGCGGTGGACGAAACATCGCTCCGTGGTTTCTTTGCCCCTTTGGGTGATGCCACGACGGTCATGCCCAAAAATTTGGCCCCGGATTCCGACGTTTATTTGTCCCTCAAATTCAATACCCCCGAATGGCTGATCCGTATGTGGAAGAAACACTACGGTTTGCCCGTGACGTTAAAAATCCTTTCCGCGAATACCCGCCCGGTCATCCCCGCGTGCCGTGTCAACACGCTCGAAATCACCCGTGATGAAATCCTCAAAGATCCCGATTTCGTCGCCGGTCCGATCGAAGACACCGTCATTTATCGCGGCCAAGGCCCGTTAAAAAAGAAATCCCAATACCTCGAATGCAAAGTGTTCCAACAACGCTTTGGCATTACGCATATCATCGATTCTCTGCATTTTGAACCGCGTCAAAGCGTCCTTATTTATGAAGAACGTCCTAACGCCGTTTACATCGAAATCGCCGTCTGCGGCCATAACGAAGTGCTCCTCAATGTCGCCGCCAACAGCATGGAACGCCGCTTGGACATTCGCAAAGCCGCCCGTGATTACAACATCCAAAACATCGAAGTGTTCGAAAGCTCTCCGACGTTGTTGATCACCCATGTCTCACAACCCGTCGATGCCGTCATCTACATCGCCGATTGCTCGAAATTCGACCTCATCCGTTCGTTGCCTGATTTCTTCATCCATTTCCGGCAATCGAACCTCGATAACCTCATCGCCAAACAAAACGCCGGCATCGAAGAATGCGCCAAATTGGTCGCACCCGGCGGACGTCTTTGCTATGCCGTCAACACGATCAACAACAAAGAATCCCATCAATTAATCGCCGATTTCTTGACCCGTCACCCCGATTACACCCTTGAAAACGAACGTCAATATCTGCCGTTTGACCAATTCAACATGGCCCTTTATTTCGCGGTATTGAGAAAGGCTGTGCCTGCAGTATGATCAATCTCTACGGTGTTGAAATCAAAAAGCTTGAGGACATGATGACCCGAGAGGGCCAAAAACCCTATCGTGCTACCCAACTCTATACGTGGATGTTTGAGAAAAATGCCACATCGTTTGATCAAATGAGCGATGTTTCCTTAAAATTCCGTGAAGTACTCAAAGCCAATTTTTCGCTTGAAATCCCCTCGATTTTCATCCGTCAAGACAGTGCCGACGGAACCATTAAACTCTTGCTTGAATTAGCCGACGGCGCCAAAGTCGAAGCGGTGCTCATGCGCTACAGCTATGGTAACGTCATCTGCGTCACTTCCCAAGTCGGTTGCAACATGGGGTGCTCGTTCTGCGCTTCTGGTCTACTTCGCAAAACCCGCAACTTGGAAGCCCACGAAATGGTGGGTCAAGTTTTGGTGATGAACAATTTGTTACGTGAAGAAGGTCAAGGCCAACGCGTCACCCATATCGTCGTCATGGGAACCGGTGAACCTTTTGATAACTACGATAACGTTCTCGATTTCGTCCGTATCGCCAACCATCCCAAAGGGTTTGCCATCGGCGCCCGCCACATCACGGTTTCGACCTGTGGTTTGCCCGACCGCATCCGCCAATACGCCCGCGAAGGCTTGCAAATCAACCTGGCCATCAGCCTTCACGCCCCGAACGATGAAATCCGTAGCCGCATCATGAAAATCAACCAAGTTTATCCGCTAGACAAACTCATGCCGGCCGTCAAAGAATACGAAAGACTGGCAGGCCGCCGCGTGACGTTTGAATACATTTTGCTCGATGGTGTCAACGATTCTGTGGAACACGCGGACGAATTGGCCAAATTGATCAAAGGAACTCTGGCCTATGTGAATTTAATCCCGTACAATCCGGTGATTGAAAACGCGTATCGTCGTTCGAGCGACGAAAAAGTCCATGCCTTTCTTGATCGCTTGACGAGACTAGGCGTAACGGCAACTGTCAGAAAGGAGTTCGGTACGGATATTGACGCTGCGTGCGGGCAACTTCGTGCCAAAAACGTACATGAGGAGAAAAGGTAAATTCTGTTACCGAACCGACATCGGTCAAGTTCGGCTCACCAATGAAGATCAAGCGTTGATCCTTGCCAACCCACAAGGCGATATTTTAATGGTCGTCTGTGACGGGATGGGGGGACATAATAAAGGCGACTTAGCCGCCAAAATGACCATGGACATCGTGGCCAAAGCGTTCCGCAGCAAACCCGGATTCATCAATATCACGACCGCCAAGTGGTGGCTCTACAAAACCATCAAGGAAGCCAACCGCCAAATCTATGAATTGGCCGAAAGCGACCCCGCCAACAAGGAAATGGGCACGACCATCGTCGCTGCGTTAGTCAAAGGCAATCAAGTGGCCATCGCCAACATCGGTGATTCCCGCGCCTACATCGTGACCAACGAAGGTCTCAAGCAATTAACCGAAGACCAAACCTATGTCGACTTCCTCTACCGTGCCGGCAAAATCACCAAGGAAGAAGAAAAGAACCATCCCCAAAAGCACGTTCTTCTCAATGCTTTGGGCATTACCCCTTCGGTGAGTCTCGACATCGATATTTATACCTACGAAAATACCCCGATCATGCTCTGCAGCGATGGGTTATATAATAACGTTTCCGACAAAGAAATCTTTACCGTGCTTAAAACCAGCGACTCCGTGAACCAAAAATGCGACACCTTGATCGATATCGCCAACAGCAATGGCGGGACCGATAATATTGCCGTTGCCCTTTGGGAGGCCGAAAAATGATTCAGATCGGTGAACTCATCGACGATCGTTACCGCGTCGTCTCCGAACTCGGTGAGGGTGGCATGGCCAACGTCTTCGAGGCCAAAGATATCATCACCAAGAAGACCGTCGCCATTAAAATCATCAAAGAAGAGGTCATGAAAAACCCGATGAACCTGACCCGCTTTGAACGTGAAGCCAGAGCCGCCGCGGCCCTCGATCACCAAAACATCGTCCGGGTCATCAATTTGGGCACCTATTTAGGCAAGCCGTACATGGCCAACGAATTCATCAAAGGACAAACCCTTCGCGATGCTTTGGATACGAGAACCCGGTTCCCGTTTTTGGAAGCATGCGATGTCATGTATCAACTTTGTGGAGCGGTGGCCTGTGCCCACTCGCACCTTGTCATTCACCGCGACATCAAACCCCATAACGTGTTCATGATGGCCGATGGCACCGTCAAATTGGCGGACTTCGGCATCGCCACGTTCGAAAACTCCAACCGCGTCACCAAAAGCGAAGTCATCGTCGGCAGCGTCCACTATATGGCCCCCGAGATTTCCCAAGGTAAACCGGCCTCTTTCCAAAGCGATATTTACGCCCTCGGTGTGACGTTCTTTGAAGTCATCACCGGTCGCGTCCCTTACGATTACGGCACCCCGATTGCCGTCGCTTTAGCCCACGTCAAAGAAAAGTATCCGTCTCCCCGTAAATTCATGCCCACGACGCCCAAAGCGATCGAACATATCATCATGAAAGCCTGCCGCAAAGATCCCACCGACCGTTATCGCAGTGCGGCCGAAATGCAACGCGATATTCGTCTGATTCTCGATAACCCCAAACTCGTCAAGCCGCGCCGTTCGTGGTTCAGCAAGGTCTTTGGCTTTGCCACCGAGGGGTAAGATGCAAGGAAAAATACTGACTGCCCGTTATGGTGTGTATACCGTTTTTGCCGAAGGAAAAATCCTCGAATGCAAACCGCGTGGGATTCTTCGTCTTCAAGGACAAAAACCATCCGTCGGCGATGAAGCCGAAATCGACCCCGTCGACCAAACCATCTTAAAAATTCTTCCCCGTAAGAATGTGTTGATTCGTCCGTTAGTTGCCAATTTGGATTTACTGATCATCGTCCACAGTGTCGTCGAACCGGTGTTTTCTTCGCTTCTCATCGATAAGTTTTTAACCTATGCCCGCCACCAAGGCATACCGCCTCATGTGATTTTGACCAAAGTCGACCGCTTGAAAGACCGTAGCGAATTACTTCTTTCCATCCAACGGTTGGAAAAGTTAGGCGTCCCGGTGACGCTCTTCTCCAAAAAAACCGGCGAAGGCCTTCAAGAAGTCAAAGATTTGCTCGGCGGCCGTGTCAGCGCCCTGATGGGACAAACCGGCGTTGGAAAGTCGTCGTTGCTCAACACCGTTGCTCCCGATTTCAAACGTCAAATCGGGGAATACAGCCAAGCGTTAGGCCGTGGCAAACACCAAACCAAAGAAGTCATTTTGTTGCCCTTTGGTTCGGGCTTTGTGGCCGACACTCCGGGGTTCTCGTCCCTCGAACTCGATATGACCAAAGAAGACGCCGCGCATGATTTCCCGGGCATCGGAGAGTTGGCGCTTCAATGCAAGTTCGCCGATTGCCTGCATCAAGACGAAAAAGAATGCGCCGTCAAAAAGGCCGTCAAAGAAGGCCGCATCGATGTCGAAAACTACGAAAACTATCTCAAACTGATTAACGAATTACCCTTCCGGAAAACGAGGTATTGATATGCGAAAAATTGATGTTTCTCCCTCCTTACTGGCCGCCGATTTCCTCCATCTTGAAAAAGAAATTGCCCACTGCGAAAAAGCTCATGTCGGCTATCTTCACTTTGACGTCATGGACGGCCATTTCGTGCCCAACATTTCGTTTGGGTTGCCGGTTTTAAAAAGCTTGGCGAGAAGACATTCACTCATCAACGATGTCCACATCATGATCAGCGATCCGTTGACCTATGGGCCCCAATTCGCCAAAGCCGGCGCTGACATCGTTACCTTCCATTACGAAGCCCTCAAGAATGATGCCGAGCGGTGGGACGTGATTCACGCCATCAAGAAAGCCGGCGCCAAAGTCGGTATGTCGGTCAAACCGCAAACTGAAGCCAATGTGCTCATCGACTTCTTACCGCAATTGGATCTCGTGCTCATCATGTCGGTTGAACCCGGATTCGGCGGTCAATCCTTCATGCCGTCTTCGTTACCTAAAATCGTATTCATCCGCGACATTATCGACCGTCACGGTTATCCAACCTTGATTGAAGTCGATGGCGGTATCCAAGAAGACACTGCCAAATTATGCGTCCGTGCAGGAGTCGATATCCTCGTCGCCGGAAGTTATTTGTTTGGTCACGACGACTTCAACGAAAGGGTTACGGCACTTCGCCTGGGATAATATGAATCTCCCGCTCTTATCGGCCCTGTTCGGATTGATCGTGCTCTGCTTGGGAGCGTTCGTGCTCTTGGGCCGTTCCGCGTTCAAACAACAAGAAAAAACGGATTACCGCTTTTCCAACCGGTTCCCGTTTGAATTATTAAATGCGTTTCCCGTTCCGTTTGCGCTACTGGCCAAATTCTTGGTCATTGCCGGCGCCTTCGGTTTCATTCTTTTTGGTTTTTTCGGGTTTTCGTTCCCGAACTTATACCAAGCCATCTTCGTCATGGTCGGCTATTTGCTCTCGGGAATTTTATGGATCACGTTATTAATTACCGACATGCGCTATGTCAAACTGCATCTCTTGTCGGCGTCCTTATACTTCGTGATGGTTGCCTTTACCTGTGCGGCAGTGGCTTATTTCGCCTGGACGTCACCTTATGATCTATTTCATCCGGCGCTTCCCTATGTCGCCGGTGCCTTATCATTGACCGAACTCGTGCTTGCCTTCAATCCCCGTCTCAAGCGGTGGGAAACCCTCGAAGCGGTAGCCCAAAAAGACGGTTCGGTTACTTATGAACGTCCCAAGCGTTTCGTCTTGCCTTTCTCGGAATGGTTAACCACCCTGATTCTTCTGGTCTTGACTGCGTTTATTCTACTTTCTGCGCTGCTGAATTAGAGCATAAAAAAAGTTGCCGTTTGGGCAACTTTTTGTTTTATCCTTGTTTAGAGGTCTTGTTAAGAGTCCGGTAAGCACGGGCCGACATACGAACGGTTTGCTTTTTGCCATCAATGACAACCTTGAACGGTTGAAGATTGACGTTCCAACGACGACGCGTCGCGATTAAGCTGTGCGAACGAGCGTTGCCGCCGATAGGACCTTTGCCGGAAACGGGGCAATATCTTGACATGTTAATAACCTCCCTTAAATTTCAATGCTTTTAGATGATAGCATTTTTAAAAAACCAATGCAACGAAAATTCACGAAAAACGTCTTTTAAAGACGGGTGTTTGGAAAACGCGCTTGGAATTCCTCACGGCTGATGCGGTTGATCGACTTATCCATCACGTGTTTGAAGATAAGACCTTTCTTATCGTAGGCCAAATAACGGACCGCGCCGGTATCCAAATAGAAACAAAGCGTTTTATGTTTTTGGCTGTATTCTTCATCCACATACAGGATGTCTTTGCAGTCATACACATATTCTTTGTTCATTTGGTGGTGGATGAGATTCCGTCCTTCCAAAATGTAGTACGTTTGGGTGAGGCTGAGGACAATAAAGAGAATCGTGGATAAAGCCCAGACCGCCAAAAGCAGGTAGTGGGTTGAAGTCGGGGGCCAAACCCAACCGGCCAAGGAATAAAAGGCAAATAGAATCACGGCGCCCAAAAGCGCATATGTGACAAGGACGCGTTTCGCGGAAACATACAATTTCATGCAATCACCCACGGAAATTATACCATACACTTTAAAAATTTTAGTTAAAAAGGTCAAACGGTGTTCATATAAATAAATTTATATGTTAAAATAAAAATCTCAATGAAGGAGGACTTTTGAATGGGCTTATTTACCACTGTTCCCGATAATTTCTTCGCCCTCCTCAGCGGAAAAAATAAAGAAATCTACGCGATGGCGTTAGCCGTCCTTTACAATAGCCTTCAAGCCGACGAGATGTCCATCCGTAAAGACGACTATGTCCGGACCTTAAAAGAGACGGCTTCCGACCTGGTCATGCGGCTCGATTTCGATAGCGAAAACCCCGATGATATTCCCGTCAATCCGGGACTTCCCGCAAAGGCATCGTTCATCGTCCGTCGTTTGGAAGAAACCGGCTGGATCGACATTGAAATCGATCCCGACAATTTCGGCGAATACATTGCCCTTCCGAGTTACTCGATTCAGTTTTTAACGTTGCTCAACGACATCGTCCACGATGCCGAGGCGCAATACAGTTCCTTGGTCCACTCAACCTACAGCGAACTCAAGCTTGAAGACGAGGAACGCGACGAATTCATGTACGCTACTTTAATGCGCGTGTACGAGAACACCAAAAAGTTGCGCGTCGAACTCGTGACCTTGGGCCATTCCATCCGTATTTATCAAAACCGCTTAGGAAAATTTTTCACCACGAACTTAGTCCTGGAAGACTATTTCGATGCCTATAAAGTGCGTGTCAGCGACCGTCTCTACCACCCGTTGAAAACGTTTGACTCGGTGGCCCGCTTCAAACGTCCGATTATCGCCATCCTGCAAAAATGGCTGAAAGACGACGCGACCCGTGCCCAACTGGTCTCGCAAGCGATCATCTTTTCCAAGTCCCGTTCCAAAGCGGATGCCGAAAAAGACATTATTGCCAAAATCAACTATGTTTCGGATATGTACGAACAGCTCAACAGCCTCATCTCCGAAATCGACCAAAAACACAGCGACTACACCAAGTCCTCGACCACCAAAATCCTCTATCTTAATAACTCCGATAAAACCATCCGCGGTCACCTGGAAAAAATCCTCAAGACCTATGCGCAAGGCATCAGCGAGGGGAGCGGGGCCCGCGACCTCCTCGGCAAGATGCAGGATTCCCTAAGTTTCTATGAACCCGGCTTCCTTGATCCCGACTCCTTGACCCTCCCGGTCACCCGCCAATACCGCGGCGAAGGTGAACCGATGTCAATCATCGACTTCGACACGGCCTCTGAAGCCTTGATGCGCGATTTCCTCGATGAAACCCGCAATTCCTTCACCGATGCCCGTATCTATTCGTTCATGGAAACGGCCTTCGGCAGTGAGAAACGCCTGCCCATCCAAGACATCGCGCTTCCTGACTACGATGCCTTCATCCTGTTGATCTTAGCCACTCTGAAAAAAGACGACGACAAATGTTTCTATACCATTGATATTGAAGACGGCAAAGTCATGAGTCACGGTTACGTCCTACCGCGCTTCACCTTTGTACGGAAGGAGCGTGACTCGTAATGTTTGAAGAAGAATACAACCGCATGCCCGACGATGACAAGAAAGCGTTTGCCAAAGTCATTAACGACCTGATGCTCAAAGGCTTCATCGTCCGCGACCAATTCGACGGCCGCGAGAAAGCGATGCGCATCAACCCCGATTTCCGCTTTGTGGAACGCTATCTCGAGGTCATCACCGAATACTTGTCCTTCTCCGGATGGGTGCTCGAAAAAGACGCTCTCAACGGCGTGGCCGTTTTGTCCAATACGTTTGGTCAAAACCGTCTCCGCCTCGACCGCGAAACCTCGCTGGTCATCTTTACCCTCCGTTTGATTTACGAAACCGAAAAAAGCGCCTCCAGCCAACCCGGCGAATCGCTTTATCTCACCACGCCCGCACTCATGAAAACGATGGTGGACCACGGCATCGTCTTTACCGGCAAGAAATTGACCGGAAGATTGCTCGCCAAACCGCTTCGTTTCTTAGCCAACCACGCGGTCATCGCCAAAGTCAGCGGCAATTACGACGAAGGCAACGTTTCCTTCTACTTATTACCGTCGATCATTTACGCCGTCGATAACCAAAAAATCGCCGCCATGAGCGAAGCCATCGATAAACAAACCGGCATCGAAAGGGGCGATGAAGAATGAAGAACCTGACCAAAGTCAAAGTCATCAACTGGCACTATTTTTGGAACGAAACGATTCATATCGAACCGATCGTCTTTTTGACCGGTCTTAACGCCAGTGGTAAATCCACCCTCATCGACGCCATGCAAGTGGTGCTTTTGGGCGATACCACAGGCCGTTATTTCAATAAAGCCGCATCCGAAAAATCCACTCGTACCTTAAAAGGCTATCTCCGGGGCGAACTCGGCGATGCCGAAGACGGCGGTTTCCATTACCTCCGCAACGGCCGTTTCACCAGCTACATCGCGTTGCAATTCTTTGATGATCTCAATAATAAAACCTTTACCACGGGTATCGTCTTTGATTCATTTGAAGACGGCTCGGAAGATCACCGTTATTTCATCCTCGAAGCCGCCATTCCCGAAAACGAATTCATCGTCGACAAAATCCCGATGGAATACAAAGCCTTGGCGAAATACTTCGATGCGAATTATCCAGGTCAATATTCCTTTATGGATTCCAACCGTCAATACCAAGAACAACTGAAGACCCGTTTCGGCGGATTGAAAGACCGTTATTTCTCCTTATTTAAAAAAGCCGTCAGCTTCACGCCAATTACCGACATCACGACGTTCATCACCGAGTATGTCTGCGAACCGCAAGCCGGCGTCGATATCGTCCCGATGCAGGAAAACATCCTCCAATACAAGAAGTTGGAGAACGAAGCCTTGGTCATGAGTGTCCGCGTCGAACGCTTGACCGAAATCGAACATGCCTATCAAGCGTATTTGGCCCATAAAGACAACATGAACCTTTTCAGTTACATCGTTGAAAAAGCCGAATACCAAATCGACAAAGAACGCCTTGATTCCTACTCCGACCAAATCAAACAAGCCAAAGCCCGCCTCATCGACATCGAAGTGGATTTAGCCGATGTAGCCGCGAATATTGCCGAACTCAACCGCAAGAAAGTTAAGCTCATCCAAGACAAAGCCGGAAGCGATACGTTCCGTCTCACCGATGAACTCAACGAACAAAAGAAAACGACCCTTACCAAACTCGCCGAACTCGAACGCGAAAGCCAAGCCGTCCGTAAGAGCTTGACCCGTTACGTCGAAGAATTCATCCGCGTCGGCAGTGCCATCTCGACCAACCTCGCTGAATTCGATGTCACGCTTTTAGACAGCGACCGCGCTAACGACGTCGTGGCCCTTAAAGAAGCCGCCGATAAAGTGGTTTCCGAAAGCACCAAAATGCGCGACCTCGGACTCCCGCACATCGAAACCTTGTCCGTGGAGAGTCTAAACGAATGGAGAGACACCCTTGCCTCCTTCAAACAACAAGTCTCGGCATTAGCCGTCACCTTAGGCCGTACCATCGTGACCGCCGATCAAAAGACGAGTTTACTCCGTCAACAAGAAGCCGATATGCGTAATGGCGGAAAATCCTACGAACGTCCCTTGGCGATGATCAAACAAGAACTCGCCAACGAGTTAGCTTTACGCCATGGCAAAGCGGTGGAAGTCGCCATCTTCGCCGACCTCATCGACATCAAGACGCCCTTATGGACCAATGCCATCGAAGGCTTCCTGCATAGCCAAAAATTCAATTTATTCGTCGATCCCGCCTACTATTTCGAAGCGTATGAGATTTTGAAGGAACTCCTTCTCAAATACCATTACTACGGCACGACGCTCGTCGACCAAGAAAAGATTATCGAACGCCGCTACGAAGCCGAAAACAATTCGCTGGCCGTGGAAATCATCACGGACCATCCCGGTGCCCGCGGTTATACCAACTTTCTCATCGGCCGCCTCAATAAATGCCAAACCGTGGCGCAAGTCCGTGCTTCCGGTAACGGCATCACCCCGGAATGCGATTTATACCGCAACTTCACGTTAGGTAAAATCAACCCGCGTCTTTGCACGCCGGCTTACATCGGCCGCTCCGTGGGTGAAGGTCAAATCACCGCCAAACGCGCCGAAATCGAAAAGAATGTCAAGCTCGTGGCGTTGTACCGCGAACTGTTCAAGCTGATCTCCGCGGCGAATGCTTTGGAAATCATCAACACCTACGAAATCAACGCGACCGCCAACTCGATTGAACGCTCACGCGATGTTGCCGGTTTGACGCAAACCCTCGACTTCATCGAACGCGAACTTTCCAAGCATGATCTCAGCCAAATCGCGACGTTTGATAAACGCATCGCCGATGTGGAAGAAGACATCAAGTCCGTGGAAGCCGAAAAAGACGCCCTCAACGAAGAAAAAGGACGCTTGCTCAGCCAGATCAAAGTCCTCTCCGAAACCACGATTCCCGAAGACAAAAAGAAGGTCGACGAACGCGCCAAACGGCTCGCCGAAAACTACGATCCGTTCTTCGTGGATGAAAAGGGCAAACCGCTCTACGAAAAACTCGTCCAAGAAGGCAAAACCGCCCTGGAAATCGTCACCGAATACAACGTCAAATTCGGTCACGCCCAATACCTGGTGGCCAACCTCTTGGGCCAAGTCACGAAAGTCCGCAAAGAATACATCCGCGACTATCACTTGTCCTATGACGCCGAAGCCAAAGACAACAAGGTTTTCGACGATGAACTCAAGGATATGCGCGATGTCAAACTCCCCGATTACCGCGTGAAAATCGCCGATGCCTACGCTAAAGCGACCAAACAATTCAAAGACGATTTCATCGCCAAACTGCGCGCCTCGATCGAAGACGCCGAAGATCAAATCGCCAACCTCAACGAAGCTCTCAGCGCTTCCACCTTCGGTAACGACTCGTACCAATTCACGGTCAAGCCGAGTGTGGTGTATCGCCGCTACTACGATATGATTAAAGATGACCTGCTCTTACAAATGGGTGAAGACGACTCCGCCTTCATCGAAAAATACGAAGCCGTGATGAATGACTTATTCCGTCAAATCGTCGATGTCGGAGAAGCCGATAAAGGCAGTGCGGTCTTGGCCAACGTCGCTAAGTTCACCGACTACCGCAACTACCTCGATTTCGACCTCATCGTCCGCGACCGCGAAGGTGTCGAACAACGCCTCAGCAAGATGATCAAAAAGAAATCCGGCGGTGAAACGCAAACCCCGTTCTACATTGCCGTACTGGCGTCCTTTGCGCAACTCTACCGCGTCAATGAAAAAGGCGAATGGGCCAACTGCATCCGCCTCATCATCTTTGATGAAGCGTTCAGCAAAATGGACCGCGGAAGAATTAAAGAATCTGTGCGTTTACTTCGTAAATTCGGGCTTCAAGCCATCTTATCCGCCCCGAGCGACAAAGTGGCCGATATCTCCGAACTCGCCGACGAAACGCTTGTCGTGCTGCACGACCGCAATGCCTCGCGGGTCCATCTTTACGCCGAAGAAGGCAAAATCAAAAACTAACGGAACAACCGATGAATTTCCTTCATCGGTTTTCTTTTGGTATGTTAATATAAAAGGAAGAGGCTTAGTTATGGAAGATGCTGCGCTCGTCGTGAAAAATTTACGATCCCGCAGACGCCAAGCCATGGACACCATTTGGCGCCGGGACCTGATCGTCGCTTTAACCATCCTTTTGTCGTTCATTATTTTCCTGAATTTGACGCATTTTGGCGTCATTCCGATGAGCGATGCGGTGTGGGTGGAAGTGCTGACTTTTGTCATTTTCTTCTTGACCTTATTCCTCGGCGTGGGCCTCGTCCATTACCTGTCCTACCTCAAACTCAACGAGAGTTTTATCGAAGCCATCGAAGAACGCATCGAAAACCAATCCGGATTATTCCTTAAATTCGGCGAAACCGTCAGCGACGCAGATAAAGCATCGCTGGGACTTGACCAATATCTCCGTTTACCCAACGTCACCAAAATCAAAAAGATGGAAGTCACCTGCATCGATGATTACGTCTACCTCTATAGCGTTGTCTACGGTAACAAAGAAAAAGCCTTGATTATCCAAACAAAATGCGAACCGAAAGAAGATTACTTGTTCCAACTTCGCAACGATATCCGCGTAATGCCGCATCTCAACGCCGACAAACCGATCAAAACCTATTATCCCGAAAACGTTCCCGAGCTCGCCCAATTCGTCGGTTTTTCCAACCAAACGATGGGCAGCGAAGGCTTCTTCGATGCGACCCGCAAAAGCTTTGCGTCGATCCTCTCGGGATATGCGCAATATCACTTCTGTTTAACCCGTAACGAGAAGGATGTCACGTTAATGATTGACGGGCTCAGTTTCGAAAAAGGTTCCAACTTGTACGCTCGACTCGACGAAACGAGCTTCGCCCATCATCTGGCGGTTCGTTCCATGATTCAAACAGTGGTGGGTATCGTCACCAAGACGGCCCACGAACAATAAACCATAGGAGGCATATATGGCAAAAGAAATGGTGGCAATGTTATTAGCCGGAGGCAAAGGCACGAGGCTTGAGGACCTCACCAAGAAGAACGCCAAACCGGCGGTCAGTTTCGGTGGCAAATACCGAATCATCGACTTCCCCCTTTCCAACTGCGCCAATTCCCGCATCGACACGGTCGGTGTTTTGACGCAATACGAATCGGTCTTCCTCAATACCTATGTCGGTAACGGCGAGAAATGGGGTCTGAACGGCGTCCGTTCACTCACCGCATCCTTACCGCCCAGACAAACCGAAGCCGGCGCGGCTTGGTATCGCGGAACCGCCGATGCCATCTATCAAAACCTGGATTTCTTGGATTCGCTCGATCCCGAATATGTTTTGATTTTATCGGGCGATCACGTCTATAAAATGGATTACCGCGAAATGCTCGAAGCGCACAAATGCGCCAAAGCCAATTTGACCATCGCCGTCCTCAAAGTAAGTCTTGCCGAAGCCAGCCGCTTTGGCATCATGAACGTCAAAGACGACATGAGCATTTATGAATTCGAAGAAAAACCCAAGAAACCCAAATCGACGTTAGCGTCGATGGGTATTTACATTTTCAATTACCGCGATTTGAAGCATTATTTGGTCGCGGATGCCAAAGACGAAACCAGCGAGCATGACTTCGGGAAAAACATCATTCCCACGATGCTCAATGACCAAAAGAAACTGTTAGCGTTCCAATTCAAAGGCTACTGGAAAGACGTCGGCACGATCGAGTCTTTGTGGCAAGCCAATATGGATATGCTCGAAAAAGCCAACGATGTCGAAATCTACAACATGCGGACCGGCGCGAAAACCTTCTCCGAAGATACGCACTCAGTCCCGCAATATGTCGGTAAAACCGCGTGTGTCACCGATTCCATCGTCAACCAAGGCGCGATTGTTTTAGGCAAAATCAACCGCTGCGTCATTTTCAACGAAGTGCTCATCGATGAAGGCGCGGTGGTGACCCACTCGGTCATCATGCCCGGTGCCATCATCGGCAAGAATGCGGTGGTCGATCACGCCATCGTTGCCGGCGGAACCGTCATCGAAGACGGACGCCAAGTCAATGTCCAGGGCGATAAGATTGCCTTGGTCACGAAGTAGGAGGCCCTTATGTACAAAGTCATGGGATTATGTAACTTACATCACTCGCCCGAACTCGGAGAATTGACCGCTTCGCGTCCGCTGGCGTCCACGTCCTTCCTCGGCCGCTACGCCTTTATCGACTTCACGCTTTCGAACTTCTCCAACTCCGAAATCGACGAAGTCGGCATCCTCGTCAAAAACGGTCCGCGTTCCATCTTGAAACACTTAGGTTCCGCCAACGTCTGGAACGCCAACACCAAACTCGGTTATGAAGCCATCATGTACAACGAAAAAATGGCGAACAACCCACGTTACAATCACGACATCAACAACATCCGCGCCAACGACTGGATGTTCTTTACCAGCATGCCGGATTATTTCGTCATCGCTCCCGCTCACATCGTGATGTCCATCGACTACCGCGAAGTGCTCAAAGCGCACATTGCCAAAAACGCCGAAATCACCATGGTTTATACCCACATCAAAAACGGGAAAACCAACTTCATCGGCAGTGATTTCGTGAAGGTTTCCCCGCAAGGTGAAATCGTCTACATCCGCGAAAACAAAGGCACCCAAGATGAAGCCGATATTTCGCTGGAAACGTACATCATCAACCGCCCCAAACTTGCTGAATTGATGAGCAAAGCCTCCGCCACCAGTTCCTTCTTCTCGCTCAATGACATCATTGCCTTCTGCTGCGGCAAAACCGAAACCGTCAATGCTTATGAATATGTCGGTTATGCCCGTTGTTTCGACAGCCTTCCGCACTACGTCGAATATTCGCTTGAACTGTTGGATTACACCGTCCGTAAGCAACTCTTCAAACCCGAATGGCCGATTTACACCGTCACCCACGACACTCCGCCTTCCAAATACGGCCCTTCCGCCGAAGTCACCGATTCCTTCATCGCCAACGGCGCCAACGTCAACGGCAAAGTCGAACGTTCGATCCTCAGCCGGTATGTGACCGTCGCCGAAGGAGCGTCCATCAAGAACTCGATCATCCTCACCGATACCGTCATCGGTTCGGGCGTCCATCTCGATTCCGTGGTGGTGGATAAGTACGCGCACATCATCCACGCCCGTGAAATCAATAGCACGGACGGATATCCCGTCTACATCAAGCAAGGAGATGTCATCTAATGAAAATCCTCATGGCCGCCAGCGAAGCCAACCCGCTTGCCAAAACCGGAGGTCTTGCCGACGTCGTCTATTCCTTGTCGCGCGAACTCACCGTGTTGGGCGATAACGTGGCCATCGCGATGCCCTTTTATATGGACATCAAAAAACGGCACGAAAAAACCACCTGGATTGCCAGCGTCGATGTCTATATGTCGTGGCGGAAACAGAAGGCCGATATCTATCAAACCGTGATCGATG
>CALMWE010000132.1 GCA_937873795.1 uncultured Caryophanales bacterium
CTGGGGAAAAAACGATGGCATTTCGGATGAAAACGACAATTGAAACGCTCGGTGACGATCCGAGCATCAAAAAAATCACCCTGACCAATGAACGCGGGATGAGCGTTTCGTTATGCACTTGGGGCGCCTCCATTTACCAGATTTGCGTTCCTGATCGCACCGGAAAAAGCGAAAAAGTGCTTTTGGAATACCAAAATCCATCCGAATTTCTAAAGACCAATCAATATTTCGGCAAGACCATCGGACGTACTTCCGGCCGTATCGGCGGCGCCAAATTCGAACTCAACGGCACCACCTACCGGCTCCAAGTCAACGATAACGACAATAACCTCCACGCCGGTGACAACGGTTTCCATAACCAAAACTTCAAAATGTCGGTCTTCCGCTTCCCGTTATACACACGGGTAGTCTTCAAATACATTTCTCCGAATGGAGAAGGGGGTTTCCCCGGACGAGTCAAACTGATGGTGACTTATACCTTCTTCCGCATGAATAACGACCTTCATGTCAGCTACGATGCCATTTCAAACCAAGATACTTTGCTCAACATCACCAACCACAGCTACTTCAATCTCAGCGGCGATTTCAAAGATACGATCCACGACCACCGCTTGAAACTTGATTCCGAACGTTATGTCGCGATGAACGAACAATTGGTGGGCTATTCCGTCTTACCGGTCAACCGCACGCTGGACTTCTCCGTGCCTAAGAAAATCGGTAAAGACCTCAACAACTCGGTGCTCGTCGATCACGCGTGGATTGGGTATGACCACACCTATGTGCGAGGAGAAAAAGAACGTCTGGTCAATCTCAAAGTGTTTGAAGACGATAACCCCTTTGCGGTCCTCTACGATGAAAAAAGCGGACGGGAACTGCGGGTTTATACCGATTATCCGGCGATGAACGTCTATAGCGATAACTACCCGTCTTACAAAGTCTTGGCCAACGGAAAAGAAGAAAAACGGTATCAAGCCATCTGCTTGGAACCGGAGTTTATCCCCTTCACCACAAAGGACTATGTGCTTCGTGCTCAAAGCCATTTCCATCAAAAAATCCGTTACACATTCAAGACCCGATAAAAGATAAAAAACATTTCAAAAAAATTCAAATCATACCCTACTTAAGAGAAGGCTTTATCACTCGCTAAGCCTTCTTTTTATATAACGAAAAGCCCTTTAAACAAAAGCATACTTATTATTGCAATAATAAAGAACGCTTTTTTGCCCCATTTTAAGACCACTCTGAATATTGATATGCCCTAGCATTTCTTTACAGTTGTTTTTGCAAAAAACCGTCTCACAAACACAAGTCCTTAATATCCCAGCTTTCACTTTTTTCCATGCAAAAAAAGTTTGCTCATATAAACACACCATACTCTTAGCTTTTTTATCAGACATTCTTGCTTAACATGTTTTTTAAATATAACTTAATGTGTTTAGTAAATTGACCGTTCCTGCTGTTATAAAAAGTAGAATCCGAAAAAAAGACCAGAAAAACGGGTCTTGGTCATTTATAGACACATTTCAAAAGAAATCTGAATACTTTTATTTTCAAGCCAAAGGCTTGGAAAAAATTTTGCCTTCTAAAACGAAAAAAACTCCCGATTTGTTGATTCTCCCCCTTGCTTGTCTGTTTATGGCAAATTCACTTTGGGTGTTTTTTTGTTTCTTTAACGTCTAGACCTTGAACCTATTTTCTTTATTAAAAATTTTTTTGGATAATTTCTTAGCGGGTTTTATATAATGTTATAATAAATAAATCTTGCATTGTCACATGAGGCGAAAGGAGTTTACGCATGATCGGTGAATTGATTGAAGAATTATTGGCGTATGCCGTCGTATACCTGGATTTGAACGAGGAAGACGTCGTTTATTTTCGTAATATCCTGATGGATATGCTGCATGTCAGCGAACCCACCAACAATAAAATCTCCAAAGACTATATCCTCGAACACGAAACCGTCGATTTCATCTTATTGGACCTCCGTAAATACATCA
>CALMWE010000133.1 GCA_937873795.1 uncultured Caryophanales bacterium
GAAATACAAATAAGCTTCGTCAATGAAGTCCAAATGAAAAGAATCCCAGAAGTTTCGTCCTCTGGGATTTTTTTATTGGCCGCTGATAACGAGATGTTGATGAATAAAACTAAGAATATCGTCGTAAGTCCTTCTTCCCGCTCCGACATCCCAACCCAAGGCTTCTATTTCCTTATTGGTGGCCTTTAAATCCAAACCGTGAAGTTGAAGAAATAGGATCATGGCCACAATGCCAATCCGTTTATTCCCATCGACGAAGGCATGGTTTGAAATCAGGCTATAACATAATCGAGCGGCTTTTTCTTCTTTCGATGGGTAGATTTCTTTTCCGCCAAACGTTTGATAGATGCCTTCGATCGCGCTTAAAACAAGATTCTCATCTTTGATGCCCTCTACCCCACCGGTGGCTTCTATAATCAGGTGTTGCAAAAGGCCGATTTTTTCTATATCAAAACAAGGGATGCTCATTTTCCGAGTCCTTCTAAGGCACTGTGGTATTTTGCAATGATTCTGCGAGCCAACAGTTCAAAACGTTCAATGTCTTGCCGTTCGTAACTTTCGATTGTTTGTAAAACAAAACGAGGATGGTTGTTTTTCAAAATGAGTATGGTGTCATTTTCAAGAGTCATACGCGCCACTTTCGAGAAGTTTTGGTTGGCTTCTCGCATGCTGGTCATCTTTCCGGTTTCTATCAACATAAAATTCACCTCATGTTCATTATTTCATAAATGTAGGATATTTTCAACCTACATTTGTTTCGAGATTGTTTAGAAAAAAAGAAGCGTTTTCGCTTCTCTTTTAGGTTACTTTTTCGTTTTCGTGGGTAACCACAACGCCATTGACAGTGTGTTCTTTGCTTTTTTGTTGAAGCACATACTGTCTGAACTCTTCGGCATCGGCTAAATTTTTGAACCGAGCGATATAGAACTGGTCGCCCATGCCGACGCTGATAATGGGTGGATAACGGTCTGCCATGCAAAGAAACTCTTTATAAGAAAGCATAATATCTTCGTGACTATG
>CALMWE010000134.1 GCA_937873795.1 uncultured Caryophanales bacterium
TGAATTGACTGGAAATACGGTTATCAAGCGTCATGTTATAAAGACCCACCGCCACGGTCATATCCGCGGGATCTCGTAAGATAAGACCGGCGAGAATGTAATCGGTCCAAGGCGTCATGAACGCCATTAGGGCGGTATAGATGATGATGGGTTTGGATAACGGCAAGAAGACTTTAAAGAAAATCGTGAATTGATTGGCGCCGTCGAGGATCGCGGCTTCATCGATTTCTTTGGAGATGGTATCGAAGTAACCCTTCGACACGAAGAAACCAAGGCCCGCACCGCTGACGTAGACCAGAAGCAAGGCCCAAATATTACCGATAAGGCCAAGTAAATTGAGAATGAGATAGACGGCGACCATCGCCATGAATCCGGGGAACATACCCAGAATTAAGGCGATATTCATCAATCCTTTACGGGCTTTGAAACGGAAGCGGCTTAAGGTATAGGCGGTAATGATGGTGAAGAAGGTGGTTAAGACCGTATTGGTGACTGCGATGATGAGCGTGTTTTTCACCCAGTTGACGAACTTGATCCCGGCGGTCACTTTGAAAAGGTTGATGTAGTTTTCAAGAGTGAAGGTCTTGGGGAAGAACGTGGTCGAAAGGAACCCACTGCCCTCGCGGAAGGAAGCCGCTAACACCCAAACGATTGGGATAAGCCAAATGACGGCGAGGAAGAAGGACAGGAAGTTACTCCAGATGCCATCGAAAATACGCGATGCTTTGATGCCGTGTTTTTTCATTGCCGGAATTCCTCCTCTTTTTTGTACGATGCGGAGTTACGGAAGATGAGTAAGGAAATAATCGCGGAAATGATGAACATCACGATACCGATGGCGGCACCGAGATTGTATTCGGGGTTATTTTGCATGGTCAGCTTGTAAAGCCAGGTAATGAGAATATCGGTTCCTCCGGCGACGCCTCCGGTGCCTTGGCCTAAAGGTGCTCCCCCGGTGAGTAACCAAATGACGTTGAAGTTATTGATGTTGCTGACAAACGACGTAATCAATAACGGCGTGGTCATAAAGAAAATATGCGGGAAGGTGATTTTAGCGAATTGTTGGCGTTTGCTCGCGCCTTCGATCGATGCGGCTTCGTAATAATCTTTCGGAATATTAAGGAGTAATCCCGAGATGAGCAGCATGTAATACGGGATACCCACCCACATGTTGACTAATACAATCAAAACCTTAGCCCAGACGATGTTATCCCAGAAGGCGATACGGGCATCAATCAGTCCCCAGTTCATCAAAATCGTATTGATCGGGCCGTATTCGTTAAACATCGTATTCATCACGCGTAAGGTGACGAATTGCGGTACCGCCATCGCGACCACGAATAAGCTGCGGTATATGATCTTTCCTTTGACGCTTTTCTTGGCGAGGAGCATCGCAAGGAAGAAGCCACCGAAATAACAGGTGAAGGTGGCCAAAAGTGCCCACACCATCGTCCATTGGAACACTTTGACGAGGGTTTTAAAGTTTTCCGCCAAACCGAAGAGTTGGACAAAACTATCAAGGAAAGTCCATGAAATCCAACGGGTATTCATGATGGGAATCGTTCCGGACGTCCCAAAGTCGGTGAAGGCGATGAGAATCATGAACGTTAACGGTAAGACGGTGAAGGCCACCGCACCCAGTACAGGGATTGAAAGGGAAATCCAATAGAACTTACGGTTGCTGGCTTCTTGCCATTCTTGCTTGAAAGTCGGGATTTCTTTTTGATCCATCCTCAGTTGAGCATTACGGAGCACCGCTTGAAGGTGAAGGATGTAGAGGAAGAGATAGAAAAGCGTTAAGAACATGGCGAGGATGCCGTAGACCATCGTCGCGGTCGAGACTTGTTGAGCAACTTTCAACGTAAATAAACCAACGATATGTCCACCACCGGCAAGAATCATATAAAGGAAATAACCGATTTGCGAAACTAAGAAGAGGATACCTTTGAAGAGTTGCTTATCCATCAGTTCGTCGACACCCATCAAAAAGAATGATAACGTCATCCGTTTCTTATGGGTCCTGTCACACGTTGCATAGACTTTGCCAACCTGTTGGAAATAGGTTTTAAATTTCTTAACGATGGATTTGAAGAAGTTGAAAACATACGATCCGCGCAAAGTTTTTTGTTGGTTGAGAAAATCCACTTTCTTGACCGTGGAGTTAAACGCAAAGTGAACCACCACGAGGAAAATGAGGGTTAAGAGAATGGCGAGTAACGTAAGATTGGCATAATCCACTTGGACAAGGCCAAAAAGATGTTTCCATCCGACGCTGATCATATAGAAAAGATAAAGGGCAACCGAAGTGATATACCCGAGGCCAAGCTCGATTTCACCCAGAAGGAGATCGCCGAGTCCGGGAAGGATGCAGTTGGCGACTAGAAGTGATTTCCGAGGTTTCGAAGATTGATGAAAGATGGATTTGAAGGAACGATACGGCCACACCAAAGCACGCCAAAAACGTTGACCTTTGGTTTGAACGCTGGGTGTGGGTATGACTTTTTCCATTCGATCGTTACCTCGTTCTTTTGTTTTAACTTAGAAAGGCAATGGATTGGCTTTGAGTTCGGAGAGGATTTTTTCAATGAAAGCTTTACCTTGCGGCTTGTTATGACCTGATAAGATGAGGTCGTATTTGAAATGGAGCATTTCCTTTAAGGATTGGGCATACTCCTTTTTCGAGACTTCGAGCCAAGGGACGATTTCCGTTTCGTTATCGCCGATGTTATCTCCCACAAATAGAACTTTGTTGATTT
>CALMWE010000135.1 GCA_937873795.1 uncultured Caryophanales bacterium
TTATACGTCCTATACCAGCGGTGTGGGTATTGACCGTTATGTTCCGGGCGACACGTTCCAAAGCGTTCCGATCTACGCCACATGGGGTTTTGGCTCGGATACTTTGGTGACTTCATCCTGCGTTTTCTCCATTTCGGGAACAACGATGACCCCGGGAACTTCTACGCTTTCTGGGTCAGGTGCCAAAACCGTCAATGTGTCTTATACCGATCCGTTATCGGGCGGAACAAAGACGACAACCTATCCGATTTATGTTTATTCGCTGGACGTCCTTTCCATCACGTCTTATCCGACCTATAGCGTCATAGGCGGAACCTCGTTTGGCTTAGGTGTTTCTTTCTCTTATAGCGGACTAACACTCTCCGGAACCTATGTGTACTCGGGCTATCCCAACATCGTCCGTTCATATACTTCGGGATATTCGCTTTCTTCGCCGAACATGATGCTCTTAGGTGAGCAATCCGTCACCGTCTCTTATGGCGGCAAAACCGTGAACTACATAATCAATGTTTCTAACTTTGGAAAAGCAACGGGTGTTACCGATGCTCAACAAGCCAATGCGATGGCCACGTATGTTTTAAGTCTTGATGCCTGTGATTTATCTTCGGCCTCCGTTTCCTTGATGGTGGAGGAATATGACTATATGACTTCGGGAGCAAAAACACTCTTTGACGCGATGTGCGATGGCGATGGCCTAGTCTATACCGGAACCGGAGGTAAAGACCGCTACGACTATATCCTTTATCTTTATGAAGATGCCGAGGATCAAGACGGACCACTCGCAATTCTCCCCAAACGAGTCAATCAAGATACTTTTCTTTGTTCTTGCGGCGCAGTTCTTGTCTTAGTGAGTTTGGGTGTCTTTGGCTACGGTTTGTGGCATCGGAAAAAGGCCTCTTAAATTCTTTAGTCACGCGTCGCTTTCCTGAACACTGTCTTGCCTCTAAAAAAGAAGACTAAAAAAACGGCATGGGCTTATCATCGCCGTTTTTCTTTTTATTTTGGACAGCGTGAAAAAACACCCTTGAAAACGGAGGGGGGCCGTGACTTGCCCTTAAGGGAATAGGATGCTACCATAAAATCGAAGATTGGAACTATCTTATGATAGTCCAATGTGGGTCCTGACGGTCACCGCTTCGCTTTCGGACCCATGCCGCCCAGCACAAAAAACCCCCTTAAAAAAGGGACGCTCGATCTCGAGACACGTTCTGTAAGCGACCGATTAGATTGAAAGGAGTCCTACGAACCATTCGATTTTATCGTCTCCCTTGACTAAGCACAATCATTCTCCAGTCAAGCATTCCGTAAGTTTACGATCCATCATATCATCGTAAAGCGGTGACCGTCCCAACGAAAAACGACCTCGGAAAATCCGGGTCGTTTTTATTTCTTAAGGGTGGGCAAACGGTAAACCCTTATTGCGTTTTCACTCATCAGTTTGGCATACGCCTCAGAACCCAACTTCCGTTTGAAGGATCGTCCACGATAGGTTTTGTAGTAGGGGTGTTTGAGCGTATCGAGGCCATCAATCGGATTATCCGTGCCGAACAGGAGTTTGTCGGGGCCAAAGGCCTGAATCGCCCGATACGCGTTTTTGGGTGACACCCAAGCGGTATCGCCGTAAACATTGGGGTTTTCCTTGACCACGCGAATCGCTTCGAGATGGTCGCTGAGCAGTTCCATATGAG
>CALMWE010000136.1 GCA_937873795.1 uncultured Caryophanales bacterium
GCCGCTATCTTCGATGCGATGGACCAAAAAGCCCACTTCATCCATATGACCAGTGAGTAAGACGGTCGGTTGTCCTTCTTCACCTTTGGCATAGGCTAAGATGCTGCCTAAATTGTCGTATTCGATTTTATCGGCGAAATCTTTGACTTGGCTTTCAAAGAATTTGGCAACTTCTTTTTCGTTGCCGGAGATGCCGCTGGTCTCGCTGATGGTTTTTAAAAACTTTTGTCTTTCTTTTTCGTTCATAGATATTTCCTTCTTTTAATGGCAACTATTCTAGCATGAGAGCCGCCTATTTTCTAGGTTAGTACTTCTCGTCTTGGCGTTTGAAATTGATGGCGAGCTTCGTTAAATACGCGTTGACGACCTCTTCGTGGGAAACCCCTAACGCCGGGATGAGCGACAAATAGGACGACATCGCTTTTTTATAACGTTCTTGATTCAACTTTTCGGCAAGGTCGGAAAAATCACGGTAGCACCGCAAGAATTGTTCGGTAAAGGTTTTCTTGCTGGAGCGATACGAGAATTCTTTGGTCGATGTCTTGAGGGCCAAGCCCAAGGAAAGCAAGAAATGCAATCCATCGGCATATTCATCAAGAATCTTGGCTTTGGGCGAGGGGCCTTTGGTGGACCAGAATTTGAACGTCCGAGTTTCGTTGGCAAGTTCGCCAAGTTCCACCAAAAGAGCTAACACGCGGCGGGACATCGTGGACGGATAGTCGACATGGTTTTGCGCGTGGATACGGGTATCCAAAAGCGATTGCTGCTCATACAGCGCACTTAAATCAATGTGGGCCATAAACATTACTCCAAGGGGCTTAAATGCCAGATTTCGTCGTTATATTGGTGGATCGTACGGTCGCTGGAGAAGTAACCGGATTGAGACATATTGAGTAAGCACATCTTGGCCCAGTGGGAACGGTCAAGATACAGTTTTGAAACAGTCTCTTGCGCTTTGACATACGCATCGAAATCTTTGAGGATGAAGTACTCATCGTTGTGGTACATGATTTCATCGAAGATTTGCCGGAACTTTTCGTTGTTGCCATCCGCCCACGTGCCATCAATGAGCGAATCGATGATTTCTTTGATGCGCGGATCGTCGTTATAAATATCCCACGGGTTATAGGAACCGTTGGCATACAATTCTGCGACTTCATCGGCTTTAAG
>CALMWE010000137.1 GCA_937873795.1 uncultured Caryophanales bacterium
AAGTAGAACAGGTTCAAACCGATGTTGAGTCCCAGTTGAGTGACGACGTTGGCTAACAAGATGGCCAAGAGTTGCTTTTTGCTTCTATATTTAAATAACCAGGCAATGCCCAGTTCGATCATGAGCGTAATCAACATGCGGGCGATGATGCCAAAGATCTGCGGAACCACATGGTAAACATTTGAAATGGAAGCTTCCTCAATCACGGTCACCGAGTTCGGCGCTAGCGCTAAGTAGTCCTCACCACTCAGTCGTAACGTAAAGTAGGAATCAAAGGTCGTCCGTTCGAGAGCGGGAGTGGCGACAAAGGCCTCGCTTCCCGGAATATAGAATAAGACTTTGAAGGGATTGGGAGGATAATAGCCCCAACGCACTGTTTGATTTCCTTCGCATTCGTAATAACGCATCGTCGTATAAAGGTAACCGTCGACATCGGTATAGGTCAGCATTTTTTCATCGGTCGCGGTTGGCGTATCATGCTCGTCCAATTGATCAATCGAGGTGACGACCTGGGAAGGACCAAAGTCGTTTTTCGCCAGTGGCGCCACATAGTAGCTGTCCACCGCTTCCATGCCTTCGATTTTCACGATGGTCGTGGGCTTGGGGCCGAAGTCAGCGTGGGCATTGATCGGAGAGGTCACCGTCGCCGTTGCCAGAAACAAGGCGAAAAGCGAGGCGATGCCCAGAAACAAGGTCTTTTGATGCATAAAGCCACCACCTTTATGGGTTGAACAATGAAGCTTATAACGTTAACTGTTCTAATCATATCATCATTTATTGGGTCTTTGAGGGCAATTTAGTGTTCGGCTTTCTAAAATGGAACGAAACCCGTATAATATCGATATCGCTTTTAAAGCGTGAGGACTTCATGGATTTCAAACGCGTCACGATCCAAGATATCGACAAAATCAAACCTTACATCCTCGGTAAGGATTTTCAGAGTTCCAGCTTTACGTTGGGGGTCCTTTTCTTGTGGGCGGACGATTACAAGCTTTCCTACTACGAAGAAGATGAAACGATCATCTTCCGTGGCTACAGCGCCCGCAAAAACCTGTACTACTCTTACCCTTTGGGTAAAAACCCCTGGAAATTATTGAATCAACTGCCAAAGCCCTATACGTTGCTCTATGTCCCCGAACATCGTCTATCGGAGTTCCCCGACGCCAAAATCACGCGTTCCGAAACCGACTTCGATTATGTGTATCGGTTTGAGGATTTATACGAGCTCAAAGGCAAAAGCAAAGCGGCCTACCGCAACCACATCAACCGCTTCTTAAAAGACCATCCCGAAAACCACTACGAAATCCTTTCTCAAAAGAACATCCCCGATGTCATCAAGATTCTTAATGCCCAGACGTTCCAAAACCCCGGAAGAGCGGATGATATCAAACATAACTACGCCGCTTTATGTCTTTACGACAAGCTTCCCTTCACCGGAGGCATCCTCTATTCCAACGGAAGCCCCGCTGCCTTCTCGATTGGCGAAGTGATCGGCGACATGCTCTATGTCGAATTCGAAAAACGCGTCGACGGCGTCGATGGTGCCCCCGACTATAACCGTGTGAAGTTCTTATCCTTATTCGCCGACAAAGGTGTCCGTTACGTCAACCGCGAAGAAGACTGTGGCGACCTAGGCCTACGCACCTCGAAAATGCGCATGGGTCCCGACCACTTCATTTATAAATATCGCGTCGATGTGCATTAAAAAACCCACAAGCAGAAGCCTGTGGGTTTTCTTTTTTAATTACTTAACTTCGGGAGCAGCGACGGGAGCAGGATTGAGGCCATATTTCTTGATATGGTCCCAACGATACTTGGCGAGGCGTTCGCTCTTGGTTAAGAGTTCTTCGGCGTGATCCGGATTGACGATCGGGAGCATGCTGAAGCGGGTTTCATTCATCACGAAGCTGCGGAACTTGGTGAAGTCCGGTTCCTTGCAGTCCAAGGTGAGCGGGCTCTTGCCTTCGGCTTCAAGACGCGGATCGTAACGGAAGATCGGGAAGTAGCCGCTTTCGACCGCTGCTTTTTCAACGGAGGTCGAGATCGACATGCCACCTTTGATGCCATGGTTGGTGCACGGCGAGTAGGCGATGATCAAGGACGGTCCGCCATGGTAGCTTTCGGCTTCCTTGATGGCCTTGACGGTTTGCATGTAGTTGGCACCGATGCACACTTGCGCAACATAGACGTGGCCATAGGCCATTGCCATCATGGCAAGGTTCTTCTTGGCTTGCGTTTTGCCGCTGGCGGTGAACTTGGCGATGGAGCCGGTTTGCGAGGACTTGGACGATTGTCCGCCGGTGTTGGAGTAGACTTCGGTATCGAGGACTAAGATGTTGACATCATCTTCGCTGGCGAGGACGTGATCCAAGCCGCCGTAGCCGATGTCGTAAGCCCATCCGTCGCCGCCGACGATCCAAACGGACTTATCGAGGAAGTCACGTTCGAACTTGAGGGTTTCTTTGACCGCTTCGTCTTTGGAGGCTTTGATCTTGGCAATCAAATCCGGCAAGAAGGTACGGACGATGTCGCGTTCCTTGACGTTGGCGATGTATTTTTCGATGAGTTCTTTGAGTTCGGGTTCCACCGCGTCCTTACGGGCGTTGAGGATGGTGAGGATTTGACCGAGTTTGTGGTCGGTCGCGACGCGCATGCCATAACCGTATTCGGCGTTATCTTCGAATAAGGAGTTGGCCCAGGCGACGCCTTCGCCCTTCTTGTCGGTGCAGAACGGGGTCAGCGGGGTCGATCCGGAATAAATCGAGGAGCAACCGGTGGCGTTGGCCACGAGCATGTCTTTACCGAAGAGTTGGGTCGTCAGACGGTAATACGGAGTTTCACCGCAGCCGGCGCAAGCGCCCGAGACTTCCATGTAAGGCATGAGGAATCCGGCACCTTTGACGGTATTGACGGGGAATTTATCGGACTTGTATTCGACGTGCTTGTAGAGGTATTTGGCAGCTTCTTCAAGCGGGAATTGCGACTTGGCATCGACCATTTCGAGGGCTTTCTTGCCACCCTTGCCCGGGCATTGGACCGCGCACACGGCACAGCCGACGCAGTTTTTCGGGGAGACTTGGATGCGGAACTTCAAGCCTTTGACGCTGGGTCCCATGGCATCGATGTATTCGCCCTTGATGATTTCGGGAGCATTCGCCACTTCTTCTTCATTGAGCAAGAACGGACGGATGGTCGCGTGCGGGCAAACGAACGCGCATTGGTTGCATTGGATACAGTTTTCTTTGTGCCACATCGGGACTTTGTCGGCGATCGAACGTTCTTCTTTGAACGTAATATCGTTTTTCATCGTTCCGTCGAGGAGTTCGAATTCGGTGAACTTGCTGACCGGGAGATCGTCGCCTTCCATGGTGACCATCGGTTCGACGAAGGTATCGAAGTATTCGTCGCCGCTGATCTTATGGACGCGCTTGGACGGGAGTTTGGCCCATTCGGGGTCGACGGCGATTTGGCGTAAGCCTTCTTCGCCGGAGTCGATCGCCTTGTAGTTGAGCTTGACGACTTCTTCGCCCTTCTTGGAATAGGTCTTATAGGCCATGTGCTTCATTTCTTCAACGGCCTTTTCGTAAGGCATGATTTCCTTGTTCAGGAAGAAGAAGGAAGCTTGTAAGATCGTGTTGGTGTGACGGCCCATGCCGATTTCTTCGGCAATCTTGTTGGCGTCGATGACGTAGAATTTGGCTTTCTTGGTGGCCAATTGGTACTTCACGCGGTTGGGCATCGATTTGATGAGGTCTTCATCGCTGAGGTTGGTGTTGAGTAAGAACGTTCCGCCGGATTTGAGGTTGCGGAGCATATCGAAATTGAATAAATAGGTATCCAACGAACAGCTGAGGAAGTCGGCGTGTTGGATGTAATAGGTCGCACGGATCGGGTTTTTGCCAAAACGTAAGTGGCTGCGGGTCACGCCGCCGGACTTGCGGGAGTCGTATTCAAAGTAAGCTTGAGCGTATTGGTGCGTGACGTCGCCGATGATCTTGATCGACGATTTGTTGGCGCCGACGGTGCCATCGCTGCCTAAGCCATAGAATAAGCAGGCTTTGTAGTCGGGTTTGAGGATGAAGCTATCATCGACAGGAATCGATAAATGGGTGACATCATCAACGATACCGACGGTGAAGGAATTCCACGGTTTCGCATTCAAGAAATCATAGACCGCCTTCATTTGGTTCGGTTGAGTGTCTTTGCTGGAAAGGCCATAACGTCCGCCGACGACGACATCGATGTGACGTCCTTCTTGGGCTAACGCGGCGATGACATCCAGATAAAGCGGTTCGCCCGGAGCGCCCATTTCCTTGGTACGATCGAGGACGGCGATCTTCTTGACCGAGGCGGGGATCATCTTCAATAAGTGTTTGGCGGAGAACGGACGGTATAAGTGGACTTTGACTAAGCCAAGTTTTTGGCCTTCGGCGTTGAGGACATCGATGACTTCCGAAATGGTTTCGGTGACCGAGCCCATGGCGATGATGATGCGATCGGCATCTTTGGCGCCGTAATAGGTGAACGGAGCATATTCACGTCCGGTGAGTTTGCTGACTTTGGCAAAGTATTTTTCGGCAACGGTCAAAACGTTCGCATAGTGCGAGTTTTGAGCTTCGCGGCCTTGGAAGTAAATATCCGGGTTTTCGGCACCACCGCGCGTGACGGCGTGAGTGTGCGGGTTGAGCGCTTTTTGACGGAACGCTTCAACTTTATCCATCGGGATCAGTTTCTTCCATTCGGCATCGTCGACGAATTCGACGTTTTGGATTTCATGGCTGGTACGGAAGCCATCAAAGAAGTGAATGACCGGGGCAGACGAGTCCATCGCCACCAAGTGGGCCATCGGGGCCAAATCGGCGACTTCTTGGACGGAGTGCGAGCAAATCATCGTGACGCCGGTCGCACGGCAGGCATAAATGTCTTGTTGATCGCCGAAGATGGAAAGCGCACGGGTCGCAATCGCACGGGCGGAGACGTGTAAGACGGCGGGTAAAAGTTCGCCGACCCATTTGTAGATGTTCGGGAGCATGAGCAAGAGCCCTTGGCTGGCGGTGTAAGTCGTGGCAAAAGCCCCGCCTTGCAAAGCACCGTGGACTGTACCCGAAGCACCGGCTTCGGATTGCATTTCGACGACTTTGACTTTACTTCCGAAGAAGTTCAGTTTTCCGTTCGCCGAGTATTGGTCGACGAGTTCGGCCATCGTGGAAGACGGGGTGATCGGGTAGATACCAGCGACTTCGGTGAAGTTGTAGCTGGCCAACGCCGCGGCCGTGTTGCCATCGACGGA
>CALMWE010000138.1 GCA_937873795.1 uncultured Caryophanales bacterium
ATTCCCATAGGGAAAGATAAAGTCGAGTTCTTTTTTCATCACTTCTTTATTATACGGATGTTTTCTTTTCTCGGGTGGTTTTCTTTAGGCCGTGTTTGTTTTAGAATGATTACGAGGAATCGAGCGATGGAAAAACTCTTAATCAGCGCGTGTCTCGTAGGTGAAAATTGCCGGTATGACGGCAAGAACTGTTTTAGTCCATTGATCGAGAAGCTCAAAGCCAAATACGAACTCATCCTGATTTGCCCCGAATACATGGGCGGATTACCGATTCCGCGCGCTCCGAGTGAACGCCGCGAAGGCATGGTCGTCTCGAGTAAAGGCGTCGATGTCAGCGTCGAATATGAAATCGGTGCGAAGTTGGCTTTATTCCTCGCCCGCGAAAATAATGTTGTCGGCGCAGTCTTAAAAGAAAAAAGTCCCTCCTGCGGGACCCACTATATTTATGACGGCACGTTCTCGCATGTCCTCATCGAAGGCATGGGCGTGACCGCGGAGTTATTGCACCAACACCATATCCCTGTTTACAGCGAAGACCAAATTGAGGAACTGTTATGAAAAATTCTGTCCGCCGCATGACGCTTACGGGCATCATGGCCGCGTTAACCTTTGTCGCCACCGCTTTTATCCATATCAACATTCCCGCGAGTACGGGGTATGTCAATTTGGGGGACGCCGTCATTTTATTCACTGCGGTTTTCATTGATCCGTTTGCCGGAGCGTTAGCCGGAATCATCGGTGCGGTCCTCGGCGATTTATACGTCGGTGCGGGCATGTATGTGCCCTTCACGATCTTTGCCAAACTCTTTGAAGCAGTCGTCGCCGGATACTTGTTCAAAGCCATTAAAAACAAAGCTCAATATTTAGCTATTCCGATGGGCGCTTTATTGATCGTTCCCGTGTACGCTTTGGCTTATTGGATTTTCGGGGGTTGGGGCTTAGTCGTGGCCTCCTCGCCGTTTGATTTAATTCAAGTTGCGGTCAGTTCCGCAGTCGCGATTGCCTTGGTTCTGGTGCTTCGCAAGACACGCATCAAATCACTCACCGAAGAATGAAAAAAGCCCCGATTAATTCGGGGCTTTTCGTTTGGCTGCTATTTAGCGGAATTTGGATTCTTTGAGTTCTTCGAGGACGTTTTTGTCGATGGCCTTGACGACTTCCGTCATCAACTTGACGGCTTCGAGGTAATCGTCTTCGTTAATCAAGGAAACGTGGCTGTGGAAGTAACGGCATGGGAGCGAGATGGTCATCGTGATGACACCATCGTATTGCTTGTGCATTTCGCCGGAATCGGTTCCGCCGGCGGTCAATAAATCGTAGGTATAGCGGATGCCTTTTTCTTTGGCAATCTTTTCGACGAAATCAAACAGGCCGCGGTGGGCAATGACGCTGCCATCCATGACGGAGAGGGCCACGCCGGCGCCGAGTTTGGTCGGATTGTTCGGGGATCCCGGTAAGTCATAACTCATCGTGACGTCAAAGGCAAACGCGATATCGGGGTGGACTTTGTAAGACGCGGTTTTGGCGCCTCTGAGCCCCACTTCTTCTTGGACGGTTCCGGCGGCCACGACGGTGGCTTTATGCGGGACGCCTTTGAGATTTTGGAAGACTTCGATGGCAATGGCTGCGCCGATGCGGTCGTCCCAGGCCTTGCCTAAGAGCGTTTTGCCGTCATTGAGCACGCGATATTCAGTATACGGAGTCACGGTGTCGCCGACGCGGATGCCCATCGATTCGATCATTTTCTTATCGGTGACGCCCATATCGAGATACATGTCTTTGATTTCCATGACCTTATTCTTTTGTTCGGCCGACATGCCATGGGGCGGTTGCGCACCGGTAACGCCGAAATATTCTTTACCGGTACGGGTTTTGACTTTCATCACTTCGGCAAGGACGACGTGTCCCCACCATCCGCCCACGGGGTGGATGCGGATTAAGCCGCTATCTTCGATGCGATGGACCAAAAAGCCCACTTCATCCATATGACCAGTG
>CALMWE010000139.1 GCA_937873795.1 uncultured Caryophanales bacterium
ACCTTGACGATTCCTTCGATTTTCCTCGTTGCTTTCTTGGGTTTAAATCTCGTGTACAATGCGATGACGTTACTCATCAAAAAATTCGAAACAATGGTGTGGATCAACCTCTTGACCATCGCTCTTTCGATTGCCAGCTTCGTTTGGTGCTTCATCGCGTCCGGGCTTCATGTACGGGTGTTGGTGTTTCTTCCGTATCTTTCTTGGCTTATCCCCTAAAAGTCTTCCGCACGTATAAAGTATTTCATTTATTAATTAAGATAATATTTGATGCAAATTCACTTTCCGACATCGTTGGTTTTTTTATAAAATGCCATTATTTCCTTGCCACAAAATTTTGGGCGATGTTCGAAAATAATTGACAAACGTGCTTATAATTGAGTAAAGTTTAAGCAAGAAAGTAAACAAATGAAAAAAACTGAAAAAATCATTCGACTTGCTAAAAAGAACCAAGGAATTGTTACTTCCTCGATGGTGGATGGCGAACAATTATCCCGCATGATCCTCAAATACCTCGCCTCTACAGGTAAGCTCATTAAAACGGATCGTGGAATTTACGTTTTGCCCGATGCTATGGAAGATGATTTCGTTCAATTACAGAATCGGTTTAAAAAGGGAGTCTTTTCGTTTTCAAGTGCTCTTTTCTTGTGGGGTCTAACCGATCAAACCCCCAATGAATTCCATATGACTTTTCCCAATTCATATAACCTTACAAACCCCAAAAAAAGAGGCATCCGATGCCATCAAACCAAAGAATCGTTGTTTTTGGTGGGCGTCAATCCGATTAAAACACCCGGTGGTAATGAAGTCCGCTGTTACAATCCCGAAAGAACTTTATGTGACTTATTGGTCCATAAAAAAGGTGTTGATGTGCAAATCCTTTCGGATGCTTTTAAACGCTACACGGCATCGGACAAACGAAACATCCCATTGCTATTGGAATACGCAAACATGTTTCGGGTTGAAGCAAAAGTAAAGACGTATTTGGAGGTTTTACTTTGATTAACGCAATGCAATTGAAAGCCGCTGTCAAAAAAGTGGCTGCTGAAAAGAAGATATCATCTCAGCTTGCTTTACAAAATTACATGATGGAAAGACTCTTGGTTCGGATTTCTTTTTCGCGTTTTCGCGATCATCTCGTTTTTAATGGTGGTTTTCTCATTTCGGCCATTGTAGGTCTTGGTTCTCTAGCCACTATGGATATGGATGCCTCAATCAAAAATTACCCATTTTCAAAAGAAACAGTTCTTGGCATGTTTGGCGAGATCGTAAAGATTGATTGTCACGATGGCATTCGGTTTGAAATTCGCGAAGTGTTAGATATCCGAGAAAGCGATCCCTATCAAGGTTTTCGCCTTTCCTTATTTGCCCTTTTTCCACCCCTGGCCGTTCCACTCAAAGTTGACCTTACGACGGGAGACCCCATAACGCCAAATGATGTCGTTTTTAACTATCCTCTTATGTTCGAAAAGAAGACGGTTTCAGTTTTGGCGTACAATCTTGAAACGATTCTTGCTGAAAAACTCGAAACTGTTTTATCCCGTGGTACCGCCAACACACGCCTAAGAGATTTCTATGACGTTTATATTTTAACGAAGTGTCATTCCCAATCACTTAATCAAAATTCATTGCGGGCTGGTCTTTGGGCGACAACTTCAAAAAGGGGAACAGAAACCATTCTTAAAGACTATCAAAAAACCGTTGAAATCATCCGGCACGATTCAACCATGCTGGAGCGGTGGAAAGCGTTCTCAAGCACAGCCTCCTATGGTCGCAATTTATCTTTTGAGGATGTTCTAATTTGTGTTAGAGAAATATTAGACAATCTTTTTGCAAAATGAAACTTGCCCAATTAAACGAAATCGCATCTAGAGAGCTTCATAAAAACAGGATACAATGAGAGGGTCTGAAATTTTATTTCATTTTTATTAAAAAGAGGAACCCTCCATGCTCACCCCGAAATACCAAGGCTTCTCATCTTTAATTTTCTACCAGGTTTATCTTCGCAGCTTTAAGGACACCAACCAAGACGGCATCGGCGATTTACCCGGTTTAATTTCGAAATTGGATTATCTCAAAGACCTTGGCGTGAATGCCATCTGGCTTTCTCCGTGCTTTAAAAGCCCCAACGACGACTGCGGTTACGATATCTCCGATTATTGCGACATCATGG
>CALMWE010000140.1 GCA_937873795.1 uncultured Caryophanales bacterium
GCCGTGTTCTTATACCGTTCGATGACTTTGGCCAGATATTGAGCATAGACTTCGTCTTGGGTGGATATTTCCAGGTGATAATTGGAACTCTTGGGGGAATTGACCGAACCGGACGCTAAGAAAGCTCCGGCCAGATAGCCGCCCAAAATGTCATCGTTGATGATCGGATAACGGACCAAGCGTCCTCCGAGTTCACCCATCGCCAAATCGGTGAGGATCAAATCCGTCTTTTCTTCGATAATCACGTGATAGGTGACTTTCTTTTCGAGTTTCATCTTCCGGGTATAGGCAAAGCGCGGAGAAATACCATAAAGCTTCTGGAAGGTTAAGAAAAGGAACTTCGCGATTTTCGCGTTTTCGGTGGAAACGTTGATCAGGGTTTGTTTGTTGGCAAAGGAAAGCACGCCGTTGACTTTCACATAAGATGAAAGAAGAGCCCGTAAACGGGCTTCGCTGAACGGCTTATGGGTGATTTCTTCTTTGACCGTGGAAGTAAACGAGGGGGCCAACTCCATGGCTTATTGTCCTTTGTATTTGGCGAGGTCGCGGTGCGAGACCAAGGTATTGTATTTTTCTTCGAAGTGTTTGTTGAGGTATTCGGCGATGTAGACGGAACGGTGTTGACCGCCGCTGCAACCGACGCCCACCACATAACTCGGGCGGATATCATCGTTGGCTTTCTCAAGGTAGTAATCCAAGTATTCGGTCACATGCTTGAGATAGGTCTTCGTCTGCGGCAATGCTTCAAGATACGCGATCACGGGTTCGTCGATGCCGGTGAGTTTGCTGAGTTCACGGATATAGAAAGGGTTGGGTAAGAAACGGGTGTCGATGATCAAATCAACGTCCGTGGGGATGCCGTGTTTATAACCGAAGGAAACGAAGGAGACCGTCAGCATGTTACGCCGCTTTTTTTGAAAGTTGGCAAAAAGTTTCCTACGGAAGTCGACGACCTCGAGACCAGAAGTATCGATCATCACATCGACCTCGGCGCGTAAGGCATTTAAGAATTCTTTATCGTTGATGATCGCTTTTTCAAGCGTGATGCCACTGGTTTGTTGGGGGTGAACGTGGCGGGTGAGTTTATACCGGGAAAGCAGTTCCGCGGTGGTTGCATCCAAACAAAGCACTTTGAACGAGAGCTTGAGATGTTTGCGGGCTTCTTCAATGGCTTCTTTGGCTTCGCTGATGTTGACGCCAATCAAGGTTTTCTTGTAGCGTGCATCGTTTTCGACAAGATGAAAAAGCGAAGGAAGAAGCGGGAGCGGGACATTTTCCACGCAATAATAGCCCATTTCCTCAAACGCAAAAATAGCGGTCGATTTACCGGCTCCGCTAACGCCTGTTAGGATGACTAATTCTGCCATAACATCACCACTTTTTATATTACCATAAGTACACTGAAAAGTGTAAACGAGCGAAAAACAG
>CALMWE010000141.1 GCA_937873795.1 uncultured Caryophanales bacterium
AAAAAGGAACCCTTTCTTTTCGCTTTTACAATCCTCTGTTATGCTACCCTCTTCATTCACAGCTTATTCGAATCCACCATTTTCCTTGAAGCCAGCGCTTGGGGCGTTTCTTCGGGGTTCATTTCGCTGTTGATTCCTCTTGCTGGCCATCGCTTTACTCCTGAAACCCAATCGCGTTTGGCCCTACAAACCGCTTCCGCTGAAAAGGAAGCACCCACCGAAAGGGTGGAAGAAACTACCGAAGAAAACGCTAACCGGAAAATTGGCAAAGGCGCCATTTTGGGTTATGCCGCGATCTTTTTTGTCGCCATCACCGGCTTTCTCATCAATCCATGGTTGATCTCCAATTTAGGCACCAGCAAATATGCCATTTATACGCTGGTGACCTCCATCGTCGTGATGTTTGGTTACGACTTTGGTTTGGAAGACACCCTGACGCGGTATTTAAGCAAAGCGCTAGTCACAAAGAATAAGAAAGAGGCCAATCAAATCATCGGTCAAGTATCGATTGTGTATTTGATTATCGATGCGGTGATGCTCGTCATCTTCGTGTTGGTTGAGCAATTCCCCGATAAACTCTTCTTGGACGTAACGCCTTCCGAAATGACTCTTTTCCGTTACGCCTTCCTGATCATGGCCGTTTGGAGTGTTATCAATCTTCCCACGAATACCCTATCCGGGGTTTTGTATTCGCACGAGAAATTTTCTGTCCAAAAGTATGGCGATATTGTCCGGAGAGTCTTTACCCTCGTCGGTTTAGTTGTTGTCCTGATTTTCGATTTGGGCATTTATTGGGTTTTGGGGGTGCAAATCATTTCCAGCGCCTTGGTCATCACCTACAAGCTTGTTTACATCAAAGACAAGTTCAACCATCAACCCATATTCGTGATGCGCGATAACAAACTCCTCAAAGCCATCCTTCGCTTCTCTTTATGGGCCCTGATCGTGTCGGTCATCGAAAAAGCGATGATTAACTTAGCGCCCTCGTTTATCGGTATTGTTTACCGCGATGCGTCGGACTACGCCTTACAAATTACCGTCTTTAACTTGGCGGCGCAATTTTTCTATTACGTGAATGAAATCGCCATCGTCTTCAGTGGTCTTTTCATCGCCAAGATTGCCCGCATGATGGCCCGTGGGGCAACTCAAGAAGAATACGATGCTCTTTATGTCAAAGCCGGCCGCTACCAAATTGCGGTCTTGCTCTTGCTCGTGACGCTTTTTGGGGTTTTAGGCAAAGACCTTGTCACCTTGTGGCTGGGTCCTGGATTTGGCGATGTTTATCTTGTTGGCATGTTTTTGATTACTCCATCGCTGATTGTGGGTCCTCAGATTATCTTAAACACCATGCTGAGCGCCCAAAACAAGGTCAAATACCGAGCTTGGGTGTATTTGGGGACATTTATCTTCGATGTCGCGTTAACGCTTGTCTTGGCGCATTTCTGGGGCGCACTAGGCGCTGGCATCGCATACTTTGTTTCCTGCGTCCTTGGTTTTGGCGTCGCGGGTAACCTCGTCTTTTCGAAACATTTGGGTATTTCCATCGCTCACTTCATCAAGCACGCTTTCCTCCCGATGCTTTTACCGGCGTTTTCCGCGGCATTGGTTGGCTTATTGATGACGCTTGTTCCTTTGGCCGGTTGGGTGACATTGCTCTTCCAAGCGGTTATCCTTCTTTTGGCTTATGGCATTCCGTTATGGTTCTTTGTGTTTAACCAAGCAGAAAAGAAACGCTTCGATGTCATTCTCGAAGGATGGAGCGCCAAAACGAGGGCTTACTTCCACAAACATGTGATTTCAGAAAAATAAAAAGCGTTGGGTTATCCAACGCCTTAATCATCTAGGCGGCATCTTCAGTTCGGAAGACGATAATGATGGTTTTAAAG
>CALMWE010000142.1 GCA_937873795.1 uncultured Caryophanales bacterium
TCGCTTGGTAGCCCCACGAACCATCAAACGGATATTGCGTGATGGGCATGATTTCAATGTGGGTGTAGGCATGTTCTTTCAAATAGGGAATCAAAAAATCGGCGACTTCTTCGTAAGAAAGATTACGGCCGTCGACTTGCCCTTTCCAGGAGCCAAGGTGCATTTCGTAAATGCTCATCGCTTTATCGAAGTTGCGACTTCTCGTCAATAAATACGGTTTATCGTGCCAAATGAAACCCTCGACATCAAATAGACGCGAGCAGGAATTGGGGCGATATTCACTGAAAAAGGCGTAAGGATCGGCTTTATCGACATAGTATCCCCTCGCGTTTTTGAAGTGATATTTGTAGGATTGATAGTTGGTTAACCCGGGGACAAAGAGTTCCCAAACGCCCGAGATATCCACTTTTTTCATCGGGGATGCGCCGGCGGTCCAGGAATTCCATTCGCCGATGATGCTGACATCGTCGGCTAAAGGAGCGTATAGACGGAATAAAACACCCTTCTCAAGAACCTTTTTGTTCCTGCCTTTGGGTGTTTTAGTAATGGTTTCATGCGTTACGAAATGGGCGCCAAAATATTTATGCGCCTCGAGAGATTGTCCGAACAAGAAGTCGTTAAGGATGCTATCAGCCATAATCGTTCCTCCCATAAATACTACGATAATTATAGTAAAAAAAGAACTTAATATAAAGGACTGGTTTCTTTTAGCCCGAGAAACGCCCTTAATGCCTTGATAATCCTTGCCAAATGGTCTACAATTTCCACGTTATTAGGAGAAATTTATGGCAAAAGTAATGTCGGTTAACGCAGGTTCATCCAGTTTAAAATTCAAATTATTTGACATGCCCTCTGAAAAGGTCATTTGTTCGGGTATGGCCGAGAGAATCGGTCACGACGATGGCATTTTCGATTTCCGCGCCAATGGCAACAAGAACAAAAAAATCGTTCCGTTACCCAATCACGCCGTCGGTGTGCAAATGTTGCTCGATTCGTTGATTAGCGAAAAAGTCATTGCCTCGCTCGATGAAATCGTCGGGATCGGTCACCGTATCGTCCAAGGCGGTAAATACTACTCCTCCAGCGTCGTCATTACCAAAGACGTTGAAAATCACATCGAAGAGCTGATTTCGCTCGCACCGCTTCATAATAAACCCAATCTCGTGGCGTATCGTGCCTTCCGCGATGTTTTACCCAACATCAAGCACGTCGCCGTGTTCGATACCGCCTTCCACCAAACGATGGAACCCGTCGATTATATCTTCCCGATTCCCTACGAATACTATGAAAAATACGATATCCGTCGGTATGGTTTCCACGGAACATCGCACC
>CALMWE010000143.1 GCA_937873795.1 uncultured Caryophanales bacterium
ACCTACCAAGGCAATCTCACCATCGCTTATGGGTGGTGGAACTCCTCAACCCATTCGATTTCTTACGAAGTCACCAATGGCTCCATCACCTCTTCCTCGACCACGTTCACCTTCAACGGATATAACCCCTCGTTTGTGAAAATCACGGCCGCTGCGGCTGCAACCATAACCTCGATATCGCTCCAATATTACTGCGAAGAGACGGAAAATCCGTTTCTGGAGCTCGATAAATTGACGTTCAGTTTCTATCAAACTTCTTATCGTGTTTCCGACTGCATCAGTTCGGCAACCTCCGTGGTGATTCCCTCCACCTATATGGGCGTTCCGGTCACCAGCATCTTAGATGGTGCTTTCTCCTATTGCAGTTCCCTTGTTTCGGTAACCATTCCTTCTTCCATCACCAATATCGGCGCCAATGCCTTTCTTTCGTGCACGTCGCTCCCATCCATCACGCTTCCTTCTTCGCTTACGACCCTCGGTGCCAATGCCTTTTATGGATGTACGTCCTTAACTTCGATCGAGGTTCATCCTGATAATGCCACGTTCTCATCCCAAGATGGCATTGTTTATAACAAAGATAAGACGCCCCTTATTCTTTGCCCGCAAGCCAAAACGGTCGTTGCTGATTTACCCAGTTCACTCACGAGTATCGCTTCCAATGCCTTTAAGGCATGCACGTTCATCACGACCTTAGTGCTTCCTGCCTCGGTCAGCGTGATTGGCGATTATGCTTTCTCCGGTTGCTTATCCTTGGACACGATTTCGTTACCGTCCTCTTTGACGACCATAAGCGCTCACGCATTCGATGGGTGCAGCAAACTCAAACCGATGGTGCTTCCTTCCTCGTTAACCAGCATCGGAGATTATGCGTTCCAAAGTTGTGCTTGGA
The DNA here is from genome assembly GCA_937873795.1 of uncultured Caryophanales bacterium. GTDB lineage: Bacteria > Bacillota_I > Bacilli_A > RFN20 > CAG-826 > CALMWE01. Next base: position 890 of record CALMWE010000143.1, read on the forward strand.
TCACTTCCTTGACATTACCTTCTTCACTCACAAGTCTCGGTTCATATGCTTTTTATCAATGTATTCGGCTAAATAGCATTTCACTTCCCGAAGGCATCACCGAAATCAAACCTTGGACCTTTGGTTACTGCGGTCAACTCAGTTCCGTTTCCCTTCCCTCGACTTTGACGAAGATCGGGGCGAGTGCTTTTACTAATTGCACTGCGATGGTTTCTTTATCCCTTCCGTCCTCGTTATTGACCATTGAGGCCAACGCCTTTGCGTACTGCGATCATTTAACCTCGATGACGCTTCCTTCCTCGCTCACGAGCCTTGGCGAATATGCGTTCAGCAACTGCATTGCCCTAACGGAAGTAACCATTGAAGGATCATTGACAAGCCTTGAAACCTACACGTTCTACAATTGCACGGCGTTAACCTCCGTGACCTTGCCAAGTTCCCTGACCTCGATCGGCCCCAGCGCGTTCAATCGCTGCACATCCCTTGCATCCATCACGATTCCTTCCTCGGTCAACTCCCTTGGAAGTGGTGCTTTCTATCAATGCACATCGCTGACAGAGATCACACTTCCTTCTTCCCTTACGAGCATTCCGCAACAACTGTTTTACGGATGTACGTCATTGACCTCGGTCAATATCCCCTCCGGAGTGACCAGTATCGGAATATCCGCTTTTAACGGATGCAGTGCGCTTTCCTCCATCGTCTTGCCTTCCTCACTTACCACGATCGGCAATTCGGCTTTTATTGATTGCACGTCGCTCACCTCAATCAACATTCCTTCCTCGGTCACGAGCATCGGGGAAACGGCATTTAAAAACTGCATCTTACTTGCTTACATCGAAATCCCGTCCTCCGTTACGACCTTGTGGAACTCCATCTTTTATGGTTGCACGGGTTTAACCACGGTCAATCTACTCACGTCTTCGACGTCCATTTCGCAGTATATGTTTTAT
>CALMWE010000144.1 GCA_937873795.1 uncultured Caryophanales bacterium
GACCGAAAAACCCGCGACATGACCTACACGGTCAGCGAACAATATCTTTACTACAGCAGCGATGATGAAGACGTGACACCCGATGTGCACGCCACCAAGATTGACACCGCCGGATTTTCCGCCAGTGTGTATGACGCCAATGACGACCTGTTATTTACTCACTATGGTCCCGGATCACAAGAATATGCCGGGGGCATTTACTTTGCCTATGCCGATGCCGAAGGCCACTCTTCGCTCGATGAAACAGGAAACTCCTTTTACGCCGAAGAACCCGACTTGGCTAAGTGGTTGTTCTATAACCCGAACACTTGGGGTAATGGCACGACTTTCGTGCAGAACTACACCATCAAAGGCGCTGCCGTTCAATATAACGACACCGCCGAATTCTTCTGGGCGCTCGCTTATACCGATTATGTGAAAACCACCAACGTCGATGTGACCGTGATTTTACCCACCAACACCATCGAACTCAGTGAAGTCAAAGCGTACATCTTCGGTTCCAATAATGCCAAAATCGTTTCGATCGCCAAGAATGATACGGGGCACATCGCGATTCATATCACCGCGAAGCAACTCTATCCCGATGAATTCATTTCAGCACGAATTGATTTTCCACGCGAAGCCTTGACGATTCCCGACAACACCTATGGTCAAATCGTTAACATGGATCACCTGGGCAACGTCGTCACCTATGAACGTTTTAACCAAAGTCAACGGAGAAACTATGGCATTGCCAACCTCATGGCGATTATCGTCGGAATCGGCTGTTTGATCGCCGTAGCGGCCAGTTTGATTTACCTCTACAACAAATACGACAAGGAACCCAAAAGTGCTTTCTATGGCGAATATTACCGTGAATTGCCCGCGGAGTACGGCCCTGCCGTCATGGGCTATCTCTATGACTTTAAAGCGGTCGAGAAGAACTCCGTGACTGCCACCTTGATGGACTTGATCCGTCGCAAATTCGTCTCGATTGATTCGGGCACCGAGTCGTTGACGGAAGCCAAAGTCAATTACACCCTGATTTACGATCGGACACGGAACCAAGCCGAACTTAAACAACACGAACGGTATTTGCTGAAGTGGCTCTTCGATGTCATGGCGGGAGGAAAAGATACTCTTACCCTTGATGAAATCGATGCCTTTGCCGCCAGCAGCGAAGCCAACGCCATCCGTTATGAAAACTGCAACAAAACTTGGGTCACACTCACCACGCAAGTGGGTGAAAGCCAAGGATTCTTCGATAACGTCAAAGAAGCGGCCCAAAAAGGCGGAGGCATCATTGCTCTGCTATGGATTGTGGGCCTTCTCGGATTGTTCCTCGGCTTTAGTGACATTGGCTTATGGACCCGTTATGTCGGTGGGGCGATGCTTGGTTTAGCCATCATCGTGACCCAATACTTGACCACGATTCAACGCCGCTCGATCAAAGGCAACGAAGATTTCGTCCGTTGGCGGGCGTTTAAGAAGTTCCTCAGTGAATTCAGCAACATCAAAGATTATCCGATGCCCGGTATCGTGGTGTGGGAACATTACATGGTCTACGCGGTTCAATTCGGCATTGCCGATTTGGTTGAAAAACAGCTGCGCTTCAAATACCGTGAACTTGGGTTGGAAAACGAACTCGACAATGGTACCTATTTAAGATACCGCAACTTCTATGGCATGTATCACTACCGCTACCTGCACTCCATGACGATGGCCCGTACGGTCATTCAACAAGCGCAAGCAGCCCGTGCCCAAGCCAGCAACTCCGCTCGTGGCGGAGGCGGCCACTTCGGAGGCGGCGGAGGCTTCGGGGGTCATATCGGTGGAGGAGGCGGAGGCGGCCATTTCCGTTAAAAACCCTGCATTCG
>CALMWE010000145.1 GCA_937873795.1 uncultured Caryophanales bacterium
ACCAGGAGTGTTCCGACGTTATTTGCTACCCGTGAATAAACACAGGGCAGAAAACAACAATGGTGAAGACTTTTTCTTCATCGCTGACCGAATTTAAAAACCCGTCCGCAAGTCACCGCCCTTTAGGGCGGGTGAAAAGGCGGGTTTTTCGTTTTTGGCTTTAGCCTAATTGCACAATTTTGTTGAAGAGAACATATGTTCGTGTATTTGGTGTAAAATAATGGAAGATCATGATTAAGACTTTCCAATATCGACTTTACCCAACTTCTTCACAACGCAAAACAATGGAATCTACCATCGAGACATGCAGGCGGTTGTATAACGACTGTCTCGCTGAACGCAAGGAAGCCTATGAAGAAAGAAAAGACAATGTCGGGAAGTTCGCCCAACTCCGTAAAGTAAAAATTCTCAAAGATACCAGCCCATACGCTGAAAAAATCCATTCGCACATCTTGCAAGTGACTGTTGCGGACTTGGATAAGGCGTTTCAAGCATTCTTCAGGCGAGTTAAGGCTGGCGAGAAAGCGGGTTATCCTCGATTCAAAGGACAAGGCCGTTTTGATTCATTCGGATTCAAAGAATATGGGAACGGTTTCAAGGTGGATGGCAGACGATTGAAATTGTCGGGAGTTGGGCGTGTCGCAATTCGCTGGCACAGACCCCTTGAAGGGGAAGTGAAAACGCTCCGAATTTCACGAAAAGCTGGAAAGTGGTTCGCCTCATTCTCGTGTGAAGTTGATGAAAACCCTTTACCAGCAACAGGTAGGGCAATCGGAATAGATGTTGGTATCAATTCTTTGATTGCCACGAGCGATGGTGAACTGGTCGAAAATCCGAAATGGTGTCGGGATGGACAGGCAAAATTGCGAGTTTTGCAACGGACGGTTTCCCGTAGAAGGAAGGGTGGAAACAATCGCCGAAAAGCCGTTCACGCCCTTCAAGTTCATCACGAACATATCTCAAACCAACGCAAGGACTTCCTGAACAAACTGGCAAATGATTTGGTCGTGAATAACGACCTTATTGCCATTGAAGATTTGCAAATTCAAAACATGGTCAAGAGTCACTGCCTTTCCAAGAGCATTTTGGATGGTGGGTGGGGTTATTTTGCAAAACGACTTTCCGATAAAGCGGTAGAAGCTGGTCGGGAAGTCGTGCGGGTAAACCCTGCTTACACCTCCAAGAGTTGTTCTGGTTGCGGCACGATTTTTGGAGATTTGGATTTGAGTGTTCGTTGGATTGATTGCGATTGCGGTGTTTCGATGAATCGAGATGTTAACGCCGCTATCAATATTTCGAAAAAGGCTTTACAAAACCGGGGTGGACAGCCCCGTTGGGAGCTAACGTGGGCGGTTGCGCCGTGCGTGTCCCAAGAAGCTCCCGCCCTTTAGGGCGTGGAGAGTGTCACATTTGCAGCCCTATGGATGTGAGAATATATGGGTGGGATGAATGACTCATCCC
>CALMWE010000146.1 GCA_937873795.1 uncultured Caryophanales bacterium
GTAGAACATGTTTATTTTGACTCACGTTGGCTACAACCGGATCAACATCGTTCCCCACGGGAACCGCTTTTTGATTGGTAATGGTCACCTGGGCTATCGGGGTACTTTGGAAGAATACCAAGCCTCCGAAAGCGTCGCTCTCAACATTGTCGGTGCCTATGACCGAATGGGAGAGAAGTGGCGCGAATCGCTCAACGCTCCCAATCCCTTTTTCGTCACCCTGACGGTCAATAACGAATATTGCGATACCTTGAAAAAATCCCCGAAGAATCATATTCAACGGTTGGATTTGAAACACGGCTTGTTTGAACGTGAAACGACGTTTAAAAATGCTCTTATCCGCAGCCAACGCTTTGTCGACAAAAACCATGTCGAGAATTTGGCGATGAAGTATGAGTTTACCGCTTTAATATCGGGTCAGGCCACCTTACGGGCGGGCATCGACCATGATGTGTGGGACACCAACGGTCCGCACCTTTATGAAACTAAAGTCTACATGGATAAAGCCATTTCCTATGTTGGCGTGACCAACGAAAACCAATATTTGGCGGTCTCCGCGATTATTCAAACGGATTTCACCGATCACCCGATCATTGAACGTAAAGAAGGCAAACTTCTTAAGAAGTTCTCCTTGAATGTCATTGCCGGGCAAACCTATACCGCCACCATCTTTGCCGATGTCCGCTTTGGAAACAGCTCTCACGTCTTCGAAGAATCCGAAAAAGGTGTGTTGGACTATGCCTCCAAGAGTTATCAAAAACGTCTTGCCGAGCATAAGAAAACATGGAACGGTTTATGGAAGATTGCCGACGTCAAACTCAAAGGCGATAAAGACGCCGACTTTGCTTTACGCTATAGCATCTATCACTTGTTGACTTTGTCTCCCACCAAATACTTGACTTCGATTCCCGCTCGCGGACTCAGCGGCCAAACCTACAAAGGCGCGATTTTCTGGGATACCGAAATCTTCATGTTGCCGTTTTATCATCTGACGGATCCCGAAATTGCCAAAAACCTCATCCGTTACCGTATCAAAACGCTGCCCGGAGCTAAACGAAAAGCGCTAACCTTTGGTTACAAAGGCGCGTTCTATG
>CALMWE010000147.1 GCA_937873795.1 uncultured Caryophanales bacterium
GACCTTTATACCGAAGACGTCATTTCCATTTATAAAAACCGCGCAAAAAACCGCGTTGTGGTATACCCCGAAGGTGACGAGTCAGAAACCGTGTCTTCGATCCTCACGGGCACAGAAGTCTTTGTCGACGAAGGAAATTTGCTTTCCGATACCTCTTTTATGTTAGCAAACACGACCTATTCGCCCAGTGACGAAAACAAAGAGGCTTGGGAACGACTCACCGAACGTTTGTACGATGCCAAGCCTAATTTCATGGTGTATGAATCCATGACCCTTATCGATGGGCGTGCCCCGACCGCCAGCGATGAATTTGCCCTCATCTTGAATTCTGGATTGAATTTTATCGATGCGCTCAAAGGTGTCAGCGGTGTTTTAAGCGATGACCATTGGTCGGTGGCCAGTTATGAATCTTATTCTTATGATGTTTCGCTCACGAAGAACAATTTAACATGCGTGGGCATTTACACGATGAACGATATGGAAAGTACGATTGACTGGATGCCTTCGGCCTCCTTGGCCGCAGAACTTCGGTCACTCCTGTTAAACTATTGCCGAAATGATACCGAGGTAAGCTACTATTCGCGAACTGCGATGATGGATGTGGTCCAAGTTTTAGTCGGTGGCGAAAAACAAACCTACAGCGAATACTTTGGCATGCCGGTTTACGATAACAATGATCCTTCAACGGGCAACATCATCAGCCGCAATGACGTGGTGGTACTCGACTCCTTCTATGAAGGCAAGGATTTACAATTCAGAGTCTACAATAAGATCGTCGATATCCCTGCAGGTGACATCGTTTATCATGACTTTGACCTTGAAAGCACCTATGGTGAAGTCCCAATTTTGTTCACACCTCTCTATGTCAGGGCGCTAGGCGCCACGAATGCCGTAAGTCAATCGATTTTCGTGGAAACAGCCAGTGATTTAACCCGAATTCACGATGAGTTTCTTGATGCCGGGTATGAAACCTATCGTTCAGACGCCTCGGTGCGTTCCATGAACTTCATGTATATTCTGGGTAACCTGTTGTTGATCTTCTTAACGATTCTGTCGTTCGCCGGTTATGTAATTTTAGGCTTTGTTACCTTCCTAGTCACCCGTGTGGTCTTCATGTTGATTTACCAAAACAAAAAGAAAGACTACGCCATCTTCGAAACCTTGGGCTTCTCCAAAGGACATGTCCGTTTCGTGAACCGTTCGGAAACCGCCATCATCTTCATGGCTTCGTTTGTGATCGCGACCACAGCCCTGTTCTTAATTACGGATTCGCCCTACAGTTTCGCGTTGGTTTGGTCAAAACCCTATCTCTTCCTGTTGTCGTTAGGCATCATCTTCGTGCTCGCCTTATTGGTGGCTCGCCGGTATGAGAAAAAACTCTTTGCACTCACAGTCAACAAAGTTCTGAAAGCGGGTGATTTCCTTGATTAAGCTCTCGCATGTTCAAAAGTATTTCTTTAAAGGGAAATCCAACGCCATCCACGTCCTCAACGACGTATCACTCGAACTGCAAAACACCGGCATGGTCGTTATTCTCGGAAAATCCGGTTCCGGCAAAACGACGCTTTTAAACGTCATCGGCGGACTCGACGGCGCCAGTGGAGAAATCGCCTACGATGATTTGAAATTCACCCGGTATAAGATGGATGACATCGACCAATACCGTAATGAACACATTGGCTATATCTTCCAAAACTATTTGCTGTTGAACGACAGCACTGTCAGCGAAAACATTGCCCTTGCTTTACGCATGGCGGGTTTCTCCGACAATGAAGAAATCGTTCGCCGGACTAACGCCGCTTTGGAAGCGGTGGGCATGTTGAAATATAAACGTCGCATGGCTTCTGCCCTCAGCGGTGGTCAACAACAACGTGTGGCCATTGCCCGTGCTCTAGCGAAAGATGCCTCCATCATCATTGCCGATGAACCCACCGGCAACCTCGATAGCGAAAACTCCTTCGACATCTTGGTCATTCTCAAAAAACTCAGCAAAACCAGACTGGTTCTTTTGGTTACGCACAATGAGACTTTGGCACGTGACTTCGCCGACCGCATCATCGGCTTTGCCGATGGCAAAATCGTCTCGGATGAAAAGCTTGTGGGGGGGTCCATTTCCGACAAGAGCCAATCTTCCCTCAACCAACTCCAAGCCAATAAAGTCTACTTGGGCGACATGAAGCAAGAACAAACGGACACCAACGGCGTCCGTGTTTCCACTTTTGCGGATACCGATGAAAAATTGTCACTGGATTTAAAAGTCGTTTCCATTAAAGGAAAAGCGTATTTGCTCTTCGATGATAAACGGTTCGTGGTCAATCCGCCTCTTCAATTCCTGGAAGGAACCACCCCGACCCATGAAGACAAAGAAGCGATGGCCAACGAATCCAAATTCGACACATCGAATTTCCATCCCAAAGAAAAAGAAAAAATCGATGTGTGGGCAGTTCTCAAACACGCTTTCTTACGTTTCTTCCGTCCACAAAAGACACGGTCTCATGTATTCAATATCGCGATGGCCATTTTAGGTGCGACGATGGCTACAGTTTCCGTGGTTGTCTATTCCACGGTGACAAATTATTCCACCGATGCTTATTTCCAAGCCTATGATCAAAATGGCGTTTATGTCG
>CALMWE010000148.1 GCA_937873795.1 uncultured Caryophanales bacterium
CGCGGCAATGCGGGTTACCCCGTTGACGCGGACGCTCATGGCGTCATCGGCGGTCTGGTAGGTTTGAAGAATCATATCCAGGTTCTCAAGCGTATAGTGACCGCGCAACTCGACGATTTGTTTATATACTAAACCCGCAGTGGCTTTGAGCTCAACTTTGATGCCATCGAGTTCATCACCATACGAAGAAACTAACGTTTTTTCTTCCTCGGTGAGGGTCAGTCCCAAATCTTTGAATTGTGCGACCGCGGCTTTTAAGGTCACGAGATCTTCGCGAAGGATGGTTTTTGTTTCATCAATCGTGGCTTGTTTGGCCAATATGGCATCACGGAGCGATAAAACTAAATCAATTTTCTCGCCGACGGTTAAGGAATCTTCTTTAACAAGGCTTAAAGGCGTGACGATGGCGTTGGCGGTTTCGAACGTTTCGCTTTCTTCTTGGGCGTTATCCATGGTTTCCAGCGTGGTGCTGTTGGCCTCCAGTTTACGGGTGAGGATATCCAGGGCGCTGGTCGCACAGCTGGCTAATAAGGCGGCACTGGTCACTAAGGTCATGACGGCAATCAATTTTTGTGTTTTCATAAAGGTTCTCCTTGCTTGCTTTCGCTCCCAAAGTATAGCAACTGAAAATGGGCATGCAAGACGGAAAACGATACCTTGCAAAAAAGTTCGGGTAAGTGACAAATACTAGACACAGTCCATAATTTTTTAACGGTTCATCGCCATAAATGATATGTTTACAGTGTAGGAACCCCGAAAACATCGGGTATTTTTCCTAAAAACCCTTTGGGAGGACTTATGAAAATCAAGAAACTGATTCTATTGCCTGTTACGTTAGTGTCGACGATGGTTTTGACCGGTTGCGATTTGTTGTCGCTCCCGATTGCGACCGAGCAATGCAAAGAAATTCTTCAGGTTTTGGCACTCAACGATGAAGAAGAGAGAACCGGGACCTACCACGGGATCTCGCTCGACTATTCCGACCTTTACGAAGGCTCTTCGGGAGCTTACGGAGCGGGCGAAGAAGTCGATGGAACCTATAAACGCTACGACAATGATATCCGCGTTGATACCGAAACCAGCGTGACCTGGGATTTTGCCCAAGGCAATGATGCCCATGTGAACGAAGAAGAAAGTACGAGTGAAACCTATACCTTTGCCGATGAAAGCCACAGTTATGTGGTTCCCATCGTCGATGATGTCCAAGGAGCCGCTACGGTGGATGAGGTCAGTGCTCTTCCGGATTTATTGAACTTGGCTCAAGGCGCTTATGCGGATGCCATGTATCAAGAACTCTATACCGACCTTTACGATGAAAATGGTTCACTGATTGATTCGAACCTCAATGTTTCGTTGACCGGTAAAGCTCCGATGACCGGTGGCACCACCACGATCACCTTAAAAGTCATCGACTCTGCGTTCTTTGATTACGGAACTATTCACATCGATGCCGAAATGACCATCAAGTATATGATCACCAATGAAAAACTCAGTGGCTACAGCTGGCAATGGTTCTATAAAACCGATGTCGACATGGATGGCAATGCCCTTGGTTATACCTATATCCTGAGCGAGATCAACGCTTCGATGGATATCAGTTACGACAGTAATGGTGATTTTGCCGAGGCCAACCTGCCCACACCAATCAACTAAAAACGATTTCAGCGAATCCCCGTCCCATCGGGGGTTTTCTTTTTGTGGGTACAATAAAAAGTTAAAAAGCATTTTCCTCCTTGATGTTTTAACAAATGTTGTAAAATATAAATAGATACCAAACGGAGGAAAAACCAATGAAGAAATATCAATGCCAAGTCTGTGGCCACATTTATGATGAAGTTTATGGCGATCCCGATAGCGGCATCAAACCCGGAACCAAATTCGAAGACATTCCCGAAGATTGGGTTTGCCCGGTGTGCGGCGTCGACAAAAGTAACTTCGTCGAAATCTAAAGAAAGAAAAGCCGATTCGTCGGCTTTTTTTGCAAAGGAGTTTTATGTGCGGACGTTACAAACTCGCCGTGAGTGAAGAAGAACTGATCGACTACGTCCATGCGGAATACAACATCGAGGATTTGATCCCCGAGTTGGCTTTACCGCGTTATAACATCGCTCCCGGCCAAAAAGTCTTAGCCATCATCCATGACGGAACGAAAAACCGTCTCGGTTATTTAACGTGGGGCTTTCCAATCGGAAATCCTGAAGATCCTCATGCCCTTATTAACGCCAAAGCCGAAACGATTGAAGAAAAACCTTCCTTCGCTTCCGCCGTCAAAAATCGTCGATGCGTGATCTTAGCCAATGGCTTCTATGAATGGAAACGGACCGAAAGAGGCAAAGTTCC
>CALMWE010000149.1 GCA_937873795.1 uncultured Caryophanales bacterium
CTTGTTCATTATAGCACTAAGCTATAACCAGTTAAATATCAATGTGACGGATGGCGTTAAGGTGGTATTTTTCGATCAAGCCTTCGGCGTATAGGTACTCTTTTCCCAAAAGTTCATTGGGATGATGGGCATCCACACCGATCAGGACTTTGCAGCCCATTTCACCGGCTATTTCCCAAAACGGTTCATACGGATAGAGATAACGCATCTCAAAACCGTCATGGAATAACCCACGGAAGCGCATCGATCCCAAGTTGATTTCCAAAGGAATATCGAGCCGCTTGGATGCCTCGCAGATTTTAACGATTACATCGTGGATGTCCGGGTCCAGTCTTCCCCCGCGATAGCCCGCCATGAAAAGATCGGGATGGGCGACGTATTTGAAAAGTCCGGTTTCCATGCCGCGGACAACCCCGTCGGCGTATTCTTTGATTTGATTGGGAGTCTTACACATGCCGTAATAGAACGAAATGCGTCCGTTTTCGTAGAGAAAATGGTGACCCAAAATCAAGTATTCGACAATGCCGTCTTTCAACAATCGGCGGTAATAATCATCAAACGCCGGAAAATATTCGGATTCGAACCCGAGATGGATTTTGATATCACGGGCATATTTGGCTTTCAAAGCGCGTATGGATGAGACATAATCACCCAGCATTTCATAGTCACCGCGTGAATAGGGATCATGAACGCCCGGTAAAAAAATGTGATCGCTGAAGCCTAAAGTTTTAATTCCGGCTTGAATAGCCGCTTGAACGAACTCCTCGTCGGTTCCTTCGGCGTGACCACAGCGGTACGTATGGGTGTGATAGCAATAATCCAACATCAGTCGTCCTCCCCGTAACTCACATGAACCAAATAAAGGCCTTGGCTGGGTGCTTTATAGGAAATGATTTTGCGTGTTTCGCGGTGAAGCATTTCGCTGACAAACGAAAGGTCTTCTTTGCCTTGGCCGATGGCAACCAGCGTTCCCACAATCATACGCGCCATGTAGCGCATAAATCCTTGGCCGATTAAATCAAACGTAACAACCCCGTTGTCGACCGTGATATCCAATGAATACAAGGCACGGATAAAATGTCCTTCGTCTTCTTCTTTGGACGTGAAGTTCATAAAGTTTTGCGTGCCTAAGAAAAGTTTGGCTGCTTCCTTCATTTTGGCTATATCCAGGGTTTGATGCACTTCGTAACGGAATTGCCGTTGTAGCGGATTGGCTTCGCCCGTGTTCAAAAGGTAGCGATAATGTTTCTTCGTCACGCCATAACGGGCATGGAAGTCAGAGTCCACCGCCACGATGGATGAAACATGAATATCCTCAGGCAAAAGGCAGTTCATTGCGTATTTGATTTTGGCTAAATCCAACGGCTTTTCGCAGTCGAAATGAAAAACTTGTCCCAGCGCATGCACGCCGGCGTCGGTTCTTCCACTAGCAAAAATAGGCGTCGGAGTATCCAAAATTTGACTCAATATTTTTTCAATTTCGGTTTGAACGGTCCGGCCTTCGCTTTGTTTTTGCCAACCCAAAAAGGAGGTACCGGCATAAGCGACGGTCACTTTGTAGCGGGACATTAAAACCACCCCACGATGACAGGCCAAATCGTGGCAAAGACGGTGATGAAGTTGATATCAAAAACACTGACGAGGATGACGCCGGTGAAGAAAAGCACAACCAAGATGAGAGCAATCGTATCACGGAACTTCCAAGTCATCACCCGATAACGGGTGCGCTTGGCGCTGGGATCATAACCACGGGCTTCCA
>CALMWE010000150.1 GCA_937873795.1 uncultured Caryophanales bacterium
AGCACTTCAATTCAATAACGGTAGCACTTCCGATAAAATGCCCCAGTTTAAAAGGCTATCGGACTCTTCATTTATAGTTTAGCTTGATGATCATTTCGTCTTATAAATGTCTTGGCCTGGTTGTCTCGGTTACCTCTTCGGAGCACAAAAAAACTCCCTCGAAAGGGAGTCTTGAACTTCAATTATCGGAGCGCCTTTTTGATCAATCCATCAAGGTCAATCCGTTCACGTTGTTCGGGCGAGAATAGGTGAACGACGATATGGAATGCATCGATCAGAACCCATCCGGAATCTTCTCTGCCTTCTACGTGATGTATGGATTCTCCGGACTTTTCGATTTCTTCGACGATGTTCTCTTTGATGGCGTTGAGCTTGCGGATATTGTCCGCGGTAGCGATGACATACGTTTCGCAAAGAGGCGTCAAGTTACGCACGTCGAGGACTTCCACCGCTTCGGCTTTCTTGTCATCGAGGGTTTTTAAGATAATTTTGAGGACGGGGTCTTTCTTCATTTCTTTTCTCCTAGGTACATAGCCATACAGGCTTGAGTTAAGGGGTTATAGATGTCTTTCTTTTTGCCAATCAGGAAATCACGGTTGGCTTGCAGGACGTTGATGAATCCTTGCTTGTAATCCGCTAAGCAACCTTCAATCAAGTCTTTGGAATCGAAGCCCCGGGTGGGTTCAATCTTATCCGCGGCGTAGATGATCATGCCTAAAGGCAGCATGTTGGCTTTTCCGGTCGCATGGTAACGGATGGCATCGATAATCTCAGCGTCCGTAATACCGAATTCTTTCTCGGCAATCAGCGCACCGGCAAATTGATGAAAGCTGAAGGTCGGAAGTTCTTCCGGATTCGGATAGTAAGCTTTAAGCAGTTCCATTTTCTCAGCGTGGCTTTCTTCTTTGCCGATATCATGCAGGATTCCAGCGATATAGGCCCTACCGGTATCCATGCCGTTATGCTCGGCGATGGCATAAGCCAGGCGTGCCACGGACAAGGAATGTTCCAAGCGGCGGCCGTTGATGTAACGGCGGATCGTCTTCATGTAATAAAGTCCGTTTTGAGCGATATAGTCCAAAACTTCGATGGGCGTCTTTGCTTGTTTCAATTCACGGATTTGGTTGCTTGCGGCGTCTGAAACAGGCCCTTCCACGAGGGTCATTTGGTACTTCGAAACAACTTCTTTATCCAAAGGATAACCCGGACGGCCATACGCTAAGATATGCACGGTCGCGGCGAGTTTTTCGGCTTCTTTCCATTTCGGAAATAGAGCCACTTCATCAAAGCCGATCAACGTAAACAGTTCGGCATTGGGATAGATTTCGCGGAAATGCAGCGCCGTATCAATCGAATAGTTCGTCTCGGCGTCGCTATCGACCTCATAAAGAGAGATCGAAAAACCGTTAACTTTCTGAACGGCTAAACGGAGCATATCCAAACGGGCTTGGACATCACTGGTGGGCGACTTCCAACGCGGGTTCTTGGCCAAAATAAATATCACTTCGTCAGCATTGACGGCTTCTTTGGCGCGTTTGGCCATGTCGATATGGCCGTTATGAATCGGATCAAACGATCCTCCGAATAAAATGATGCGTCGCATGACTAATCCAGCGTAATCTTCGGTTTTTCACTATTGCGCCGGAAAAGAACAATGACCCGTCCAATCACTTGGACGACTTCGGAATGCGTATTGGCGGA
>CALMWE010000151.1 GCA_937873795.1 uncultured Caryophanales bacterium
TCGATGGCGGCTTCGACGGCGGAGTTGCCGCCTCCGGCAATCACGACGTTTTTTCCTTTAAAGAAGGGACCATCGCAGGTGGCGCAGTAAGAGACCCCTTTTCCGCTAAAAGTGTCTTCGCCGGGAACGCTCAGTTTTCTGGGTGACCCGCCAAAGGCAATCAACGCGGTTTTTGTTTTTAAGACACGGCCGTCTTCCAAGGTGACATGGAATAAATCGTCTTTCTTTTCAAACCCGGTTATACGGAGCCCGGTAAACAGAGGAACTTCCAAGGATTTCAGGTGATTGACGAAGCGGTCGATGAGTTCCAAGGCATCGATGGACTCGAAACCGAGGTAATTATCAATCGAGGTGGTGTTTTTCAATTGACCGCCGAGATCATAGGTGACCACAGCTGTTTTTAGCCCTTTTCGTTTGGCGTAAAGCGCACCATTAAGTCCGGCAGGACCTCCGCCCAATGACAAAAAATCATAGACGGTTTGTTCGTCGACTTCTTTGGTTTTTGGCGTTTCAAGTGAGAAGAACATCGTTTTCACCCCGTTTTCATATCCACGCATCATTATAGGGAATGCGTTTTTCAATAACAAATTATGTGCTTTGGCGACGCTCACAACAGAAGCGTATGATGGAAGAGTAGGTACTTTCATTATACCCGAGGAGGTCTTCGGATGGAAAAGACACGCACCCCCAAAACAATCGACGCATATATCGCCCAATTTCCCGAGTCGGTACAACGGAAATTACAAACGCTTCGCATCGCCATTCACGAAGAAGCGCCTTTAGCGGTGGAGAAGATCTCCTACCAAATGCCCACATTTTATTTCCGCGGCAACCTCATCCATTTTGCGGCCTTCCAACATCACATCGGACTTTATCCGCTTCCGGAAACACTGGAAGCTTTTGCCAAAGATTTAGCCCCGTATAAACAAGGAAAAGGGTCGGTTCAATTTCCCTTGGACCAAGAACTTCCTTTGGAAGTCATCCGCCATATTGTCCGTTTCCGTTTGGCGGAAGCCCTAAAAAAGAAAGAAAAATAGGAGTAACCTATGAATACAAAACCTGAATCTCTTTATGAAAAAAGTCTCGAGGTCCTAAACGATTTATTTGG
>CALMWE010000152.1 GCA_937873795.1 uncultured Caryophanales bacterium
AACGAATCGTTGCCAAAACGTTGAATGTTCCGAACGACAAAGTAACGTTTGATTACCCGGATACCGATGTTGTTCCCGATTCTGGACCGACCGTTGCTTCACGCACGGTCATGATTGTCGGAGGACTCTTAGCCAAAGCGGCCCAATCGCTCAAAAAGCAATGGGTGAGCGGAAAGCATGCGGAAGTCATTGAGCGTTACCAACAACCCGATTATATCGAGTGGGATGAAGAACATCTCCATGGGGATGCCTATCCGGCTTTCTCTTGGGGAATCAACGTCGTTGAAGTCGAAGTTTCTCCGATTACCTATCAAGTATCTTTAAAAGGAACTTGGAGTGTTTATGATGTCGGAAAAGCCATTGATGAACGCATCGTCGTCGGACAAGCCGATGGCGGCATTACGCAAGGTTTAGCCTATGGCTATTTGGAAGTCATGCGTCATGAAAATGGAAAAATCAAACAGAAGAACCTGACGGACTACATCATTCCAACCTCGGTGGATGTTCCCCCGATGGAAACCGTCCTTTATGAAAATCCGTTTGAATACGGACCCTTCGGCGCAAAAGGTGTTGGCGAATTAACGCTTGTCGGCGGAGCACCCGCGGTTGCTTTGGCTATCGAACAAGCTATCAAGCGCAAAATCAACAAAATTCCTGCGACGCCGGAATCGATTATGGAGTTATTGAAACATGAGTAAAATCACCTTTATTCTCAATCATCAAAA
The DNA here is from genome assembly GCA_937873795.1 of uncultured Caryophanales bacterium. Lineage (GTDB taxonomy): Bacteria > Bacillota_I > Bacilli_A > RFN20 > CAG-826 > CALMWE01. Next base: position 726 of record CALMWE010000152.1, read on the forward strand.
CGTGGAAGTGGATGCCACGCCCAGCATGCGGTTACTGGACATTATCCGCGAACACTTCCATTTAACTGGACCCAAAGAAGGGTGCGGCGAAGGCGAATGTGGTGCTTGTTCCGTGCTGATGGACGGTCACCTCATCAATTCGTGCTGCACGCCCTTGGCGAACGTTCAAGGCCATGAAATCGTGACCATTGAAGGCTTTGCCAAAACCAAACGTTACGAAGTCCTTTCGGAAGCTTTCCATTATGAAGGCGGATCCCAATGTGGTGCTTGTACGCCAGGAATGATTATGGCCGCTGAAAGCCTTCTGCGGAAACACCCTCATCCGAGTGAAGAACAAATCCGCATCGGCTTGTCTGGAAACCTATGCCGCTGCACGGGATATAACATGATCGTCAAAGCCATTCAAAGGGCTGTCGAAAAAGGAGACGGCTTATGGTAAAACACATCATTCCCAATAACTTGCGGGAAGCCCTCAATATCATCAAAGAAGGCAATGTGATTCTCATGGGTGGCGGAACCGACTTGATGATTCAAAAACGGAACACTGCCGGAACACCTCCGCGCTTCGAAAAAAATGCTGTTTATTTGGCCAATCTCAAAGAACTCAACTATATCAAAGTTACGCCCCATGAAATCTGTATCGGTGCGATGACGCCGCTCGAAACGATTCTGGAAAGCAAGATGAC
>CALMWE010000153.1 GCA_937873795.1 uncultured Caryophanales bacterium
ATATGATGTATGGCCAACGCATCGACTCGAACGTTTTTACGATGTTTGCCGCCGGCTGCGTGATTATCGCCATCCCTATCGTGGCGCTATTCTTAAGCATGCAGAAGTACTACATCGAAGGCGTGACCGCCGGGTCCGTCAAAGGTTAAATTGTGGCAAAAACCCCCTTATTTACTTGTGACAATCAAACGAAACGAAGGCTTTCCAAACCCTGGAAAGTCTTCTTTCTCGTCTCCCTATTAACACTGGCCAGTGGATGCGCCGGACGCGAATATGTGGTCAAAGGAGAAAACCTTCAAGCCAATATGAGAGAGGATAATTTCCGTACATTCTATGAAATTTTCGTGGGTGGTTTCTCAGACAGTAACGAAGACGGCATCGGAGACCTTAAAGGGATCCAAAACCGTTTGGATTATTTGAATGACGGCGACCCGAATTCCGGGAAAAGCCTCGGCGTCAACGGTTTGTGGCTGATGCCCATCATGCCGTCTCCGAGTTACCACAAATACGACGTCACCAACTACAAAGCCGTCGACGGCCATTATGGCACTTTGGATGATTTTTCCGCACTCGTCGCAGAATGCCAAAATCGCGGCATCGATGTGATCATCGACCTCGTCTTAAACCATACCTCCTCCCAACATCCTTGGTTTAAACAGGCGAAAGCGGATCTGCAAGCCGGCAATATGGATAGTCCCTATATCGGTTACTATTCGATTGTCCCTTCCGGCAACCGTGAAAGCGGGAAAACCTATTATTCCCTCTATGGGGACTATTATTATGAAGGCAATTTTTCTGCGTCGATGCCCGAGTTGAACATGGATAATCCTGCGGTGCTTGAGGAAATATCAAGCATCATCGATTTTTGGCTTGATCTGGGCGTTTCGGGATTCCGTTTGGACGCCGCCAAATACATTTATTTAGGAGAAACGCAAAAGAATATCGATTTCTGGACGTGGTTTATGGATACCGTACGCGCGAAAAAAGCGGATGCGTTCGTGGTGGGCGAAGTTTGGTCAGGCGACTCCCTGATTGCCCCGTATTATACCAACTTCTCCAACTTCGATTTTGGCATGGCGGGATCGGAAGGAGAGGTGGCGTTTTGCGCCAATGGCTCCGAAGATGTCAACAGCTATGTCAGTTACCTCAATCGGTACCGGAACATGGTCACGGCTTATAACGAAGAGGCGGTACTGGCACCGTTTATTTCGAATCACGACATGAACCGTGCCGCCGGTTATCTTTCGGTGACCGACGGTCGGATGCAGATAGCCGCCAACTTATATCTTTGGACCTTTGGATCCCCCTTTATCTACTATGGCGAAGAAATCGGCATGAAAGGGTCCCGCGGCAGTGAGAGCACCGACGCCAACCGTCGTTTAGCAATGCTTTGGGGAGACAAAGACACCGTTGAAAATCCGGCAGGTTCCACCTACCCCGACGCGAATCAAACCAATGGCACTGTGGCCAGTCAAAAATCTTCATCCACGTCACTCTATACACACTATAAAAAAGCCATCATGATTCGGAACGCGAACCCGGAGATTGCTCGGGGAACGTATACCGTGCTGAATTTCGATGGTTATTTCACGTTTGGCGGATTCCTTTCGACCTATGAAAGCAGCACCGTGGGGGTCTTCCACAACACCGGTGAAGAATCATTAACCATCGATCTCTCGCTCTATACCGACCACGTTTTCTCAACGGTTCGCGGTTATGCGGGCCAAGGAAAAGCCTCCCTCAACGGAACCGTTTTGACCCTTGATGGCTTGACGAGTGTGGTTTTGAAATAACGATGAGCCGAAGTTGAACTCTTCTTCAGCGTTAAATTGTCCATAATTTTGTATATCACAAAAGAAACGAATGCATCATTTGCTCGTTTCTTTTTATTTATAAAAAGGTTTTTTTCATATTTCTTACATTTTTGCTTCTTTTGTCAGTCAAAAACGTTGTCCCCTCATTGACACGATAATGCCCGAGAGGTAAAATGAAAGCGCTTAAAAGGAGAAAGCAAAAACATGAAGAAATTTTCTATTTTA
>CALMWE010000154.1 GCA_937873795.1 uncultured Caryophanales bacterium
CGGATCAGGTCGTCGATCACCCTGAAGCCAAAGGAAACTATTTGGAAACCAGTGGCTCGTTAATGTTGGCTTACACCCTCATGAAAGGCGCTCGCTTAGGCGTTCTTCCGTTGAGTTACGGAACGTTGGGTTTCGAAACCCTTCAAGGAACGCAAAAGAAATATTTGAAAACAAAAGATAACGGGGCCATTTCGCTTGGCGGTATTTGCCAAGTCGCCGGTCTCGATGATATCAAACGCGATGGTTCGATTGCCTACTATCTTTCCGAACCGATTGCCGAAGATGAAGCTAAAGGCGTGGCTCCGCTGTTGATGGCGCTTGCCGAAGCCACTTATTTAAAGAAAAGGTAAAAATTATGGAAAACTTATCCAAACAAATCGCTCCCAAACCCCTCCGTCCGATCAAAGTCCTACAATTCGGTGAAGGCAATTTCTTACGTGCCTTTGTCGATTGGATTTTGCAAACCATGAATGACCAAGGAAAATTCCACGGCGATGTGGCGGTGGTCCAACCGATGGCCGACGGCCGCGTCAAAGAACTCGCCATGCAAGATGGTTTGTATACCCTCTTGCTTCAAGGCGTTCAAGACGGGAAAGTCGTCAAGCAACACCAAATCATTGATGTCTTAGGGGACTTCATCAATCCGTTTACTGAGTATGCGAAATACTTGGCATATGCGAAGAGCACAACCCTCGAATTCGTCGTTTCCAATACCACGGAAGCCGGTATTGCGCTCGATAAAACCGATATGGACTTTTCGGTCACTCCAAAATCCTATCCGGGCAAATTATTGGCGTTCTTGAAAGCCCGTTACGACTTCTTCAAAGGCGACATGGCCCGTGGTTTAGAGATTCTTCCTTGCGAGTTAATCGATGACAACGGCAAGGAACTCCAACGCGTTTTGAATGAACATACCGTGCTCAAAGGTTTTGATGCTTCCTTCATCCGTTGGCTCAATGAAGCCAACCATTTCCATAGCACGTTGGTCGACCGTATCGTTCCGGGCTATCCGCGCAACGAAATCAAAGAAATCGAAGAAGGTTTAGGCTATCACGATAGCTGCTTAGTCAAAGGCGAGATTTTCCATCTTTGGGTCATCGAAGGCGATGAACGCTTCCAAAAGAAATTCCCCGCCTCGGAATGTGGCTTGCATGTCATCGTGACCGGCAACATCAAACCGTATAAAGAAAGAAAAGTCAAAATTCTCAACGGCGCCCATACGGCGATGGTCCCGGTGGCCTATCTTTTGGGTATCGATACCGTCCGTGAAGGCTTGGAAGTCCCCCTCGTCAAACATTTCGTGGATGCATTTTGGAAAAAAGAAGTGCTTCCCACAGTGCATTTACCTGCTGAAGAAGTTCGTTTATTCGCGGACAACGTCGCGGAACGCTTCCTCAATCCGTTCATCCGTCACGAACTGATGTCGATCGCTTTGAATTCGACCACCAAATACTCCACCCGGATTTTACCGATTGCAATGGATTTCTATCACGTCCAAAAGAAAGTTCCTTCGTTGTGTGTTTTCTCGTTAGCTTCGTTAGCGGTTTTCTACCGTGGCTACCGCTTGAATAACGAGGCCATCAAATTGGCGGACTCGCCCGTGTATCTTGATTTCTGGGCGGACGCTTGGAAACATGTCGACAATACACTCGCCTCCGTTAGCCATTTGACCGAAGCCCTCTTATCCAAAGAAGAATTATTCGGAAAAGAATTCCCGTCGATTCCGGGCCTCAAACAAGAACTTGATCAAGACATCCGTGATATTCTTGACTTAGGCATGGAAAAGGCCCTACGGAAGGTGCTGCGCCGTTATGAATAACGCGATCAAAATCAACCCGAAAGATAATGTTGCCGTTGCCCTTCGCCTGATTGAAAAAGGCGAAACAGTTTTGGGTGTCGTGGCCATCAACGAAATTCCCCGCGGCCACAAGATGGCGTTGGTCGAAATCCAAAACAAAGAGGATGTTCTTAAATACGGACAACCCATCGGGCATGCCATCCAAAACATCCATCCCGGCGAACATGTCCATACCCATAACATCA
>CALMWE010000155.1 GCA_937873795.1 uncultured Caryophanales bacterium
GCAATTGATTTGTAATCAATAGGTTGGAGGTTCGATTCCTCTCGTCGGCACCACTTGAACATTAATTGCTTTCAGAAAACAGCAAAAATGCATAAAAAGGCTCGGTTTCAAAAAAACGGGCCTTTTTTTATCGCTTTTCGCCATTTTTCCCCGATTTCATCAACAGATTGTCTTGGTATCGACGTTTTTTTGTGGCATCATATGGATAATATGATTTTACTTAAAGGGATTAATTTTGGGTACTTTTTGAAAAACCGCAAAGATCTTGCGATTCGAAATATCAGTATGAAATTCCCTGATAACGGAATGGTTTTTTTACTAGGTCCATCGGGTTCGGGAAAAACCACGCTTCTGAATATCATCGGTTGTCTATTAGAACCAACTTCCGGCGAGATCTATTATGGAACAACACCGTTGTCTTCTTTGACCAAAGACCAAAAGGAACTTTTCAGGCTTCAAACTTTTAGCTTTATCTTTCAAGAAAACAATTTGGTTCCCGAATACTCTGTTGCCGAGAACCTTATACTTTCTAAGAAAATCCGAAACGAGCCTTCCTCAAAGAACCTTTCTGAGATTACCCGACTTTGCCAAATCGAGGGTTTTCTGAAACGGCAACCGAATCAGCTTTCCACTGGGCAAAAGCAGCGTGTGTGCATTGCCCGTGCTTTGATGAACGATACGCCAATTATTCTTGGTGATGAACCCACTGGATCGTTAGATTCGCTTCTTTCCGACGAAATCTTTGCTTTATTAAAAGAAGTGAGCAAAACCCACCTTGTCATCTTAGCAAGCCATGACCGAAAGGCGGCATTCAAATACGGCGATACCGTCTATGAGATAAAAGACAAAACGATTCCATTGCCCATTGAAGAGGTCTCGGATACAATTTCCAAAACTCCACTCCTCTCTTCGAACACTCGTACCCCTTTCTCTTTTACCTTTGGTCTTTCTCTCAAAGGCATGAAAAGACATCGTTTGTTTTTCGGTCTTTCATTGCTTATTTCGTTCCTTTTTGGAGCCATTTTTGCTTCATTTTCTTCTTTTTATACCGGAAAATCAACCACTCGATACGTTGAAACTTTGTACCGAGAAAACCTAAGCCACATTCAGTTTCAATCGGGGAACCCATCGGCCAATCTCAATGACGAAGCCGTCGAGTCGCTTGCTTCCGAACAAGGGTTTGTTTCGGTAGCATTCACAAAGAATGATCCTTTTGTGTCGATGGAGACACCCAGCGGAAATCATGTCGATACGTTGACCGGAATCGCCCTATATACCGATTCAGTGGCGGAACAATATCCATTAATCTACGGAAATCTTCCTTCGATGGATTATCAAGAAGTCCTTATCACGTTAGAAACGTATGAGACTCTCTCCGTTTTTGGCTTCATAGATAATACCCCTGTTGCATCTTACGCGGACGTCATCGGAAAATACCTTCCTTCTGGGGAAATCGTGGGCATTATCGATACACATGCTTCACCTACGGAGGAGATTCTCCATTCCCAACACAATTTTTATTACATCCATCCTCAAGCGATGGAGTTATTCCTTGAAAGTCCCTTTTCTTCCGTTTACCGAATCGACGGGAATGCTTCAAACTATGACAATTATCCGGTGGTTGATTCCTCAGATAGTCAGCTGACTGAAGGAATCCAAATTTCGCCACTTGGAGAAAGTGAAAGCATTGTCTTGGTCAATGAGCATCAAATCGAAGACGGGTTCATTATGGGTGCTTCGGATTCATATTGGGATGTAAGGAATGCTGCTAACACGGCTATCACGGAACACGTTAATCTTATCTGGAATGCAGAAATGGCCACGGATTTTTCCCTTGTCTCTGGGATTGCCAGTCCAACGGCCCATGATTATTATCAATATATCGTCACACAAAAAAGCGTTAATGAAGTTGAAGAGGGCGTAACGTTTGATTCCTTTTTCGCAACTGAAGCCCAAGCCCTTGTTTCTTCTTGGCCACGAACGGCGAATCTTTTGATTCAACCCCAAGGGACTAATTATTATAAAAAAGAAAGCATTGCAATCGTTGGCTATGACTTTGAATCCAGTGAAAAAAGTTTTTCATCTCTCCCGGTCTGCATCATGGATTTATATCGTTCGACCAAACAAGGCTCAATCGATTGTTTATCCTATCGTTTATCGGGGAACTTCAAACAAGATCTTGCCGCGATTGAAAAAGCTTTGGCCGTTGTTTCCACATATCCTGAACTATCCTCGGATCAAACGCACTTTGCTTTAATCGAAAGTTTCCTTAATCCCATTGATAACTCTCTCTATGCGCACCTAATGTCAGGGACACAACCTGGTTCATCTCTTTTTTCATCCGTTTTAATGCTTACCGCGGCGGGTATGCTTCTATTTATCATTCTCATCGGCGCCTTACTTTTGGTGGTCGTCATGGCAGATAAGGAACGAAATGGAATCCTTCTCTCCCTTGGTTTATCAAAGAAAAACTTGAAACTTTCCTATGTGCTCCAAACCTTACTTGTTTGTCTCATATCGCTTATTCCTACGGCGATTCTCTCGATTTTCTTTGTGAGAATGATGAACACACTATCCTTCGCTTTGACCGGATTGGTTTTGTTTGAACTATCCGCAGGCGCCATTCTTTTAGGTCTCTTAGCATTCAGTGTACTTTCACTTGCCACGATGATGATCATCAGTGTTTGGATCGACCGTTTGAAAATAGCCGATGTGGTAAAAAGAGATTTCTAGGAGGCTACGATGATACACGTTGAACATCTGAGCAAAAAGTATACTCATAAAAAAGAAATCGTTCCTGTTTTCAGTGACCTCAATTTTGAGCTTCCCGATTGTGGTCTTGTCTCCATCGTTGGGCATTCGGGTTCGGGGAAAACGACATTGCTTCGGATTTTGTCTTCGTTTGATAAAGACTATTCCGGAAATGTTTTCTTGAATGACCGTGAATTGAGGACATTGGACGATGATTCCCTTCGTCAACAAACCTTTGGTTTCTTATATCAAGAAGCAAGTTTGCTTCGCAATCATACGGCCCAAGAAAACATCGAACTACCGTTCCGTCTTTTTGGTCTTTCCTATGACCC
>CALMWE010000156.1 GCA_937873795.1 uncultured Caryophanales bacterium
TCGATGTCATTTGGCTCACCCCCGTGCAAGAATGCGAAAGCTATCACGGCTATGACACGATTGACTATTACAACATCGATTCCCGTTTCGGCACGCTCGCCGATTATCGCGAATTGACGTATAAGGCTCATCAACGAGGCATCCGTATCCTCATGGACCTCGTCGTCAACCATACCTCGCTCAATAACGTCTGGTTCCGCAAATCGGTGCAACTCAAAACCGGCAAAGACATCGATGCCAACGACATTGATTATCGGAACTTCTATCACTGGAAATACTCCGTCGCTAACTTAGCCGCTCCCTGGTATCGTTACGGCACCACCAATTATCACTATTACGCCAAATTCTCTAGTGGCATGCCCGAACTCAACTACGATTACCAAGGCACCCGCAACGCGATGGTGGATGTTGCCAAATACTGGCTCGGCTTCGGTCTTGATGGCTTCCGTATCGACGCCGTCAAGCACGTCTACATGCAAGACGAAGTGCTCGCCCAAAGCGGTGATACCATCGTCACCGACGGCGCGTATTCCAACAACAAAACCAAAAACGTCAACTTCTTCAAGGAATTCTCCAACCGCATCAAATCCCTTTATCCCGATACCTTCATCGTCGGTGAAAACTTCGATGGCTGGGATGCCCGCATCAAGGAATACTACCAAGGCATGGATTCCCTCCTCGACTTTGCCGCGTATTACCATTTCGTCTACAACACCTTCTACAGCAGCGGTGAAAACACCGCCAACGTCGAAGCGACCTCGGTCGTTTCCAATAAATACACGATTTATAACGCCCAACGCAGCAATGGCAAAGCCATCAACTCGGCGTTTACCTCTAACCACGACGTCGAACGCATGCTCAACCACGTGAATAACACGCTTTCCGGCTCTCAATCCTCGGTCAGTGAAACCCACGCCGCGATCAATACGAGCAATGCCGCCACGGCGTTAAGCAAAGCTAAAGTCTATGCCGCCGCTCAACTCATGCAACCCGGCTTATGCTGGATTTATTACGGGGATGAACTCGGCATGTCCGGCAACATCCTTCCCAACGATGGGACCAATTCACCCGCTTCGGCCATCGGTCATGACTGGAACGAAGACCGTTGGTACCGGCAACCGATGAAATGGAGTTCCAATGGTTCCGATTCGCACGAAACCGGCTATGACTTCAACGGCTATACCGTTGCTTGGGATAGTTACAATAAAAACACGCTCGTCGGAGCCACCGAACAAAGTGGCGACGCCAACAGCATGCTGTCTTTCTTTAAAGCCTTAACTTTGTTAAAGACCCAAAATAAAGCCACCCTCATCAGTGGCGACTATGCCGGTATCTCCAGCGGTGCCTCGGTCTTCAGCTTCTCCCGCACCGGCGGAGGCAAGACCATCAAAGTCTATTGTAACTTCGGTACTTCGACCGCTTCCATCAGCGGTGGCGGCACGCTTCTATTCGGAACTTCAGGCGCCACAACCTCGAGCGTTCCCGGCTATGGCGTGGCCATTGTCCAGGCTTAGGAGGAATAGACCATGAAAAAAGCATTCACCTTAATTTCCTTCCTCGCTCTTGCCTTAGTGTCTTCCTGCAGCCTGAATCCGTCTTCCTCATCCGTGAGCGAAGATTCCTCGATTTCGGGTTCAACGACCTCTTCGGGAAGCTCATCTTCCCTTCCGTCATCCTCTTCGCCGACCTCTTCGCTCGATCCCGTCGAAAACACGATTTACTTCAACTTGACCGAATATGGCCGTTACTCCGGTGAAGCCGGCATTGAAATTCCTTCCATGGGTCTCACTTACGGAAGAGCGTATACCGCATTGACCGGAACGGCGCTTCCGGGAGCGGACATCGTCACCAATACGCGAGGCTACACCTTTGGCGGTTGGGTCACTCAATCAAGTCTAGGCGGAGGCCTGACCAAGATTACGACCATGCCCGGCGTGGCCAACATGATCCTACAAGCGTGGTGGCTCGAAGAAACCTCGTCCTCGAGTTCCTCTTCTTCCTCATCGTCATCTTCAAGCTCTGAGCAATCTTCGGAATTACTTCCCATCACCGTCAACTTCAAACGGACTGACACCGGTTGGAACGGACAAACGCCTTCCATCTATGTTTACGAAGAAGGCGGCAATACCGCTGTTAACGGAGCTTGGCCAGGCAATCCGATGACCTCCATCGGAAACGGGGAATTTACCTATTCCGTCTCCGGTTATGCCGTCCTCCGCGTCATCTTCTATGTATCCAACACGTATCGCGACCCCGCGGACATGCTCCCCGGCTTCCAAGCCTATCCCGGAATCAACACCTATCTCGAAGGCGTTTGGACACCGGCTACCGCTTAAAATCATTCGATACGACAGGGCTTACCCTAAAGGGTAGGCCTTTTTTATTTTCAGTTTTATAGCAAATGAGTAAAGTAAAAAGCCACAAAAGAGGAAAGTAAAAAGCCACAAAAAAGTAAACCGTGTTATAATAAAAGCACTCATAAGGAGGTCCATATGTACAAAAGAAGAATCATTGACCAACGTATCGAAGAACTGCTCAATGCTCCGGTTGCCATCCAACTCAAGGGATCCAAATGGTGTGGAAAGACAACCACGGGCAAACATTTTTCAAAGAGTTTCATCGACCTTCAAAGCCCGACTCAAGGAGCCAACTACAAATTAATCGCGGAAAATAATATTGCCTTGCTTCTAGAAGGAGAAAAACCCCGACTCATCGATGAATGGCAAGAAGTCAAAACGATTTGGAATGCTGTAAGACGAGAAGTCGATGATAGTCCGTCTAAAAAAGTTGAGTATTTTTTGACAGGTTCTGTCGTACCTACCGATACCGAAGGACTTCACACCGGCCTTGGCCGTATCGTGGGATTGGAAATGAAACCGATGTCGCTTTTCGAAAGCGGTGAATCCAACGGTTCCGTTTCCTTATCGTCGCTTTTGAAATCAGACGTTATGGTCCAATCCCATTCATCGTTAACCTATAGTGACTTGGCCTATTTGACGTGCCGTGGTGGATGGCCAAAGATCATTGATTTATCGCCAGAACAAGCTTTACTCATTGCCCAATCGTATGTGACAGAGTTTTGTGAACGAGATGTCTCCCGTTATGATGGAGTCAAAAGAGATCCGCTTCTGGCCAAAGCCATTCTCAAGGCCTATTCACGACAAATTTCAACCATTGATTCGGATACGTCCCTTTTTAAAGATGTTCAAAGTATTTTTGGAGATGTGTCCCAAACAACCCTTAAGCAATACTTACATGTTTTTCAAAGTCTCTTTGTTATCGATGAAATTTCTTCATGGAATCCCAATATCCGCAGCAAAACAGCAATTTCGAGTTCACCCAAAAAGTCCTTCGTCGATCCGTCGATTGCCGCTGCGGCGCTTCAATGCACGCCCAAAGACCTCGAACTTGATCCTGAAACCTTTGGTTTACTTTTTGAAAACCTGGTAGACCGCGATCTCAGTGTTTACCTTGCCAACCGCGGGGGTCATCTTCAACATTACCGCGACCGCTATGGCGTCGAATGTGATTCAATCGTGTGTTTCCCTAGTGGCGAATACGGTTTAGTCCAAGCGAAACTGGGAGGCAAAAAAGTCGAGGAAGCCATCGATACCATGCTTAAAATTGCTTCTTTGATTGAAAAAAACAAAGCGGAACATCCTGAAGATAAAACCCTTCGCATGCCTTCGTTTATGCTCGTTGTCACCGGTACCGAATATGCCTACAAGGTCACGAACAAAGGCAAAGGATCCATTTATGTCGTTCCTCTGGGATGTCTCAAAGATTAAAATAGAAAATGGATAGAAGCTTTGGCTTACCCTCAAGGGTAGGCCTTTTTTATTTCAAAATAAGTTCTCTTTCTTGACAACCTCACGAACTGTTTTATAATGGAATTAGCACTTGACCATTGAGAGTGCTAAAACGGAGGTGTTCCTATGGAAATGCCCATGGATTATAGCAAAGACG
>CALMWE010000157.1 GCA_937873795.1 uncultured Caryophanales bacterium
ACCACGACCGGAACGTACAAAGTCATCGTCATTAACTATCTCTCGGAAAAAGCGTTCGGAGATGGGTATCAAAGCTATCTGCATGATCGCAACAAAGAATTCAATACGCATCAATATGTGCGCGAATTAATCAAAGCCAAGTTCCTTTCCGCGGGAACCATTGATCCGAACAATTATTAAACAAAAGAAAGCACAAAAAAACGAAGGTCGCACACCTTCGTTTTTTTTATTTGGTTGTCTCGGTCGGTTTCGGTTTGTCGTCAACGAGTCTTACGCCCAGAACACCGGGGACTTCCTCCATGAGGATGACTTCGATGCCGGAAGACAGCGTGGTGTCCAAGAGGCCACAGTCGGCGCAAGCGCCGAACATTTTGACGTAGACGATGCCATCGACAAACGAATCGAATTGGACATCTCCTCCGTCGCGCCGGATGAACGGTCGGATTTTTTCAATCGTCGTTTCAATTTGTTGTTCAATTGTCGCCAATCTCATCCGCCCCTTTCCTGCTATCTTGGTGTATTATATCACAAGTTTTTTGAGGGGGTTAATGAAATGATAATTTCAACGACGCATGGAGTTCTCTGTCGTTAGAAATACAGGCTTTTTGCGTCTTGTTACATCAATGATGAAACACTTTTCATTCGCGTTGGCATACACTCATTTGCCATCCAAAAAACGCTCCTTTGCGTTGCAAAGTATGGAAAAAAACGACAAGAAGCGGTGATTTGCTCATAAAGGTTGTTTACGCTTTCTTTTTTCGTGCTATAATCGAAACGATATAAGAAAGGTACTCTTATGAAAAAAACGACCATCATTTATATAGTCGCCATTGCTCTTTTCGTGGCACTTGCCGTTATCAACATTTTTCCTATTTACATTATGGCAGTGGAAATCGTTCCGCAGGTCACTCAAGATCAATTCTTTTCACCCTTCAGTCTTGAATACATGACCGGATCGAAAAACTTCTTTACCGCGATCTCCGTGATTCTGATGTTTGCGACGGGCGCTTTGGCAGGTGTCAACTTATTACTCAAGAAGAGCTCCTCCGAAATCAAACTCTTCAGCTATATCGCCGCCGTTGCCGGATTAGGCTTCTTTATTCCGGGACTTGCGATGGCCAAAGGCATCGATTCTCCCTTCAACATCATCGTTCCGGGAATGTACTTCCTGGCCATCATCGCCTTAGCGCTTCCGGATGTTCTGGAACTGCTTAAAAAAGAAGAAGCAAAGTCATAATGATTAACCGCGAGAAATCGCGGTTTTAATTTATCATTATTGATATAAAAAAATCCTCAACGTGTGAGGAATTTTTTTGTTCTGGTGCCCGGGACCGGAATTGAACCGGTATGGTATTGCTACCGCAGGATTTTAAGTCCTGTGCGTCTACCGATTTCGCCACCTGGGCTTAAGATGGTCTCCCGTACAAGATTCGAACTTGTGACCCCTTGATTAAAAGTCAAGTGCTCTACCGACTGAGCTAACGGGAGATGAGAATGGCTGGGGTACCTGGGATCGAACCAGGGAGATGTCAGAGTCAAAGTCTGATGCCTTACCGCTTGGCTATACCCCAAGAAAGTGGTGGAGGAAGGTGGATTTGAACCACCGAACCCGAGAGAGAGCTGATTTACAGTCAGCCGCGTTTGGCCGCTTCGCTATTCCTCCATGGCTCACGAACGTAATTTGATGGTGGATGTTGAGGGGATCGAACCCACGACCTCCGCCGTGTAAAGGCGATGCTCTCCCAGCTGAGCTAAACATCCGCATACCCAAATACGCGTGCTTTTATAATATATCATTACAGTTTTGGGTAGTCAACCATTTTTTCTTG
>CALMWE010000158.1 GCA_937873795.1 uncultured Caryophanales bacterium
TCGCCAATGCCTTCGATACGGTGTTGGCCGCGTCCGCCATTGGTTAAGGTCGAGCATTCATAGGGTTCCAAAGCCACAATCTTGGCTTCCGGAAAGGCATGTTTGATTTGGTCGCCAGCGGCGATCGTGCCGGCGCTTCCGACAGCGGAGGTGAAAGCGGCAATACGTCCGTTTCCGATGCCTTTGACGGCTTCAATGGCACTGTTTCCGGTCACGTGACGGTGGAAACGATAGTTGGGCATTAATTCGAATTGAGCCAAAGCCCGATTCGCAGGATTTTTCTTGAGTTCGAAGGTTCTTTCAAGCGTCAAGATGACGTCGGATTCGGTTCCCGGAGTCAAATCCAATTTGGCGCCGTATCTCCGAATGCGGTCATAACGTTCTTTGCTCATGTTATCCGGCATGATAACGATGGAATCGTATTTCATCAGGTTGCAGATGTAAGAAACGCCGATACCGAAGTTTCCAGTAGAAGGTCCAAGAATCGTATGTTTCCCAGGAATGATTTCGCCATCGACACAACCTTCGATGAGGGTTGAATAGGCAGGACCCACTTTATGGGATCCGGAAGGGAAAAACTTTCCGAGCAAAACGACGATGTTGGCTTCAACACCGGTCAATTCTTTTGGGAGAACGATTTTTCTGACTTGGTTGTGTTCATCTTTCCAGGTGATGTTAAAAAGATTGATCGGGTCAAGTTCATCGTGTTTAGCGGCATCAAGCGCTCTAGCACGGATGTTTGCATCCACGTGATCGGGGTGGAGCATTTCATCGTAGGTTGGACCGAATGGTACTTTTGTCATATTATTTGACTCCTTTTTCTTTTAAATACCGATTCAAAATTTCAATGTTGGGTTTGAGGATGACTGGGGGCGAAATCGCTTTCTGAGCATTGACTGGGTCTTTTAGACCGTTACCCGTCATGATCATCGTCACCGTTTCATTGGGCTTTATGATTCCCTGGGCAATGGCTTTTTCGATTCCGGCTAAGGCAGTAACACCTGCCGGTTCACCGAAAATTCCTTCCATTCGTCCAAGTTTTGCCATACTTTTCAAAATATCTTCGTCGCTTACTGCAATCCAGACACCATTGCTTTTGGCAATAGCGTTTTGTGCTTTCACAGGGTTTCGCGGAATGCCCACCGAGATGCTATC
>CALMWE010000159.1 GCA_937873795.1 uncultured Caryophanales bacterium
TGCGGGGTTGAACATTCGCTCCGGGCATTTCAAGAGCCGTATCCATATGGGCGATGAGGCCGATGACCGGGGACTTGACCGGGGTATTGGCTTTCAGCGTGCCATAGACTACCCCGTAACGGGAAACCTTGACGCTGGTGAGGCCGAGGTCTTTTAAATCTTGGGCCAAAACCTTCGCCAATACTTTTTGTTTCGCGGTGCTGGGCGCACTGCTGGATGTTTCGCTGGATTGGGTGTCGTAAGAGACGTATTTAAGAAATCTTTGGACGAGTTCCATAAGGGTACCTTCTTTTGATGAAAATATAGCATTTAGACAAAGAAAAAACCACTCGAATGAGTGGTTTTAAGTGCTTATTTACGAAGATTGAGCGATTCGATCAAGGCGACGTAGGCGGCACGGTCGTTACGTTCGAGATACGTAAGCAAACCTTTGCGTTGGCCGACTAAGACCATCAATCCGCGTTTCGCGTGGAAATCTTTTTGATGGGCCTTGAGGTGAAGTGACAGGGCGTTAATTTGTTCGGTAAGCAAGGCGATTTGAACTTGGGTGGAACCGGTGTTCTTTTCGCTGCCGCCGTACTTCTTGACGAGTTCGGCCACTTTTTCTTTTTTGACTGCCATAGGGTAATCCTCCTTCTTTTATCTTAGCTTACTCATGGATCGGCGTCGGAGACTCGCACGTCCGAGAATAAGTCGCTCCCATACTATACCGTCTTAAA
Organism: uncultured Caryophanales bacterium; assembly: GCA_937873795.1. Classification (GTDB taxonomy): domain Bacteria; phylum Bacillota_I; class Bacilli_A; order RFN20; family CAG-826; genus CALMWE01. The sequence continues at coordinate 720 of CALMWE010000159.1, forward strand.
GACGGCATTGCAACTCTTTCACGTTAAATTGGCTGGCAAATTGACGGGCAAACGCTCTTGCGCCTTCCAATTTGACCTCACTAGGCTTCAAAACAGCGCGGTAACCTTCGTCATTGACTTTCATCTTGACTTGCTTGAGGCGGGCTAGGATATTGGGCACCGCTTCACCCGACCAACCATAGGAACCAAACGCTGACGCGGGGATTCCGCCATGGATGATGGGATTGAGTTCGATCAGGAATTCAGAGACGGGAAGTAGGACATCACCGACGATGGTCGGCGAACCCACTAAAAGACCCGAAGCATAATGCACGCGCTCAAGGACTTTGGCTTTGGGTGTTTCCACAAGGTCGTAGGATTCGACTTTGAGGCCAAGGCCACGAAGGGTCTTTTCGATCGTTTCGGCCAGGATCTTGGTGTAACCGTAGTTGCTGACATAAGCGATGAGTATCATCGGAATATCGCCTTTGACCGTCGGAGCGGCCCATTGGGCGTATTGCATGATCAATTCGGCTAATCCGGTATCGATCACGGGACCATGGGAGACACACACCAGATCGAAGTCGAGTTGACTGAGACGGGTGAGTCCGGCACGGACATAGCTTTTGAAGGGACTCATGATCGCTTCAAAGTAATATTTACGGGAATCCATGTAGTCTTTCATATTCTTTTGTTTGCTGACAAGCGGCTCTTCGGTGGCGTAGTGGGCCCCAAAGAAGTCACAGGTGAAGAGGGCTTTGAGTTCAGGCACATAGGTGCACATCGTATCGGGCCAGTGAAGGTTCGGTAAGGGCATGAACACGAGGGTTTTATCCCCTAAGGAAATCTTGTCGCCGTCACGGACGATGATGCTCTTGAAGTCGCGGTTGACGATTTCTTTGACTAAGCGCATCGCCATGATCGAACCCACTAAGGTAATGTTGGGGTTGGCGTCCAATAAATCACAGATGGCCCCGCTATGATCGGGTTCGGTGTGTTGGACGACGAGGTAGTCGATCTTTTCCACCGGGACGATGGCTTGGAGTTGGCTCATGAAGTCTCCGGCAAATAAACCTTTGGATCCATCAATGACGGCAATCTTTTCGCTGCCTTTGAGGACATAGGAGTTATAGGTCGTGCCGAATTTGGTTTCCATGACGATGTCGAAACGGCGCAGGTTCTTGTCGACCGCACCGATGTAATACAAGTCTTTCTTGAGTTGAATGTTACGCATGGTTGTTTCCTCCATCTTTTTTATTATAACCAAAGGAAATAAGCAAAGCTTAAGAAATGCTTAACCTTTCAGGGCCCGTGTGGCTTTGACGTCTTTGGCGATTTGCTTCTTGAGTTCGTTGAGGCTGCCAAAGACCATGTCGCCCCGGAGAAAGTCGATGAATTCGACGCGAATCGTTTTCTTATAAAGGTTGCCCCAATAGTTGAGAACATAGGTTTCGATGCCGGGTTGAGCGAGTTCGGCGATGGTCGGATGGGTGCCGACATAGGTGACGCCCCATTTGACTTTACTACCGATATGGACGCGGGTGGCATAGACACCGCTTTTGGGAATGACATAGGGCGCATTGAGTTGCAAATTGGCTGTGGGAAAGCCGATCTTACGGCCGTTTTGAAGGCCTTTGACGACTTGACCGCTGACCGAGTAAGGACGGCCCATGAAGCGTTCGGCGTCTTTGACCTTGCCGTCTTGGACGAGTTTGATGATGTCGCGGGAAGAGACTTTATGGCCATCCATCGAGACTTCATCCACGACCACGGTCTCAAAGCGGGCTTCTTTGGATGAGGAAAGTAACGTTACATCGCCTTTAGCCAATTGGCCGAAGCGGTAATCGGGGCCGCAGAAGACGGTGTCGGGATTTAAGCCGTTGAGGGCTTGGATGAATTGATCGGCGGTTTCGGCGGCAAAGGGTTTATCGAAGGTGGCCACATAAAGGGCACTGACCCCCATCGCTTCGAGGATGCGGGCTTTATCGGCGACCGAGGTTAAGACTTCTTCGGACTTGGTTAAACCTAGGACATATTTCGGGGTATGATCGAAGGTCAAAACATACACTTTGTGAAAGTTCTTGAGCGCTTCGTTGATGATGGCTTGATGGCCTTGATGGACTCCATCGAAATAACCTAGACATAAAGCGGCATGTCCGGGTAAATGGGGTAAACGGTCCAAAGGGGCATTGAAGACTTTAAGAATCATTTAAAACAACCCCCGGAGGGACTTATAAACGCCCGTTTCGTCTTTTTCATAAATCGCTAGGACTTGGTTTTTATCATCGAGGACCAGGAGACGGCTACCTTTGGTGAAGTTGAACGGTTTGCCGTCCATGATGCGTTTGATATCTTCGCCTTTGACCACCACTTTTTCCATGAAGTCGAGGGCTTCACGGACACTGATGAGACTACTGGGTGTGACATAACTCACCGAGTGGGCATCTTCCAGGGAAAACTTCCCGACGGCGGTTCTTTCCAGCGAGGTCAAATGTCCGACCGTGCCGAGCTTTTCGGCGATATCTTCGCCGAGGGTCCGGATATAGGTGCCTTTGGAAACACGGGCTTCGAAGGTGATTTCGTTACCGGCAAATTTTTTGAGTTTGATGGCGTTGATATGGATGGGGCGCGGTTCGCGTTCGACGACTTCGCCTTCGCGGGCCATTTTGTATAACGGCACACCATCTTTTTTGAGTGCCGAATACATCGGTGGAATCTGCGTGGAATCACCGAGGAAGGAGTTGAGTACCTGTATGACTTGGCCACCGCTGATGGGGCCGACACTTTTTTCTTCGACGACGCTTCCGGTCAAATCGCCGGTATCGGTTTTGACACCGAGTTTTAAGGTCGCGACATAGGTTTTATCAAGAGCTTCCAAATAGGGTCCGGCTTTGGTGCCTTTGCCTAAGGTAATCACTAAGAGACCCGTGGCAAAAGGATCTAAGGTCCCCGTGTGTCCGATCTTGGTCATTTGAAACTTTTTTTCGAGGGCATTGACGACATCTCGGGATGTGACGCCGGCCTCTTTGTTTATGAGAATAATTCCGTCCATTTTATTCCCTCTCTTTGCTTTTGATATTATAATATCTTTTGCTACGAATAGGAATCATTATGAAAGCCATACGGACGGTTTTAGCGGCGATACGACGAGCAGACGAACAATTTAACCTGATTGATAAGGGTGACCGCATCGTCATCGGGGTTTCCGGTGGCAAGGATTCGCTGGTTTTAACCTATGCCTTAAGCCTCTACGCCAAGTTTGCCCAAAAGGAATTTACCCTTCAACCGGTCATTTTGGATTTAGGGTTTCCCGGATTTGATGCGACCGAACTCAAAGCGTATATCGAATCCTTAGGACTGACGTTGATGGTCCATGATTCCAAGATGGTGTATCCGATTCTTAAAGCCAACCAAGGCGAAGCGGATCATCTCCCCTGCTCGATTTGTTCACGGATGAAGAAAGCCGCGATCAATAAAGTCGCCAATAAGATGGGCTTCAATAAAGTGGCGTTTGCCCACCACGCCGATGACGCCATTGAAACCTTATTCATGAACGAAATCTATGGCGGGCGGATGGCCACGTTTGCCCCGAAAATGACGCTGGAGAGGGCCCATATCGTGTTTATAAGGCCGTTAGTGATGCTCCGCGAAAGCGACATCATCGCCTGTGCCAAAGAGCTCAAACTCCCTGTAAAACCCTCGGCGTGTCC
>CALMWE010000160.1 GCA_937873795.1 uncultured Caryophanales bacterium
GCGCTTGCGAAATTTTGTCGGCGTTCCATTTAACGCAACCGACGCTTTCACATCATATGAAGATCCTTTGCGCTTCCGGTTTGATCCATTGTGAAAAAACCGGCAAATGGAATCACTACACGCTCAACTTAGATAAGTTTGAACAAATCAAAGCGTTCGTGGAGACACTCAAACACCCGGTCACCCGTGCGTGTTCGTCTTGTAAGGAATAAACGATGACGGTTTTGAAAGCGATTTGGGATTTTATCTCGCAACAACTCTTGGGCATGAAATGGCTCAATGATTTATTCGGTCTTCTCCTCAAAGCGTTATTTGGCGAAAGTTTTGCCACGGGGCGCTGGGGATTATCGATTCAGTTTTTGTTTTTTGATTTTATCAAGATTTCGATTCTCTTGTTCTTATTAATATTTATCATCTCGTATATCCAAAGCTATTTTCCGCCCGAAAGAACCAAAAAGATTCTTTCCAAGTATCATGGGATTTGGGCCAACACGCTTGGCGCGCTTTTGGGAACTGTGACTCCGTTCTGCAGTTGCTCGTCGATACCTATCTTTATTGGATTTACACGGGCCGGACTCAGCAGCGGCATCACCTTCAGTTTTCTGATTTCCAGTCCTTTGGTGGATCTTGGTGCGTTGGTCTTATTAACGACCGTCTTTGGACCCAAAGTCGCCATTGCTTATGTTCTGGTAGGCATTCTTTTAGCCGTCATCGGCGGAACCATCATTGAAAAAACGGGTCTTGGCAAACACATCGAACCGTTCGTCACCCAAGGGAAAAGCATTGATGTCGATGCTCCCACAATGACCTTTAAAGACCGTGTGATTTATGGAAAAGACCAAGCCGTTTCCACCTATAAAAAAGTTGTGCTTTATATTCTGGTCGGGGTTCTTATTGGCGCTTTGATTCATAACGTCATTCCCGAAACATGGGTTCAAACCGTCTTAGGAACAGAGAACCCATTCTCGGTGCTCATTGCCACCGCCATTGGCGTTCCTATGTATGCGGATATTTTCGGTACAATCCCAATTGCCGAAGCGTTGTTTGCCTCAGGCGTCGGAATTGGCACGATCTTAGCGTTCATGATGGCGGTTACCGCCTTATCCTTACCCTCACTGATCATGCTTCGCCGCGTGGTCAAACCTAAGTTATTGGTGGCGTTCTTCATCATTGTCGTTTCAGGCATTATCTTGATTGGTTATCTCTTCAATATCTTCGGTTATCTCATCGTTTAACGATGATGGATATAGGCCCAAAGCCATAAAGGAGCAATTTATGAAAATTCAAGCATTAGGCGGTTGTTGCAAACGGTCGACTGCGAACTATGAAAACGCAGTTACGGCAGTTAAAGAATTAGGACTTGATGTGGTCGTTGAACACGTCACGGATATGGACGAAATCATGAACCTCGGCGTGATGGCGACTCCGGGACTCGTCATCAATGGCAAAGTCTGTGCGGCTGGACGTGTTCTAACCGTTGCCCAAATCAAAGAATTTATCCTTCAATTCAAGGATGCCAAACCTTCGACGTGTGACTGCAAAGAAGGCACGTGCGATTGTGGCGACGAATCCTGTGACTGTGAAGATGGCAAGTGTGACTGCAAAGAGGAAAAATGCGGTTGCGATTCCGGAAAGTGCGGCTTCTGATCGTTCCTTGGCTTTTCAGTATCCAAAAACGGTCTTAAAAACCAAGAGATTTCACTAAAAAAATTAACCACTCCGTAAACATCACCGAAGAATGAACTTGTTTCTTGCTTTTTTGCCTTTCCTATTGTATATTAAGGAAGCGTAAAAAATACGTCGGGCCTTTAGCTCAGTTGG
>CALMWE010000161.1 GCA_937873795.1 uncultured Caryophanales bacterium
CAACTTTACCCCGAAGTCGTCAATAATACCGTCTATGTCACCAGCGTTTCCGATGCTTTGACGGTCTTGACTACCGGCCTCTATGACCAAACCGCCGTCGACTATGTCTTTATCGCCCAACCCGCGCTTTATTCCGCTTTGAACAATACCAGCGCCGCAACGTATGGAAAAATCAAAGTGGTGGCCGACATCCAACAAAAATGGTTTGAAAAGACCGGTCAAAACGGCTTTCCGCAAGCGGGCATCTTTGTCCGAAATGAAATCTATCAAAGCCATCCGAAAGCTTTCGAAGCCTTCTTAGGTGGCATCGATGAAGCCATCGAAACCGCCATTGATGATCCCGATACCGTCGTCAGCGCGATGAACGAATTTGGGACACCTGCCGAACAAGCCGCGCGTTTTGGTTTCAATTCAACCGTGTTTCTCGGTGTTCAAGACGAAGGCGCCAATGGTTTAGGATTAACCGTCGGCGGCATCGACGTCAACGCGTATTACACCTCGATCGGACTTCCTACCGTTAGTTCCGATGTCTTCTTGGATTTATACCTCTAGAGGAAGCTTATGAGAAAACTCGCCACTTTCTGGAAAAGATACCAACCGATCTTACTGACCATCCTTGGGATTCTTTTTGTGCTCGGATTGTGGTGGTTGCTCAGTTTTGTGACCGATACGGCCTTAATTCCTTCGCCTTGGGCGGCTTTCGCCAACCTCGGTGAGATGTTGACCACCCGCGAAGTCTACCAAGACTTATGGGGTAGTTTAAAAAGGCTCTTGGTCGGATTTGCCTTCTCCTTCCTTTTAGGAAGCCTTCTGGGTATCTTCGCCGGCATCTTCAAAAAAGTCCAATATTTCCTCAAACCGTTGATGGTCACGCTTAGAACGCTGCCGACCGCCGCGGTGATGCTGGTCTTCCTGGCGTTATTCCGCTTCGCCAATGCGCCGTATTACATCGTCTTCCTTGTCGTTTTCCCGATTGCCTACGAATCCATGGTCACCGGCATCAATCACATTGATTCAGGCGTCCGTGACTCCTTAAGAATCGAAGGCGAACGCAAAATCCGTGCGATTGTCTATGTCCGTGTCCCGTTAACCGCGCCGTATGTCCTCCTCGGAATCTTCCAAAGCTTAGGATTAGGCATGAAAGTCGAAATCATGAGCGAAATCTTAGCCGGAGACGGACGAATGGACGGCTTAGGCATCGGCATCAAGGTTGCTTATGACACGCCCGATTACCTTTCGATGTACGGATACGCCATCTTAGCGGTCATCCTCATCGCCCTGATTGAATTATCCTTAGCCTTGGCCAAGAAATACCTCGTCAAGAAGTAAAAATAAGACTTTCTTAAAAATGAAGAGCCCCAGTGGGGGTTCTTTTTTTGTTTCGTGGGGCTATTAAGGTCTAAGGAGGTTCATTCATGAATCAAGAATCCAATGACGACCGTTTCTACCGCCCACGGCTCGAAAGCGAGTCCGCCAATTACCGGCCGCGGACCTATCCGAACAAGTATACGGTGATGAGCAACCTCAAAGCTCAGCTCGAATGGGTCAAGCGCCAACTCGAGTACATTACGATCAGCGAAAACTACAAAGCCCATTTCCGGCTGAACCGCGGCGAGGTGTTCGAATTCGATTGGGGCGTCAACGTCAATGCCGAATTCTCCTATAGACATTATGGAGTTATCCTGCGTGACTCCGCGGAGAACAATCCTTTAGTCATGGTATGTCCTTTAAAGAGTTGCCGCGTCGGCGAAGGCTTTCCCGGCGACGTCAATCTCGGCGTCATCCCGGAGCTCGTCACGGACCGCGACTCGATCGCCGTGATCAACCAAATACGTTCCCTTGATAAACTCCGTCTCAACATTAATCCCATCATCAATGACCGCATGACCGCCCATAGCGTTTTAAGACTCAGCGACGAGCAAATGCAAAGGCTCCTGGAAGGCATCAAAGGGATGTTCGTCCTCTAGAAATGACACCCTCGAAAATTCAACAGAAGTACTGTTAGTAGTTTTTTAGTAGGTTTATGAGATTGCTTGAATGTGTGGAAAACCGGCTTCCCGGACTGTGGAGTCGGTTTCTTTGTTATTGGACTACTCACGGAAATAGTATCTTCATTATCGTGCTTTTTAGTAAAAACTTAACATAATATAGATTATGCGAAGTGCCTTTACTCGAAAGAAATTATCCCCATTCACCCCTTTTTCCACATTCAGCACTTCTGTTCATGAACGTCAGCACTTCCGATAAAATGACTTTGTAAATTGGCTCGTCTAAGTCTTCATTTATGGGTTCGCTTGATGTACATTCTGCCTTATAAATGACTTCGTGTGATTGTCTCGGTTACCTCTTTGGAACACAAAAAAACTCCCTCGAAAGGGAGTCTTGAACTTCAACTATCGGAG
>CALMWE010000162.1 GCA_937873795.1 uncultured Caryophanales bacterium
TGCTAAAACGTGCTTCCGAAGCCAAATAGGCGTTAACTAGTACATAACTAGTAGAAAGTAAGTCGAAATGAAAATATCCGATGCGGTAGAACGATTCAATCAATACCTGCTTGCCGAGAAAGGTTTGAGCCCTCAAACGGTCCAAGACTACATGGACGACCTCAAACAGTTCTTTTTAATCTTCGGCGATATGAAAAACGATACGGATGACCTCCTGGGTAGCGACCTTACTGACTTTTTCATCAAACAAAGTGCGGACGGACGTAAAACCACGACCATCATGCGTCGTCTCTCATCAACCCGGCATTTTTACCTCTTTCTCCAACGGGAAGGTCTCTTCAATGGCCAATTCCCAACGATCGAAGTTCCTAAGAAGAGCGCATTGCTTCCTCGCTGCCTTTCGGTGGAACAAGTCGAAGACTTGCTGGAACAGCCGAACATGGAAAAACCCTCGGGAGTCCGTGACCGCGCCATGCTGGAAGTCATGTATGCTTCTGGTCTCCGCGTTTCCGAACTCATTAATCTGACCCGTGGCCAAGTCAACTTTGAAAAAGGCATCCTTACCATCAACGGAAAAGGCGGCAAAATGCGCCAAGTCCCTATTGGTGATTTTGCTCTTGAGTATTTAGCCAAATACATCAACGAAGACCGCAACCAAAACCCAGGCAAGAAGGATAAACATATCTTCCTAAACCTGCGCGGAAAGCCGATCACACGGCAATATTTCTTCATGAGCATCCGCGAGTACGCGCTTCGCGCCGGCATCGAAACCGATGTCTCGCCGCATACTTTAAGACATAGCTTCGCCACCCATCTTTTGGAAAATGGAGCGGAACTTCGCGCGGTCCAAGAAATGTTGGGCCATTCCGACATTGCGACGACCCAGATTTACACGCATGTTTCGACCCGTCGCATCGTCAGCGCCTATGATTTGTATACCAAACGGAAATAACGTATAATTGCAAATGTTTTAGGAGGTATCTATATGCAATATAGATTCAAACGCGTCTTCGTGATCGTCATGGATTCCCTTGGAATCGGCGCAATGGCCGATGCCGAACGTTTCGGCGATGCCGGAACCAATACCTTTGTTCATATTTCGCAAAGGAACCATGGCTTGAATATTCCGACCTTGAATTCTCTCGGCTTACGTGACTTAGACGAAGTCTTGGGCACCACGAAAGTGGCACACCCGCAAAGTTATGTGATGAAACTCAATGAATCCAGCAATGGTAAAGATACCATGACCGGTCACTGGGAAATGATGGGCATTTTGACCACCAAACCCTTTAAGACCTTTACCGATACCGGCTTCCCCGCGGAATTAATCCGTGAACTCGAAGAAAAAACCGGCCATAAGGTCATTGGTAACTATGCCAGCAGCGGTACCGAGATCCTGAAAGAGCTCGGCGAACAACAAAAACGCGATAACTCGCTGATCGTCTACACATCCGCCGACAGCGTCCTTCAAATTGCCGCCCATGAAGAAACCACACCGGTCAAAGAACTGTATCGGTGCTGCGAAATCGCCCGTGAAATCTGCAACCGTCCCGAATATTTGCTCGGTCGTATCATCGCGCGTCCGTTTATCGGTGCGGATGCAGCCACTTTCAAACGGACACCCAACCGTCATGACTTGGCTTTGTCTCCGACCGGGACGACCTCCATGGATATTCTTAAGAAAAACGGCTTCACGACCAGCTGCGTCGGTAAGATTTCCGATATTTTCAATGGCGCAGGCGTGACTGAGACCACCAAAACCGTCTCCAACATCGATGGCATGAACAAAACTATCGCTATCGCCAAAGATAAAGACTTTATCGGCCTTTGCTTCGTCAACCTCGTCGAGTTCGACTCCGAATACGGCCATCGCCGTGATCCGATTGGCTATGCCAAAGCGATCGAAACCTTTGACGGCCAACTCAAAGAGTTGCTCGGTGTTATCAATGAAGATGACCTCATCATGGTAACCGCAGACCATGGTAACGATCCGACCCATACCGGAACCGACCATACCCGCGAAAAAGTCCCGCTCTTGGTTTATAACCCCCGTTTCCAACATGGCAAGTTGCTCGAGGAACGGACAAGCTTTGCCGATATCGGCGTCACCGTCTTAAAGAATTTCAAACTAAGGAAAACAGCCAACCACATCGGTCAAGCGATCGATGAAGTGCTCAAGGATTAATCAAACTATGAAAAAAGCCTTACTTTTATTGTCACTCTCAGTTTTGGCGCTTGCTGCCTGTGGTGGAAACTCCAGTTCCTCCTTGGAATCAAGCTCCAGTGAAGACCTCAGCTACGATTTCTCAATCATTTCTCCTACCGGAGCGCCGACGGCCGCGTTTTACCAATACGCTGCCTCGGAAGATTTGGATACCAATTCGACGGCGACCAACGTGGCCGCCCAATTCCAAACCACGAATTATGACGTCATCGTCTTCGATTCGCTCAAAGGCAT
>CALMWE010000163.1 GCA_937873795.1 uncultured Caryophanales bacterium
ATTCATTTGACCTATCCTGAAGTCATGATGATTGCCGAAGACAGCAGCGATTTCCAAGGCGTCACCAAACCGCTCGAATATGGCGGTCTCGGCTTCGACTATAAGTGGGATTTGGGCTGGATGAACGATACCCTCAAATACTACTCGCTCGACCCCATTTATAAACGCTACGATCATAACAAATTGACCTTCAGCATGGCCTACTTCTACAGCGAAAACTTCCTGCTTCCGTTATCCCACGACGAAGTGGTTCATGGCAAAGGCACGATCATCAATAAACTGTGGGGCGATTACGATCAAAAGTTTGCCTTGCTCCGTAACCTGTATACCTATCAATTCGCACACCCCGGAAAGAAACTCAATTTTATGGGCAACGAACTTGCCAGCTTTGACGAATGGAACGAGCTCAGAAGCCTTCCGTGGAACCTCAAAGCCTACCCCAAACACGACTCGGTCAGCCGCATGATGCGCGACCTCAACCGCATCTACGAATACGAATCCGCACTGAAAGTGGAGGAGTACAATCCTGCCCATTTCAACTGGTTAATGGTCGATAACGCCAACCAAAGCGTGTTTGCGTTCGAACGCCGTGTCGGAGAGTCTCATTTAATTTTCGTTTTCAACATGACGGGTAACTATTATAATGATTACGATATCGGTGTCACACGCGCCGGTACGTATGAAGAAATCTTCAATTCCGACAAAGATGTTTATGGCGGATGGAATCAATATAACGGTTTACCGGTGACTTCGATCAACGAAGAAGGCCCCGAACGCCGTCCCTATCGCTTGACGATCAAACTGGCTTCGTTTGCCGCGCTCATCTTGAAGTACAAGAATGGACAATAGTTGAAGTATGAAAGGATTTATAAATGTTTAAGAACACCCAAGAATTTAAAGCCGAATTCGAAACTCGGCTCAGCGAAAAATATGGCCGCTCGGTCAGCGACTCGCACGTCACCGAACGTTACGATGTCCTCGGCACCATGGTTCGCGACTACGCCGGTTTCGACTGGCGCCAATCCCGCGAAGATATTTTGAAAAACCGCGAAAAGCAATTGAT
>CALMWE010000164.1 GCA_937873795.1 uncultured Caryophanales bacterium
AACGAAGCCGAAGCCATCCAAAAGGCCACTTTATAAAGAAAATGACCCCTTCCTCGCTCGGTCGGGGTCATCACTCGGTGTTTCACATCATTCGTATTATTTAATTGACCGCTCCGAGAGCAAAGCTTCGATGCGGTTATAATGTTTCTGCACTGTGGATTTGTTTCTTCACATCTACGGCTTGACCGTTTTTTGTCAATTTCAAACCACAGTTTTTATTTTCCATTGGTAATCAGTTGAATAACACTCGATGTTTCATTTTTAACGAATTTACAAGGATAAAAACATGTGGGTCCACACGGTGCAGTGTATGGAGATGATAGGTTTATGAACTATGTCGGAATTGATGTGTCTAAATTCAAGCACGACTGTTTCATTGCCACCGAAACAGGCGAAATCGTCCGAAATCCTTTCACTTTTTCGAATGACCGACAAGGATTCGATGGGTTTTATTCCATCCTGAAAGGCCTTGATCCAAAGGAGACCCGAATTGGTTTTGAGTCCACGGGTCACTACGGGAACAACCTGAGATCCTTTATTGAATCCACGGGTTACCCATTTATGGAATTGAACCCTCTTTTGGTCTCTCGCTTTCGTAAGTCAGCCACGCTTAGAAGGACGAAGACCGACAAAATCGATGCCAAAGTAATCGCTAAGGCCCTGATGTCAATGGATTTCCGTCCTGCTTCATTGAAACCACTCTCGATGGAATCCTTGAGGTCCTTGACACGACACCGATTCAGGTTGGTAAGGCTCCGGGCAAACATTTTGGTCCAACTCACCTCGGCATTGGATGTTATTTTCCCCGAATTCAAGCCCTTTTTTAAGGGGCGATTTGGTAAAACCGCTTTCTATTTGTTAGAAAAATACCAGCTCCCAGATAAAATGGCCAAAATGAATAAGTTGTCCTACGAAGGTTTCAATAATGCCTCCCGCGGCAAGATTTCGTATTCCTCATTTTGCCATTTAATTGAATTGGCAAAAGTGACCGTTGGTCAAACCAATGACTATGCCGAAACCCAAATAGGGACTCTCGTCACGCTTTATCAATGCTTCACTACCGAAATAGCAAAGACCGAAGCCATTGTTAAACAGGCCATTGCCCGTTTAAACCCTCCTCTGGCTTCAATAAAGGGGATTGGCGATGTCACCGTTGCTGTAATCTTATCCGAATATGGAGACATCCATCGTTTTTCTAGCCCTGCCAAATTACTTTCTTTTGCCGGGATAGAACCCGGGATTATCCAATCCGGAAATTCCGATCATGTTGGGAAAATGGTCAAACATGGCTCGGGTTATTTAAGGTTCGCCTTGATGAATGCCGCCGAAATGATGATCGTCCATCATCAAACGATGTACGATTACTACGCGAAAAAAAGGTCCGAAGGAAAGCCCCATCGGGTAGCCCTTACGCATGTAGCCAAGAAGCTTGTAAGGATTATTTTCAAATTAGAAACTGAACGCTTATTGTTTGATTCTTCATTTCTTAAATAAATAACAGGTGGCAGCCAACCCAAGAACCGCGCCATTGATTGGCGTTTTTTGACATAAACATTTTTTATCTTTCATTTTAGGATTGACAGTTAATAGTTGAATTGACAACTATTCAAGGGAACTTGCGAGAGGGTAAGGCGTTGTCTTAGGCGGAGGCAACACGGAAATTGATTTGGCGCGTTGTTTCAGTATCGTTGGCATAGGAAACGTAGCCAAAATGGCCATTATAATAAAATGTGGATTGAAATGAAGCGCGTTCTCCGGTTTTAAAATAGGTGGCGACCTCCGAAGTTGCAAGATTCAATCGCAAAATGCCGCAATCAAGGTAAGGAGAGAAGCTTTCTTCGTCTACTCGGTCGCCAATGAAAAATAAGTCACCATCAAAAAAGGCGAAAGCATCCAAGGCGCAATTATATTGATCTCGGGAAATCTCTAAGTACGGTTCTCCGATGGAAAGAAGACGGTCATGGCTTATTTCTTGGTGGGTACTGTCGAGTGTGACTCGATCGACATATAAGTGTTCAGCCTCACTTCTTTGGGAATAATCATATTGGAGAAACCGAAGTTGGCTGGCTTCATATTCTAAGATTGAGGCTACCGAATGATAAGGAAACTGCGTGACTGTTTGAGCGTTCTTAAAGAAAAGCGACTGTTCGAAAACGAAGTAAAGACCGTTTTCAGTCAATAGTGTTGTGTGTTCGTTCGAAAGGGAGGGAAGAGTAATTCCACTGCTTTCGTCTTCCAAAAAAGCAAAATCATAGGTCGAAATCCATTCAAGATCAAAGGAATATTCAGAAATAAAGGTTGTATCACCACGGCACACGAGGAGTATGGCGTCTTCTTCATGCATCAGAGACATCGCAACGCCATTTCGATTTTCGATGTTGAAGAGGATTTCTTTTTCTAGTTCCATGGTCTCGTCATTAAGTTTGGAAAGTTTGTAGGGATTCTCGACATGGGGATACGTTTCATAATCCGCGGATAAGATATACAAGGAGTTGTTGGCAAGAGTTGCTCCTTGGAGGCGATAGGAAGATTGTGGAAAGGAAAAAAGAACGCTGTCATCGTTTTTATCACATTTCTGCGTAAAGTATGTTTCTTCTGTCCGTCTGGAAATTAAGTAAGAACCGTCAGTTAACGGAAAATGATCGTAAACCCATTGGTTAGCCGGATCCTCAAGAGTTTCAACTTCCAACGGCAAAGCATCGTAATAAGACCAGAGATCACGGTCCATTCCACTGCAGGAAGAGAATAAAATAACGTTAAAAATTAGTATAAGTTTTCGCATAATTTGAACTTACTAGAATTTATTTAAAATGTAATTAATCATAGGGGGGAAGAAAGGCTCCATATTATGAGGAACAGAAATACTATCAACCTCAGCAAGTCGATGGTCTGTTTTAGCGTTTTGTCTTTCTTCATCGGAAACGTAGAAAACACTGGTATTGACATTATAAAGGGAATTAACACCAACTGTGGTCGCAAAGGTAGTAGTCCCCAAAATATTGGTTTGTGTTGTTACTAGTCCATTACCAATTTGGGAAGGCGTTGAAACTAATCCATCAAAAGGTACCAAAATGGGAAGTGTTGCTTTGGCAAGATAATTGTTGCGGACAATTCGCCCAGCCACCAAACTGGAAAATGAAACTGGAAAGAAGATTGGCAAAGACAATTCCATTCCAGCACCAATAAGGAAGGTCGAAAAATTATTTAACCCATTTGAAACGTTCTGATTCCAAGTACTTCTTAATGGTGCTAGTTTTACATCATCATCAATATCATCATATGCGGGGTGATTTTCAAGAGGGCCTTTCGTGAGGTCTTCTCCTTTTACATTCCCATAAGCGTCAAGAATAGTAATTAAGTCGGCAGCTGCATTTGGAAAATAAGGAGTTCCTAAACTAATAAATTTTTTCACTCTTGAAGGCTCATTGTTGGCAAACATCATATTTATGAGCCCACCTCTACTATGCCCAATTAAATTGAAAGATAAAGAATCGTTAGTGCCTTTAAGAGCATTTATCATTTGCATGAAAACAGAAAAAAGAGTGTCGTTTGAAGCAACACTATCAGTGGATTTCGGACTAAAAATAACAATGTTTCTTTGAAGAGGATTGCTTATATCACTTATACAAGATACGAGAGAAAGTGCTCCAATAAGTGGTGATTGGTAGAATTTGTATAGTCCAGAAGCATCCGGTTTAAAAAGATATACTTGGCTTCCAAACTTAGAAGCAAGCAAGAAAGGTAAGGAGTTTGAATCAGGGGTGTATGAAGTTGTTCCCTGATTTGACCAAGCATTGGCATTTCCTCCGATACCTGGAGTAAAAATGGTGATTTCATTATAAATGCCGGAGCTATCAATGGGCGAAGCGTTGACGATTGCGTTATATGATCTAATATTACTAGGTGTACTAAAATCTTCTTCAATTATTGTTCGAGAAGCGTATGCGGAAGGAACAGATTCGTATAGTTTTCCATCAGTTGAAACATCGGCGGCATCATCCATAAAGGAAACGTTATCGCCCGTATACTCAAGATCAAGATCCTGAAATGTATATTCTCCTAGGATATTTACCGCAATATTTTTTCGAGCCTTTCCAACGCTAATCGAATCACTGCTCTCGGTACTTGCCATGCCAATCGCTAATAAATTAACTCCACGCGCCGAATTATCTTGCATCGTATTTGCACAGAGCATAAAGAAAAACACAAAAATTTTGACAAAATTCATAAAATTAAAGCCTTTTTTCATTGTTTTTTTCCCTTAACTATTTAAATTATACATCATTTCGTTCTTTTTGCAAGATTATGAAATTTTCTTCGTCTTTTCTCAAAAGTGCATTGGCATTACATTCTACTAACTTTTCATATCAATTTGAAGGTATAGACCAAAAAAATAAAAATATGTGTGTAACTATACAATTGATGTGAAACAAAACCATTCAAAATAAAAGGTAACCGACTCTTTATAATGTAATTATCCCTAAAACATTTGAAAAGAGGTCGATTACCCATGCTCAGTTTAGCACACGCCCGAAGGTATCTTCCA
>CALMWE010000165.1 GCA_937873795.1 uncultured Caryophanales bacterium
AAAATCATCCGTTTATCCAACCATTCCTGGTTCCGTTTCGTATGGGATGGTTATGTCCTCGATGTCGATCCCGGCTATAGCGGACCTTTCGATTCAGGATTACTAAAAATCATTGATGTTGATGGGAAGAGTGATGCGATTTTAGTCAGCCACCACCACTTTGACCATATCCAATTGGATGCCTTACGTCATTTGATGAAGAAAGAAACGCAAATCTATGCACCGGCGGTTTGCGAAGAAGTGATTCCGTTTGCGTATCATACCCTCGGTTATGGTTCCGAGATCAAGATGGGACCGTTAACCTTACAAGCGGTTCCGGCGTATAACACACCGATGGGTCATAGTACCCGGAAAGCGCATATTCCCGGAGAAGGTAACGGTTATGTGTTTTTCTTGGACGGTTTCCGTATTTACTTCGCAGGCGATACCGATTTAATTCCCGAGATGGATAAACTGGGTAAAATCGATTTGGCGCTTCTTCCTATGGGAGGCACCTATACGATGGACGCTGAAGAAGCCGGAGAAGCACTCAGTCATATCAAACCCCGAATTGCCATTCCGATGCATGAACTCGGAAAGCCTCGAAACGCCATGGTCGAGAAAGCCAAAAAGCTTGGTATCGACGTCAAAATTCTCGAAGTCGGACAAAGCACGATTCTATAAAACAAGCACTCCCAAAACCTCGGGAGTGCTTTTCTTTTTCGATTTTTCGAGTGTCTTGTCGCGTTTCAACCATATTATTTATCGAGTGCTTCAAAGGGTGCACTTGAAAGGAAACAAAGCGTGAAAAAGTTCATTTTGAGTTTAGTGATTATGTCTTTGGGAGTCATTACGTTGGTTGGAACCGTCGGTATGGTAGTGTTGGGCTCTTTCCAACTCGTCAGCGATATCCTTTTCTTTGTCTGGACAGCTTTATTTGGTCTCGGAATTGCGGCCACCATCTATGGGGCGATTACTTCCTTCAAAGAAGCCAAAAAGTAAACGATCCGATATTTAACAAACGAAAACTCTGCGTCGCCATGTAGGAGTCTTTTTATTGGAACGATGGGAAAGAGTCAGGATTAATTTTAACCATATAACAAGCATTAAATTGCTTTTTATAAAACATATGAAATGTTATTTTGCATTTTATTGCGCTTTATCATTGAAGAGGTTATACTGGTTTTGGGTGATTTTTATGAAAATCTATGGCATGGAAAATAATAACGTCCTGCTAAACGAAATCGGACTTCGGATTAAGGCCAAACGAATCGCGATGAATATGACGCAAGCGGATTTAGCCCTCGAATCCGGAGCTTCGTTACGCACCATTGCGAAAGTGGAGAGTGGAAGTAATATCTCGTTAATCCACCTCATCGCAATCCTAAGAACCTTTAGAATGGCCGCCAATTTGGATCTTCTCATTCCGGAAACCAAAACCAATCCCATCGAAATTTTTGATTTCGGTAAAAAGCGGCAACGGGCTTCCCGAAAAAAAGGAAGTAAGACTTCCACATGGAAATGGGGCGATGAAAAATGATCGCGGCTGAAGTGAAATTATGGGGCACCCGCATCGGAGCGGTATCCTTGGATGAACAATCCCCCTACTGCTTTTTTAAATATGATCCTGATTTTCTCAAAAGCGGAATCAGTCCGTCACCGATCATGATGCCTTTGACCGATGAAGTCTTTCAATTCAAAACACTCCCCAACGAGGCGTTCCATGGATTGCCCGGGCTTTTGGCCGATGTCTTACCCGATCGTTTCGGAAACGCGCTCATCAACGCTTGGCTAGTCAAAGAAGGACGGTCTCCCGAATCTTTTAACGTGATTGAACGATTATGCTATGTGGGCAAACGAGGAATGGGAGCCTTAGAGATTTACCCCGAAAAAAACCGGTTATTCAATCGGGTGGAAGAGATTGAAGTCGATCGTTTGGTCGAGTTATGCAATGAAATACTGAATCAAAAAGAGAAAACCTCTGTTTCTGTCAAAGAGGATATGAACGATTTAATTAAGGTGGGAACTTCCGCCGGCGGAGCACGGGCAAAAGCCATCATTGCCTATAACGAAGAAACGGGTGTGATTAAATCCGGTCAGATTGATTCGGGAAAGGGATTCACTTATTGGTTACTCAAACTCGATGGGGTCGATCAAAAAGAAGAAACCTCCTTTACACGGATTGAATATGCCTACTATCTCATGGCCAAAGAGGCCAAAATCAACATGAGCGAATCGCGCTTACTTTCAAAAAGCGGCCGTTACCACTTCATGACACGGCGTTTTGACCGAAACGTCCTTCCCGACGGCACAGTTGAGAAACTTCATATGCAAACCTTGGGAGCTTTGGTTCATGTCGACTATAACGAACCGGGTCTTTTCAGTTATGAAGAAGCCGCCCAAACGATGACTAAACTCAACGTCAAAAGAAAAGATTTTGAACAGTTTTTCCGTTACATGGTGTTCAATGTCATGGCCCAAAATTGTGATGACCATGTTAAAAACATTTCTTTTTTAATGGATAAACAAGGTCAATGGTCCTTGTCCCCCGCTTATGATTTGACGTATGCCTATAATCCCTTGGGCAAATGGACCTCGATGCATCAAATGAGCATCAACGGAAAAAGAAGCCAAATCATTCGCGATGACCTTTTAAAAGCCGCCGCATCCATGAGGATTAACGAAAACCTTGCTTTAAGCATCATCGATGAGGTGAAACACGCCTTGCTGAAATGGCCTCTATTTGCCAAAGAAGCTTTTCTTGACGAAAAGACCATCCAAGAAAAAGCCAAGACTTTTGCTATATTTTAATGTGCATTAAAGTGCTTATATTTTCTTATTTATCTGTTTAAACAGTATTTAAATGCACTTTAATATTGCTGTGATGATAAACCAAAATCAATAAAAGTAAAAACTCATGCGTCGCCTCATGCAGGAGTTTTTTTGTGGGATGGACTTATTTTCGAATCACGAATTGGTTGTTGGCGACGTCCACTACATAGGAGGATTTGGTATCGACTTGTCCGCTGATGATCGCGCGGCCCAGCAAGGTCTCGACTTCTTTTTGGATGAAGCGTTTGAGAGGACGGGCACCGTAGTCGTAACTGAACGCGGCGTCGATGATGTATTGGTGGCAGTTGTCGGAGAATTTGATATAGATTCCATTTATATAAGAAAAATTAAAGACTGTCAGTTTATTATTGGAAAAATGCAAAATTTGGCTCCTTTTTTCTTGGAAAAATGCAAATTATGGGGTACAATAGTCTTGGAAAAATGCAAAAAGATGGAAAGGAGATTCTCATATGCTCTTTCGTAAAGCCTATAAAATTCTCGACCAATGGTATCAAACGTCTTCGAAAGCTCTTTTGGTCGATGGTGCTCGCCAAGTCGGAAAAACTTATCTCATCCGTGCTTTTCTGACCGACCAGAAAGTTCCCTTTGTTTATCTCAATCTATTGGAAAATCGCTTAGCCCGTGAGGCCTTCGATACTTCGTTGGATGCAAAATCTTTACTACTCAAGTTAACGCTTCTTTCCGGGAATGTTGAGCTTCAACAAGGGAAAACCATTTTTTTCATCGACGAAATTCA
>CALMWE010000166.1 GCA_937873795.1 uncultured Caryophanales bacterium
AAAAGCCCCAACGACGACTGCGGTTACGATATCTCCGATTATTGCGACATCATGGATGAATTCGGCACCTTGGACGATCTTAAAAAACTCGTCAAGGAAATGCACGGACGCGGGATGAAGTTAATCCTCGATTTAGTGGCCAACCATTCCTCGACCGCGCACAAATGGTTCCAAGAATCCCGCAAAGGCAAAGACAATCCCTACAGCGATTACTATTACTGGTTTGATAATCCCCCTAATGACTGGACCGCCTGTTTTGGCGGTTCCGCTTGGGAATACGAACCGTTACGAAATCAGTATTACTTACATTCCTACGCCATCAGCCAAGCCGACCTCAACTGGGAAAATCCCAAAGTCCGCGAGGAAATGAAAGCGGTGGTCGATTTCTGGGTCGCCCTCGGCGTGGACGGTTTCCGCTGCGACGTACTCGATCAGATCAGCAAAGACTTCCCCAAGAAACTTAACGGCAATGGCCCGCGTCTTCATGAATTCATCCATGAACTCTTCGGCCGCCCCAACTGCGAACATATTTTCACCGTCGGCGAATGCTGGAGTGCCAACGAAACCAACATCCGTGAATTGACCCTGGATTCCCGCAAAGAACTTTCGACCGTGTTCCAATTCCAACACTTATCCATCGGAAATCGAGACGACTATGGCATCACCGGCGTGGACCTATCCCAACTCAAAAAGATCTTGGTCAAATGGCAACATTTCGCCATCGAGAACGACACGCTTTATACCCTATTCTTTGAAAACCACGATCAACTGCGCTATATCTCTAAGTTCGGCAACGACCAAGAACTCCGCTACGAAAGCGCCACGATGTTTGCCACCCAATTCTTCCTTCTCAGAGGCGTTCCGTTCCTCTATCAAGGTCAAGAAATCGGGATGACCAATTCGTATTCCAAAAACATCGATGAAATCCGCGATATCCAAGCGTTCAATTACTACCACGAAAACAAAGAAAGACTTCCTCATGATTTACTCATGAAAGCCGTCAATTTCCGTAACCGCGATAACGCCCGTCGTCCCATGCCATGGAATGACAGTGCCTATGCCGGATTCTCAACGGTTGAACCGTGGATTCCGACCTATCTCCGTTACCAAGAAATTAACGTCGAGAAAGACCTTCACAGTGATCGTTCCGTCTATAAGTTCTATCAAAACCTCTTAAGCCTACGGAAGAGCCATCCCAGCGTCACTTTAGGCGATTTCAAAGAAGTTCAAGAAGTCCCGGAAAGCTGCTTTGTGTATGAGAGAATCCTTGGCAAAGAACATCTCCTCGTGGTCATTAATTTCAAAGATTCCACCGAGCTTAACCTAAAAGGTTATTCCAAAGGAAAACTGATCTTATCTAACTACGACCATAAGACGCGTTCCATCAATGGGGCTTACCAACCCTACGAAATCGCCGTTTTCCAACTCTAAATAGTACCAATAGTCATAGAATCCCCGACCTTCCCGTTGGGGATTTTTTAATTTTGCTTGACACCCACGGATAAAAGAGTAAATTATGTATATTGTTTGAACTTCAAACTATCGGAGGATTCATGGATTCTAACAAAGCAACCTTAAACCATTTCTTAGTCGATACCTTCAACGATATCTTACGGTATGAAGAGATGGCCTTAGAACACTTAACCAACCACCGTTTATCGATTAGTGAAGTCCACGTCCTGGAAGCGGTCTTCGAAGCCTTACCCACCCACCAGAACACTCCGAGTGTGGTGGCTCCCAAACTGGGTATTACCTTAGGCTCGCTTACGACCGCGGTCAAAACCTTGGAAAAGAAAGGCTATTTGATCCGTCAAAGAGCCCAAGACGATAAACGCGTCTATTACCTGGTTCCGACACCGATCGCCGAGTTCGTCAACCAAAAGCATTTGGAATTCCATCAAGGGATGATCGAAGAAATCGTTGCCGATCTCACCCTCGAAGAAACTCAAACCTTAGCCAAATCCTTAGAAAAAGTCCGTCTGTACTTCGGCCGCAAAGCCGAAATCACGCGCAAGAGCAGCGTTGAAAGGAAATAATCACCATGGCCTTACGTATCATCACCGACTCCACCTCGGAAATCACCCAAGAACAAGCCAAAGCCTTGAACCTCACCGTCGTCCCTTTGACCGTCTCGTTCGGTAACGAAGTCTTCACCGACGGCATCGACATCACCCCCGAAGAATTCTATGCCCGTATGCGCTCTGTCAAAGAACTTCCGAAGACCTCGCTCATCAACGTCGCCACGTTTACCGAAGTCTTTGAGAAAATCCCCGATGAAGACGAGATTATCGGTCTCTTCATCTCCAGCGAACTCAGCGGTTCCTTACAATCCGCGTTCCTCGCCAAAGAAAGCTTCCCGAAGAAGAAAATCCATCTCATCGATTCCCGTCAAGTGACGTTTGGTCTCAGTGCACTCGTGTATTCCGCACTTTCGTTCCGCGATGCCGGCGATGATGCCGCGACGATCGTCGCGAAGATCGAAGAAATCAAAAAGAGAATCGTGTTACTTGCCGTCATCGATGACCTTAAATACCTCAAGCTCGGCGGACGCCTTTCGTCCACCAGTGCGGCCATGGGTTCCTTGATGCACGTCAAACCCTTAATCGCCATCGTCGATGGCAAAGTCACCGTGGTCCACAAAGCCTTTGGCTTGGCCCGTGCGTTCAGTTGGATGTGCGATCAATATAACGAAACCGATGTCGATACCACGCTACCGCAATTCTTCGGCCATTCCGATGCGCCCGATACGTTAGAAAAATTCACGAAATTCGTGGCCAAACATACGTCGTTCCCCGAACCCCGCGTGTTCCCCATCGGCGTCACCGTCGGTACCCATGCCGGCCCCGGAGCGGTGGGCTTCTGCTTCTTCAAGAAAAAATAGTTCTTCGCTTTCTCTATCCTTTTTAGCGATATAACCCGATATAATGAAGGTACCCGAATCGTAGGTGATCGTATGAAACGACTCACGATCCTAGTCACCTTCTTTTTCTTAGCTTCCTGTTCTTGGGGCAATCCCGATTACAAAGCGTGGACTCCCAGCGAGTCGCCGTTTGTCTTTTATAACGGCCAGTACTTTTCGACGTATCAAGGCGAGAAGAACCTCCAAGACCTCGTCACCGATAACTTCGATGAGGCTAACCTCTATACCGCAGGCGAAGCCTACTACGGCGATGCCATCTATTTCTGCGTGAATCGGACCCGCAACGTCAACCATGTCCATTACCGCGATTATTTCATCTGCCAAACCGATTATGAACTATCGACTTTCGATATCATTTATTCCTCCGGTATCTTCTCCGGGGATGACGAACACGGTTATGTCCGTAAGTTCTTTGATTTGCAAGGCAGCCAACTTTCGTATGTGGTGGACGGTTATTTCACCGTCTTGGATATCGCTAACGGGGTCATCGTCTATCAAAGCGAAGATAATCCGGTTGGTTATGGGGTATACGATGAACGCCGTTATGCCTACTTATTCGAAAACCAAATCCATACGCTTTATCAAGAAGACGAAGACACCTGGATCGAAGATTCGTTTGAACCCTTTTATCCCGATACCTCCTATCTCATCGGCTTCTATGGCGATGATGTCCTCTTCTATGGTGGCGAATCGCTGATTCAAAACGGCAATGTCGTGCCTCTTTACAAAGGACTCGATTTCTATAGCGGTGTCCTCCTCAACGAAGTCGATACCGAAGAAGCTCTCGATGGACTTACCGACTTACGTGAAGGCGATTACCATAAAACGATCCAAGAAGACGCCATCGCGATTGTCCGTAAAAGCGACCAAGTCACGAAAATCCTGACGACCGCTACGATGGCGAGTCTTTCGCCCTTCCTGGATGAAGGCTTCCGATACGGCGGATTCGGCGTCAAAGCCACCGCGGAATATGACGGAACTCTCTTCCTTGCCTTCTCCGGATATAAAAGTTCCCGCGGATTCTATCCCTATTCCTGCTTTTTCCGTTATGATTTTGATGCGGAAACGCTCGACTATGTGGCGTATTTCGAAGATGACCCGATGTGGATCAGCATTACGGAGCGCCCACTCATCTAAATAAGGAGACTTATGACGCACGAACAAAATAAGATTATTAAGGCCGCCCAAGACCTTGTAAGAGTCAACCTCGGCGGAGAACCCACCGGACACGACTTCTTCCATGTCGAACGCGTGGTGGGACTCGCCCGACTGCTCGCCGAACCTTATCCCGAGATCGATCATTACGTTTTAGTCCTTTCCGCTTGGCTCCACGACATCGACGACCGCAAGATCGTCTACCATGGCGCCCATGTCAACGTCGATGAATTCATGCTTCTCAATCACGTCGATTCGCATACCGCTGAACGCGTCAAAGACATCATCGATAACCTATCCTATTCGTCCTCGCTCAAAGGCAAGAAAGAAACGACCCTTGAAGGCAAGATTGCCCAGGACGCCGACCGCCTCGACGCCATCGGGGCCATCGGCATTGCCCGTGCGTTTGCTTACGGCGGTAACAAAGGACGGCTCTTGGTGGACCCCACCCATAGCACCCCGGCGACGGTGGACCATTTCGATGAGAAACTGTTCAAACTCGAAGCCCTCATGAATACCCCATTGGCTAAAAAAATGGCGCATGAACGAAGCGCTTTCATGAAACAGTTTATCGAAACGTTCGAAAACGAAGTCAAGCAATCAAAAAGTGCCTTGCCATCGGAATAAATGCGTTTAGGTTATGGCGGACTTTTCTTGACTATGCGATAATTTAATGTTCCAAAGAAATCAAAAAGCAGTGGACCTTAACAAAAAAGGTCCTTTTTTTACCATCGTTTTAAAGAAAAACGAGTTGAAAAAAACGAAATAGAAATGTTATATTATAAAAGCAACAAGTCGCAAAGAGGTTTTCGTGGTGAGTCTGTACTTTAGGATGAGCCCCAACGTTTGTTTACGGCTCTCCCTTACAAGCGATCCAAGCTGGCACATCCGTATAATTGCCGGCTTATCCACAAAATTTTCTTGCGATTGGTTACGCCAATTTTTTCATTAAATCACGAAAGGGAGGGAATTATGAAAAAATTATTGTCTTTAGGTCTCGTTGCCTTAGCTGGCATTGGCTTAGCGGCCGGATTAACATCCTGCGGCGAAGAAGTCCCGAGCACCTATGAAATCGCCCTTATCACCGACATCGGCGATATCGACGACAAGTCGTTCAACCAAGGCGCGTGGGAAGGCCTGAAAGCTTATGCCGAAGAGCATGAAATTTCACACCAATACTACAAACCGTCCGAACAATCCACGACTGCTTACGTAGAAGCGATCGATCTCGCCATCGAAAACGGTGCTAAGATCGTCGTCACCCCCGGTTTCTTGTTTGAAGAACCGATCTACATCTCGCAAACCGCTCACCCGGATGTCCACTTCATCCTTTTGGATGGTGAACCTCACACCGCCGACTATTCCACCTATCACACCGGAGCCAACGTCCAACCGATCCTTTACGCCGAACAACAAGCGGGTTACCTCGCCGGTTACGCGGCCGTCAAAGATGGTTATCGTTCCTTAGGTTTCATGGGCGGCATGGCCGTTCCGGCCGTTGTCCGTTTCGGTATGGGCTTTGCCAAAGGCGTCAATGATGCCGCG
Organism: uncultured Caryophanales bacterium; assembly: GCA_937873795.1. Classification (GTDB taxonomy): domain Bacteria; phylum Bacillota_I; class Bacilli_A; order RFN20; family CAG-826; genus CALMWE01. The sequence continues at coordinate 5,621 of CALMWE010000166.1, forward strand.
GCCGAACTCAGCGTCCAAACCACGTTAAAATACCACTACACCGGTGGCTTCTCGGCCACTCCGGAAGTCCAAACCAAGGCGACCACTTGGTACCAAGCCGGCGTTGAAGTCATCTTCGCCTGCGGTGGTTCGTTAGGTCAATCCGTCATGGCCGCTGCTGAAACCGAAGGCAAGAAAGTCATCGGCGTCGACGTCGACCAACACAAAGACAGCGACACGGTCATCACCTCGGCTATGAAAGGCCTTGGCGTCTCCGTCCAAATCGCTCTCGATGCTTACTACACCAACCAATGGGAAGGCGGTTCCACTTGGGTCCTCGATGCTTCCAATGACGGCGTCGGTTTACCGACCGCGACCGAATCTTGGGGTTTCGAAAACTTCACGATCGCTCAATACGATGTCATCTATGGCAAGATTGCCGATGGCACCGTTGAAGTCGTCGTTGATATCGCCTCGGGTGTCGATGCCACCGGTATCGCTGCCTTCGATTTAGGCTTAACCAACGTCACGATCTCCTTCGAAGCTTAATTCGTTTAAGCACTCCATACACGGGAAAGGGCAACCCCCTTTCTCGTGTTTGTCATATTTAGAACACTGATCGAGGTATCTATGGAAACTCCTTACGTCATCGAAATGCTGCATATTACCAAGGAATTCCCCGGGATCGTCGCCAATGACGACATCTCGCTGTCCTTAAGAAAAGGCGAAATCCACGCCCTGCTCGGCGAAAACGGCGCCGGCAAGTCCACACTGATGAGCGTTCTCTTCGGTCTCTACCAACCGGAGAAAGGCGAAATCAAAAAGAATGGAAAAACCGTCAAGATCCATAACCCCAACGATGCCAACGCCCTCGGCATCGGAATGGTGCACCAACACTTCAAATTGGTTGAATGTTTTTCCGTTTTAGACAACATCATTCTCGGCGTCGAACCCACGAAGACCGGATTCTTGCAACGTAAAGAAGCCCGTGAGAAAGTCGTCGCCCTCTCTAAGCAATACGGCCTCTTGGTCAACCCCGACGCCAAGATCGAAGACATCACCGTCGGCATGCAACAACGCGTCGAAATCCTGAAAATGCTGTACCGTGAAAACGAAATCCTGATTTTCGATGAACCGACCGCTGTTTTGACCCCGCAGGAGATTGTCGACTTGATGCAAATCATGCGCAACCTCACCAAAGAAGGCAAATCGATCCTGTTCATTACCCACAAACTCAACGAAATCATGGAAGTCGCCGACCGCGTCTCGGTTTTACGCCGCGGCCACTACATCGGCTCCGTCGATGTCAAAGACACGACCAAAGAAATGCTTTCCAAGATGATGGTGGGCCGTAACGTCGATTTCTCGGTGCATAAAGCGCCCGCCAAACCCACCGACATCGCCCTTGAAGTCAAAAACCTCAACGTCATTTCCCCGTTATCGAAAAAGCACGTCGTCAACGACGTTTCCTTCACCGTCCGTAAAGGCGAAATCGTCTGCGTCGCCGGCATTGAAGGTAACGGTCAATCCGAACTCGTCTACGCCATTACCGGTCTCACCGATCCCGATGGCGGCCAAGTCTTGATGCATGGTGAAGACATCACCACCAAACCGGTCCGTTACCGGAATGATCACGGCATGGCCCACATCCCCGAAGACCGTCATAAGTTCGGTCTCATCTTGGACTATCCGCTTTCCTTTAATATGGTCCTCAAGAAATACCACACGAAAGATTTCCAAAACCGCGGTTTCATCCGTTTTGATAAGGTCAATGAATACGGCGAAAACCTGATCGCCCAATTCGACGTGCGTACCTCCCAAGGCAACAAGACCTTGGCTCGAAGCATGAGCGGTGGCAACCAACAAAAAGCCATCATCGCCCGTGAAGTATCCACCGGCGGAGACCTCTTGGTCGCGGTCCAATTGACACGCGGTCTGGATGTCGGCGCCATCGAATACATCCATAAACAAATCGTCAAACAACGCGACGAAGGTAAAGCCGTGTTGATGATTTCGCTCGAACTCGACGAAGTCATGGACGTCAGCGACCGTATCTTAGTCATGTTCGAAGGCAAGATCGTCGCCGAATTAGACCCCAAGAAGACCACCATCGAAGAGCTCGGTATTTATATGGCCGGCGGAAAGAAGGAAACCCATGAAAAAGGTATGGAATAAGATCGTTTCGGGTGTCCGTTTCTTCTTCTCGAAGGCATTTTGGGTCGACCGTGTCTGGATTCCGCTGAAAAGAGGCGTCCGTTACCTCTTCACCAAACAATTCTGGAAAAAGGCTTTAACTTCCGGAGGCATGGAAAGCTTTGCCGCGGCGTTACTCGCCATTCTCGCCGGACTTCTCGTCGGCTTTATCATTATGTTATTTACGCGCCCGACCGTGGCGTGGTACGGCTTCCTCACGATGATCGGACGCGGTTTATTCAGAGCCGGCGCCAAAGGCATCGGAAACTGGCTCTACTATGTCGGACCGCTCCTCATGTGCGGTCTTGCCGTCGGCTTCGCGTTTAAGACTGGCCTCTTCAACATCGGTGCGAGTGGCCAATACACGGTCGGTATGTTCTGCGCCCTTGTGGTGGGCATCACCGGCGATATCTTTGGTCCGTTCCAATGGATCGTGGCCGTCATTGCCGGCATGATCGGAGGCACCATCTGGGGCTTCCTACCCGGTTTCTTCAAAGCGTATTTCAACGTCAACGAAGTCATTACCGCGATCATGTTCAACTACATCGGCATGTACTCGGTCAACTGGATCATTAAGTCTTCGGACACCTTATACAACTCTCAAAAAGCCTTGACCCAACGCATCGACGACAACGCCTTCAACCCGGTGCTCTGGCTCCGTAACTGGTTCCCCGAATCTTCCGTGGACATCGGCTTTTTACTCGCCATTGTCATTGCCATCGTCATCTACATCATTCTCAACAAAACCACGTTCGGTTATGAACTCAAAGCCTGTGGCTTTAACCGCAATGCCAGTAAGTACGGTGGCATCAACGAGAAGCGCAGCATCATTTCCGCGATGGCGATTTCCGGAGGCTTAGCCGGTATCGGCGGAGCGCTCTTCATCCTCGCTCCCGGTATGGCCAGCGCCGGCATCTTCCAAGGCACCTACTATGAACCGGCGGATATTCTTCTCGCCAACGGCTTCAACGGTATCTCGGTGGCCTTGCTGGGTATGTCCAACCCGATCGGCATCATCGCTTCCACCTTGTTTGTCACCTACATCCAACGCGGTGGCTACTACATGCAAACGTATTTATTCAAAGAAGAACTCATCGACATCATCGTGGCCGTCATCATTTACTTCTCGGCCGCGGCCTTATTCGTCCGTCAATTCGTGAAGAAACGCTTATTACGTGCCAAAGAAAAACGATATGCCCTGGCGGAGCTCGATGCCACGCCACCTCCCGATGTTCCGCTCAAACAGCCAGAACCGTCAAAGGAGAGTGATCGCTAATGGATGCGTTAAACATTATTTACGCGATCATGCGTGAGTCGCTCATCTTCGCCATTCCGTTACTCTTAGTCGCTTTAGGCGGTATGTTCGCCGAAAAGAGCGGTGTCGTCAACATTGCTCTTGAAGGTATCATGATTGTCGG
>CALMWE010000167.1 GCA_937873795.1 uncultured Caryophanales bacterium
ATTAAATCAAAGAGAAAGGTGTTTTTGTATAAGACTTCTTTGCCGATTTTCTCGCTGATGAGGAACCCTTGACGTTCAAGTTCTTTCAAAACAGTCGTTGCGGTATTCCGAGAAATCTTCATACGTTCTCTAAAAATTTCGTTTTTGGTATAGAAGTCACTAAAGAGATGTTTGATAATTTCAGGCTCATATATTTTCGGGCATTTTTCTTTCATCAGTTTTTCCGTATTCTCCATGCACGCATGAAAAGCATCGATAAAACGGATCGTGAAATCACACATCTCGCTGACCGCATCAAGAAAAAATAGTATGAACGGCTTTAAATTCTTCTCGTCGAACTGGATGGCTTTAAGCAACTGATAATATTGATCTTTGTGCTGATTGATATACTTACTCAAGTACAAGATTGGTTGTGTGATTTTTTTATTTTGAACAAGAAAAAGAATGTTCAAAATCCTTCCGGTCCGTCCGTTCCCATCATAGAAAGGATGGATTGCTTCAAATTGGTAGTGAAGGATGGCCATTTTGATGAGGGAATCAAGATTCTCGGTTGAGTCTTCATTATAGTATTGTTCGAAATTAGTTAAATACCGCAAAATCTCGGCTTCACCCTGCGGAGGCGTATAAATAGTTTCTCCGGTTTTCGAATTTTTGATAACCGTTCCCGGGAGAACGCGAACATCTCCTTTATCTGGTTCAACGATGTGATGAATCTTTATGATTGCGTTAAGTGACAGAAAACCTTCTTCAGAAAGCTGGGCAAAACCATATTTGATGGCACTCCGATAATTTACGACTTCCTTGGCAGCGGGATTGACAGTCTTTAGGGTCAACTCCTTAAAAATTTCATCAAAGGTGGTGACGATATTTTCGATCTCGGAAGATTCTTTGGCTTCTCCCAAAGTAATCGCATTCAAAATAATGGCCGGATTCGGTAATAAGCGAATAACCCCATTGAGCTCGCCAATACGGTTGTTGGCATGGCTGAGTTTTTTCAGGATATCCTTGTCATCGAAGTTGTTTGCTAAAGGAAGATTGTTCATGTTATTGCCTCGTGCCCATATTTTATATATTTTTGTGCACGTCGTCAATACGTGCAAAGCAAGTCCCCACCGTTCCGACCATTGACCTCTAAAGCTCTCAGAAATGAGGGCTTTTTCTATTTCAAAAACAAAGCCAATCTAAACTTTAAACTTCACATGAGTCAACTGTTCGGATAGGGTCCAAAGTTTCTTGGCGTCTTCCAAGGAATGAGAGGCTTTGTTGGAATCCACTACTACGGGTTGATGTTTGATTTTCCGTTCGCGGCTCGGGCCATAATATTGTCCGTTCTTCGCCGATTCATCCAAACACGCACGGATTTCCGGTAACGCTCCGACATAGGGCGTGGAGGCGACCTTGGAGAACATCCAGAATAAAGGACGCACCAATAAAGGTTTTTTCATGTAACGGCCAAGTTCGGTATTGGCAACACCGGGGTGAGCGGCCATGACGCGGATATCCAAGCCTTTGGCTTCGACTCT
>CALMWE010000168.1 GCA_937873795.1 uncultured Caryophanales bacterium
AACTCGTCCGTGAAGCCTACTACGCCCACGAAGAACACCAACGGCAACGCCTCAGCGATATTTACTGGTATTTATCCTGTGGCAAGAAATCGCCCATCTTCGGTAAAGACGATATCTTAACGTTTGAAAAATACTTCATCAAGGATTATCCCGGGACTGAAGAACTTAATCCCTATTTCACCCTCTCCGACCAAGTCGCCTATGCCACCCGCATTCTTGAAGAATTCGGCTTCTACGGCCCCGAGTCCCGCATCATCAACGGCCACATGCCGGTGAAGCTCAAAGAAGGCGAAAGCCCGCTTCGCGCCGAGAAAAAACGCATCGTCATCGATGGCGGTATCTGCCGGGCGTATCAGAAAGTCACCGGCATTGCCGGTTATACGCTGATTTACAATTCCCATGGCATGAAACTCATCGGCCACCAGATGTTCACCAGTAAAGACGAAGCCATCCATAACGACGTCGATATCGTCCACTCCAAAGAATACCTCGATGGCTCAGGCAAGCGGTGGTCGGTGGCGGATACCGATCAAGGTAAACGCATCCAAAAGAATATGAATGATTTGTGGGCGCTTCTACAAGCCTATCGAAGCGGCCTTCTCAAATCCAAGGAGTAACCCCATGGTTGAAGAAACATTCGTCGGTTACCAAAAAGATGAACAAAAGCGTAAAGCCCTCAATGCCTTGATGGAATCCACCTTCCACTTTTCGTTTGAACCCTGGTATCAAACCGGTTATTGGAATGCGGATTACAAACCCTATTCCCTGTTTGAAGGCGATCAGCTCATCGCCAACATCGGGGCGTATCGGATGCACCTGATCTTGGGACGCCGCCATTACACCGCCTTACAAATCGGCGCGGTCACCAGCATCGAAGCCTATCGCGGCAAACACCGCGTCAGCGTCTTGTTCGAAACCCTTTTCAGAGAAAACATGGATGTCGACTTCTTTTTCTTGTATTCGGAAGAAACCGCGGTCAACTTCTATCCGCGTTTCGGGTTTGTGGAAAAGAAAGCCTTTTTCACCGAAAAAGAAATCACCAAGAATTCGGAATTCAGTTTCCGTAAACTGGATTATGAAAAAGACTTTGCTCAAATCGAACGCATGGCCAAGTACGGCACCAGTGCGGCGCGTCTCCGTATGGAAAACGATGTCCCGTTACGCTTCTTCTGTCTTCCCTTCTATAAAGACCAATACTATTTCGACGAATCCCGTTCGGTGATGGTGTTAGCCCAAAAGGAAAAGGACAAATACATCCTCAACGAAATTTGGAGCATCAATACGGTGGATGCCGAAACCGTCGCCGGTTCGTTCATCCAAGAAGAACAAGCTCTCGTCAGTTTCCACTTCCTGCCGCATCTCTCGGGAGGCACGTTGGTGGAAGATACAACCCGCCTATTCGTGCGGGCCAACAAGAACTTCGACATCACCAATTTCATGGTGGGTCCGATCATCCGTACGTAATCGTCTTTATTGCATAAAGTCC
>CALMWE010000169.1 GCA_937873795.1 uncultured Caryophanales bacterium
CCACCATAAGAAATACCGACCACATTGACTTGGTTTAAGCCTAAGTGGTTCAACAAGGCTTCGAGAAGCGCCACTTGAATGACCTGGGTGTACTTTTGGCCGACAAGTTTTTCGCTTTGGCCTTGGTCGAAAAAGTCGACCATGATCAATTGATTGTTTTTGGAGAAAACTTCCACGAACGGTTTCCACGAATTCGTGGACATCATGATACCATTGAGCAACAAAATCGGATTACCTTCACCGGTTACGGTGTAATACACCGATTTGTTTTGAAATTGGAAGGTCGACATACTATTCCTCCGCCGGCAATAAGCCAAGCGCGATGGATTCTTTGCGGATTTGGTCGCGGAACTTTGGATGAGCGATGGAAATCAATTTTTCAACCCGTTCGGCAACGCTGCAGCCACGAAGATTGACCGCCCCGTATTCGGTGACGATGTAATGGACGTCATTGCGGCAGGTAGTGACGACGGCACCGGGTTTCAATTGCGGAACGATGGTCGAAATTTCTTCTTTCACGCCGGTCGCCGGATTACGGACCATCGCGGTTGAATACAAAGCGATGAACGAACGGCCGCCTTTGGAAAGTTGAGCGCCTAAAACCGTATCGACTTGGCCGCCGGTTCCGCTCCATTGACGCGAGCCGATGGATTCGGAGCAGCATTGGCCGGTAACGTCGACTTCAAGGGTCGCATTGATCGAGACTTGGTTGTCGTTTTGGCCGATGACATAGGGATCATTGACGTAGCGGCCATCCAAAATCAAGATGCTCGGGTTGTTGTCGACGAAATCGTAAAGGGCTTTGGGGCCGGCCACGAAGCAGCACACCATTTTGCCACGGTTGATGGTCTTGTATTTGTTCGAAATTGCACCGGCATTCCACAGTTTCATGAAACCGCTGGTGAGCATTTCGGTATGAACGCCTAAATCGCGTTTATTGACCAGAGCGTTGGCCACGGCATTGGGAATGCCGCCGATACCGAGTTGGAGACAGTCGCCATCTTTAATGAACGAGGCGATGGTATTGCCGATTTTGATATCTTTTTCGGTCAATTCTTGATCCGGGATTTCCGGAACGGGATAGTTGACGGGGATGACGTAATTGACTTGCGAAATATGAAGTTCCATATCCCCGAAGGTTCGAGGAAAATTGGGATTGAGTTCAAGAATAACGACGCCTGCTTCTTCAATCATCCGTTTTTCGTAAACGTTGCTGACTGAAAGCGAGACAAAGCCATGTTCATCGGGTGGCGTAGCGCAACCGATGTAAATGTTCGGGCGGACATGATCCAGACGCGCAGTCGCGGCCAAATGCAGGTGGTTCGGAATGAAACTTGTGGTTCCGTTGGACCATCCTTTTCTAAGGGCCCCGGAAAGGAACCAGCTGTCGACATGGAAACGTTTGGCATGCTCGGGTTTAACAAAGAAATCGGCATCGAGCATCGGTAAGCAGTTGGTAACGCTGACGTTTTTGATGCTTGCATCCAATTCATGGAGATGGCTTAATATTTCACGCGCTTCTGCGCCGACCATCCCCGACACGATAATGTCGTTGGTTTTGATAAGACTTAACGCTTGTTTGACGGTAATGACTTTTTCTTGGTAGTCCATAAGGGTTCTCCTTCATTCATTATAAGGTCGACAGTAAGAAAATAGGGAGAGGGGATTACCCTCCCCCTATTGGAAACGAACTACAGCGCCATGATTTGGGCTAAGGTTTGGATCGGTTTGGCGGAGATGAAGTTCGGGGTGGCTAAGGTTTCATCGAAACGGAGTAACGAGAGGGAATCGACGCCCCAACGTTTGCCTTCGGTGAAGTCCACTTCGCCGCCGAGCGGGAAGTCGATTGAAGAAGATTCCATGGCGGCAATGTAGTTTTCCCAGTTGAGGGATTCGCCATTGGCATCAACACGGTAAACACCGGCGAGGAAGACTTTGGCGGCAACATAACCGGCAATGGCGTAGGAGTTGCTGGCATAGAGGGTCGCGGTCGCGGTGTCAAGAGCGGAATAACTCATGATCGTGGTCGCAAAGGAAGTGAGTTCGGTCGCGGCGGTTTCCGAGAAGACATCAACCCAAGCGTTGGCATAAACCTTACGGGTGGAGGTGACGGCGGCAGTCGGGACGGCCGTGGCGGAAGCGTTGACGTAGGAAGTTAACACGGAGACGCTGAGATCAAGTTCGGCCATTTTGTTGACGATGGCTTTGAACGGAACTTGGTTGGCAGCGATGATCAAGGCGCCGACACCGGCATCCTTCATGGATTGGACAGCGGCCGTATAGTCGCCAGAGCCAACGACGGAGATGACGGAAGTGCCTTTGCCCATCGTGTTGACTTGAGCATCGATACCGGCTTTGATCGAGTTACCGGCATCATCGGCGGTGTAGATGACACCTAATTTGTGGGTGGCATCAAGGGTTCCGAATAAATCGGTGTTTTTGAACGCGCGAGCGACAAGGATACGGCCTTCGGTCTTATAGATCGGTTGGACGGCCATGACCGGGTTGCCCGGGGTCTTTTGGAAATAGAGTTGGTTGATACCGGTCGCGGCATAAACCATCGGGATTCCGACTTCTTGGATGTAGTCGACGGTCGCACCGACGGTCGGGGTGCCGAAGTGTCCGACAAGGGCGAAGACTTTATCGTCTTCTACGAGTTGTTCGGTATTGGCAACACCGGTGGCGGCGACGAAGCCATCATCACGGTTAAGTAACGAGATCGTGCGGCCACCAACGCCACCCGCTTCGTTGACTTCTTCAAAAACGGCACGGATACCGGCGTTGAACGGAGCGCCGACGACAGACCAGGCACCACCTTCAGTGGCAGTGTTACCGACGGTAATGGTGGTCGCAGTGACACCTTGTCCGACGGGTTCTTGTTCGACAGAGGAACTACCAGGTTCTTCCGAGGAGCCCGGAGCTTCCGATGAGCTGCCGGTAGAGCATCCAGAAACGACCATCACAGCGGCGACTAAGAGCGACATTGACAGTAAACGCTTTGTTTCCATATTTTTACCTCCATATGTTTTCATTTTCCGCCTAAATAGGCAGAAATGAGCGTTTCATCTTTTAATAGGTCTTGACTTAGACCCTCGACACGTACCTTGCCTAATTCTAATACGTAAGCGTAATCGGCGATTTTAAGCGTCTGATAGGCATTTTGTTCAACAATGAGAATGGTCGTGCCTTCTTGACTGATTTGTTTGATGATCTCGAAGATATCGCGGACGATCAGAGGGGCTAATCCTAACGAGGGTTCATCGAGCAGAAGCAGTTTCGGGCTGGCCATCAAAGCTCTTCCGATGGCGAGCATTTGTTGTTCGCCTCCGGATAACGTGGCCGCGGTTTGTTTCCGTCTCTCGAGCAGAACTGGGAAATAACGGTAGACACGTTCGAAATTCTCTTTCATGCGCTGTTTGGCCGACACTTTGGTGACAATGGTTTGACCGTGTTCGTCAACGGTCGTGATTTTTTGCGTCTTGAGTGCGTAGGCACCGACTTTGAGGTTTTCTTCCACCGTCAGATCTTTGAAAATCAGGCGTCCTTCCGGAGAGCAGATAATGCCTGCGCCGGAGAGTTGGTGAATCAACAACTTTTCGATGCTTTTGCCTTCGTACATCACGACGCCCATGCTGGGTTTGACAAGCCCGGAGATGCACTTGATGATCGTGCTTTTACCGGCGCCGTTGGCTCCCAAGAGGGCAACGATTTGGCCTTTTTCGATCGTCATCGAAACCTTTTTGACGGCTTCGATGGGGCCGTAACGAATGACTAAGTCACGGATTTCTAGAATCTTTTCCATCTTAATCTCCCCCTAAATACGCTTCTTTGACGAGCGCATTCTTTTGGATTTCGGCTGGGGTTCCGATTCCGAGCAGTTTTCCGAAGGAGATGGCACACACCGTGGAACAGATTCCCATGACCAATCCCATGTCGTGTTCGACGAGGAAAATCGTGGTGTGAAAATCGTCACGGATCCGATGGATGAGTTTTGCCAACTCTTCGGTCTCGGCGTCATTTAACCCGGCGGCTGGTTCGTCCAGGATGATGAGTTCGGGGTCACTCATGAGGGTGCGCGCCAACTCAATCTTTTTCATGATTCCGTAAGGCAAACCATAAGGAGAAACATCCTTGTACATACTCAAACCTAGGTAGTTGAGAATATACTCCGCTTTCTGACGCATCTTGGCTTCTTCTTTTCTTAACTTTGGCAAATGGAGAAAATGAGCGAATAGACCGGACTTGAAATAGCGGGTGCCGACGACAAGCAAGTTATCGAGGACACTCAGTTCCCAAACCAACTCGACGTTTTGGAACGTCCGCATAATGCCGTGCTTGATGATGTCGTGGACTTTCACGTCGTTGAGACGGAAGGTGACGCCATCATGACCACGGTAGCGAACTTCGCCGGAGGTCGGTTTGTAAAATTGGGTAATGCAGTTGAAGACGGTCGTTTTTCCGGCGCCATTGGGACCAATGAGGCCGAAAATTTCGCCCCTCTTGACATTAAACGACAAGTCATTAACCGCCACGAGACCGCCAAAACGCATCGTCAGATGGTCGAGTGATAGGATGACCTCTTCCGGGAGTGCGGTTGTCTCATGTTTACCCACGAACTTATTAAGGACATTGACGGACTTTTTAGCCATTGTGCTTAGCCCCCTTTTTGATCTTACGGGCCAAGATCTTGTATTTGAGTTCAATAATTAATTGGCTGATACCTCCGGGATAGAACATCACGACGAGGATCATCAACGCACCGTTGAGAAGGACGATGATGCCGGAGTTTTCGACGAAGAACGGAATGAATTTAAGGACGATGTCGTTGAGGCCGAAGATCATGAAGGCGCCTAAGATTAAGCCCCAGATGTTCTTGGTTCCGCCAATGACGACGACGGCGAGGATGTTGAGCGAGTACGAGATACCCCAAGACGTGGGATAGGTCGTGCGCCAATAGATTTCATAGAGGAAGCCGGCGATCATCGCGAACACGGTCGCAAGGACGAAGCCGAGCAAGCGGTAACGAAGGACACTGACGCCCATCGTTTGGGCCGCCGATTCGCTGTTCTTCATCGCCAGCATCGCGCGGCCGGTCGGGCTGTGCGTGAGGTTGTGCGTAAGAATGAGGAGAACGACGAACACGACAACGATGAACATGAACATGTTTTCGCGGGTCAATTCAAAGAATTGGAAGCCGGCGAATTCAAGGTCGAATAAGAAGGGTAATGGCGATACGCGTAGACCATTGACGCCATTGGTGATCGATTCCAAGTTCACGAACAGCGAAACCAGGATTTCCGACAAGCAAAGCGTGATGATGGCGAGGTACATACCCTCGATACGAAGCGAGATGAAGCCGACGACGATACCGAGTACGATGGCGGTCAGAATACAAATCAGGAGCACCACTAAGGTCGGTAACGAGGTTTGGTTGAGCAAATAGCCGGTCATGTAGGTTCCGAGGCCGACGAAACCCGCCGTACCTAAGGACGCTAACCCGGCAAATCCGAGCAGGATGAAGAAGCCTAAGGCGACGATGGTGTTAATCATCAAGCCGCCGAAGCCGCGCATCAAGGAAACCGGAAGCATTTCTTTGTTGCCCATCAATTGCAGGACGACGAAGACCATGCCTAAGAGAATGAATTGCGTGTAGTGAGAGCCAAAAAACGCACCCACCGGGGACTTTTTGGTAACCGAGGGAGCAACGAACGCTTTCTTAAAGAACGAAGCCGTCGCGCCGGTGGCACGGTTAATAAAGGTTTTGAAACGATTTTCTTTTTGCATTTCTTACACCTTCTTAATGATCTTCTTACCGAAGATGCCGAATGGCCGTACCAAGAGCACGACGAGAATCAAGCCGTAAACAATGACGTCTTTCCAAACGGAGTTGAAGTAACCGATGGTATTACCGAAGAAGGTAATCAGAACCGACCCGACGATCGGACCGTAGAACGTTCCGAAACCGCCCAAAATGTTGGCCAAGAAGCCGTTGACTTGGACGCCGGCCATGAGGTTTTGTTCAACGCTACCGACGGTTCCGGCGTAAAGAATGGCGGCTAAGCCACCGATGAAGCCGGCAAGCGACCAGCTGATCGCGGTGATCATGCGGGTATTGACACCCATCATCCCGGCCACCTTTTCCGAGGAAGCCGTAGCGCGGACGCCTAAGCCCCACTTCGTGTACTTGAGGGCCAAGAAAGCCGCAGTTAAAATCACGACGGCAAGGATGGTTGCCAACAAGGCGTGACCGTTGAGCGTATAGGAGGCACCGAACAACGTGAAGTTGACGGATTGAGTGACCGGAATTAAATAAGGAATCATCAACGGGTTGGTCCCGAAGATCACAGGGATTAAACCCGAGAGGAAGAGCACCAAGCCCATCGTAATCATTTGTTTTCCGACCGGGGTTAAATGACGCGACCGCCGGAAAATTTGGGTATCGATAAGGAAGCCGAGCAGGAACGAAACAACGGTTCCGATGATCAGCCCCACGAACACATTCACGTGATTAATCGTGAATAAGTACGCGACGATGTACGCACCGAAGACGGAAATCGTTCCTTGCGCGAAGTTCGTCGTCGTGGACGTCCTGAAGATCAGGATGATCGCGAACGAGGAAAGCGAAAGGATCGACATGTACATCAAACTGTTGAGAAGCGTCTGTAAGAGGATTTGGAACGTCACATGCTTTTCCCCCACTTGATGACGTTAGCGGCCCAAACATAACCAATGCCGGCGGCCACCATGCTAAGCACGGTGCCTTCCTTGACTTGGCCCGTTTGAAGCGCAAGGTGCAAGGATAGGATTTGGTCGATTTGGCCGATATGTCCGTATTCTTCGAGATAGATCGATTGCGATTCAGAGAGGTTGAGATCTTTGAGCATCGAGAGGTGTCCCGACCGTTTCATGTGAAGAACGGCTAAGTAAGACAACTCGCTCTTTTGGATATGCGCTTGTTCGAAGGCTTTGTCGATGCATTTGAACCAGTTGGGCATCGAGACTTCGTTGAGGCGGTCTTTCATTTTGATTGGGTCCATCAAGCGGAGCGATTTCTTGGATTCTTCCAAGTTTTCGAGGGTCAAGGGATTGGCTTGTCCGCCGATTTGCACACCCGCGGTGCGCGCGAGCGAACCATCGGAGATGACATAGGATCCAAGTAATAAGTTCTTGTGGTAATTTTTCTTTAAAATGATGGCTCCTCCGCCTGCGCCGAGGTTGTACATCATCGACATGTTTTTGTCGGTATAATCTACGAAATCACCGTTACGGTAACCGCCGACGACCATGACCATGTGGATATCATCATCCGCCATCAGCATGTCTTTGGCGATTTTCATCGCGGCGACGGTCGTGCAGCAACGGTTTTGAACGTCGATGCCCCACGCGTTGGTCGCTCCGATCCGGTCTTGAATGTAGCAAGCCGAGGTGGTTAAGGGGTATTCTTTCCATTCTTCGCCGACACATAAGATGACATCAAGGTCTTTGGGATCGACGCCCGTGTTCTTCAGGCAATCGAGCGCCGCTAAGGCTCCCATTTCTTGAGTACCGTCGTTAGGTCCGGGCAAGGGTTTTTGGCGAATGCCCAGTTTTTCAATGACGGCCGCTTCCGACCAAACCCCTCGGGTCGCGTCGGATATCTCTTTGGCATTCATTCGCGGAGTGGGAATGTAAATTCCCGTTCCGACGATGCCAACATCCTTTTTTTCCATAAAAGACTCCTTATTTGAGATGGGTGGATTATAAGCGCATGCCGCCGTTGACGTCTAAGACGTGGCCGGTGACGTAGGAGGATTCATCCGAGGCTAAGAATAAAGCGGCATTGGCGATTTCTTCGGGTTGGCCCAAACGGTGAAGCATGGTAAGCGCGGCGAATTTTTCGAGTAATTCGGAGGGAACCGTCTTCATCATATCGGTCATGATGTAACCCGGAGCAATGGCGTTGACGCGAACGATCGCGGTTTTGCGGGCAAATTCTTTGGCCCAGGTCTTGGTCATGCCAATGACGCCGGCTTTCGTGGCGGAGTAGTTGATTTGTCCGATATTGCCGTATTCGCCGACGATGGAAGCGATGTTGATGATCGAGCCTTTACCGGCAACTTCCATAGCGGGACCGACATAGCGGGTCAAATTGAAGACACCTTTGAGGTTAACGGCGATGACGGCATCCCACATGTCATCGGTCATCTTGTAGGTCATGGCATCTTTGGTGATACCGGCGTTGTTAACCAGTACATCAATCTTACCGTATTTGGCAATGAGGCTTTCGGTTAATGCTTTGCACATCGCGGCATCGGTCACGTTCAATTGCGCGAACTCGACGTTTTCGTGTTCGTAGGTCAGCGGCATCATATCGGCAGCGATGACTTTCGCGCCTTCTTCGGCAAAACGGACGGCCATGGCGGCGCCTAATCCTTTGGCTCCACCGGTAATTAAGGCGACTTTTCCTTCTAAGCGTTTCATAGTGTGTTTTCCTCTTTCCTTTTTAGGTGTTTTTATTAGACGCGTTTGACGATAATCGCAGTTCCCATGCCGCCGCCGATGCAGAGTGAGGCGAGGCCATAGGTTCCTTGACGTTTGACAAGTTCGTGAATCAGCGTGACCGTGATACGGGCACCGCTGCTGCCGACCGCGTGACCCAGAGCAATGGCACCGCCGTTGACGTTGGTGCGGGCTAAGATTTGTTCTTTGGTTTCGCCGAAGGCTTCGGTGAGCTCACGGATGACGCCTAAGCTTTGAGCGGCAAAGGCTTCGTTGAGTTCGATGAGATCCATTTGAGAGAATTTCAAGTTCGCTTGTTTGAGCGCATTCTTGATGGCCGGAGTAGGTCCGAGTCCCATGAGGAGCGGATCGACGCCGCCTTGGCCGAAGCCGACAATCTCGACAAGCGGTTTCAAATTGTATTTTTTGACAGCTTCTTCGCTGGCCACGAGGACCATCGAGCCACCGTCATTGATACCAGAGGCATTGGCTGCCGTTACCGTGCCGCCTTCAGGTTTGAAGGCCGGTTTGAGGGTTGCCATCTTTTCAAGCGTGGTTGTGCGGTTGGGATATTCGTCTTTGTCGAATTTGACGATATCTTTGCCGACTTTGACTTCCAAGGGAACGATTTCATCCGCGAACCGACCGGCGTCTACCGCGGCGATCGCTTTCTTTTGCGATTCAAACGCGAAGGCATCTTGTTCGGCGCGTGAGATTTGGTATTTTGAGGCGATGTTCTCAGCGGTAATGCCCATGTGGACGCCGCTTCCGGCATCGGTCAGAGCATCGAGGATCATGTGGTCTTTGACTTTGATTTCACCCATTTTGAGACCGCCACGGGCGCCATCGGGAATTAAATAGGGAGCGCGTGTCATCGATTCGACGCCACCGGCTAACACCAAGTTGGCATATCCGGCTTTGACTTCGGTCGCGGCGTTCATGATCGCTTTCATGGCACTTCCGCAGGCCATGCTGACGACATAAGCCGGGACTTCGATGGGGATTCCGCCTTTGAGGGCGACTTGACGGCCGAGGCCTTGGCCTTGACCGGCGGGAAGAATGTTACCGATGATGACTTCATCGATTTCACCCGCGGGTACGTGCGTGTTTTCTAAAATGTTTTTAATCAACGGAGCGCCTAAATCCGCGGGATGGTGATTCTTTAAACTTCCCAAAAAGGATCCGACAGCGGTTCGCTTAGCTTCGACGATATATACTTTCGACATGAATGTCTCCTTTAGG
>CALMWE010000170.1 GCA_937873795.1 uncultured Caryophanales bacterium
ACAATATGAAGATAAAGAGAAAAAACTGGTTTCAGAACCTTTCGCAATGAAACCCATACAAAATGATAAAAAAGAGTTTATTGCTATGAGCATCGAAGAAAAAGCGTCTTTCTTTTACAAACAACGAAAAGCCATCGGAAGAACGTTCGTTCGCGGAAAATCGGAAGTGGCAAGTTACTTCAAAATTTCCCTCGAAGAAGGCCAACAAATCATTAATTTGCTGAGAGCTCAAGGGCTTTTGCTCAATACCACACTTCAGTTTTAAATAAAGGAAAGCCAATTCCATTGATTATTGAATCAAAATAGAATGAACACTTAATCTATTGAGTTGCATAATTGCAAACTGTTGTTAATCGTCGGGCTTTCCCTCTCAAGATTGTTTGATAAAAATGGTTTTCTTCCTATTATTAAATGATAAAATATCAACAAAGAGGACGAAAATGTTCAGCATTTACCATAATTATTATCAACGGTTAGTTCATTTTTCGATAAAAAACCAAAAGGGGTTAAATCATAAAAAAGCGATGTCCCGTTTTTTCATTATTTTAGGCCTCAAAATAAAATATCTTTCGGTTTTTTTCAAGAAATCGATTGATTTACCTTACCTCGAGGTTTTCGTTACCACGCACTGCAATCTTCGGTGCGCGGGATGTTCAAACCTTATTTCTTCATGCCAAAACAAAGGCGAACATCTGGATTTAAACCAAATTGAAGATTCACTCGGTGAGGTTTTAAAAAACGTCCACTCAATCGAGAGAATTAAGATCCATGGTGGTGAACCCTTCCTTTATCCTGAACTGGCTCAATTTACTGATTTTCTCGGCAAACAAGAAAAAATCCATTCGATCCGTTTGGCCACTAATGGAACAATCATCCCTTCAAAAGAAGACCTTGAAGCTTTTGCCAAAGCCGGAGTACATATTCACTTCAGCAATTATTCGTCTCAAGTCGCCAAGAATCGGGAGAAGTTGTCCACTGTCCTTTCGTCATACCACATCAAAAATTACCAATTGGTCGACCAGAAATGGCGGGATATGGGAGACGTCACCCTTAAAAATCGTTCTTCAAAAGAGACCGAGCGTATGGTCAAAAAGTGTACCGCTCGCCAGTGCACATCGTTATATAAAGACAAAATCTTTGTTTGCTCCCGTGCCGCGATGATGGAAAAACAAGGACTCATTCCTCCCATTCAAGATTCAATTCCCGTGTATACGACCCAACGTGACTTTGAAAAGAAAATGAAA
>CALMWE010000171.1 GCA_937873795.1 uncultured Caryophanales bacterium
TGCTTATTAACTATCAAATGGCTGCTACGGTGATCGTCACCGTTCCTCTCTTACTTTTATTCGTCTTTTTCCGGAATTACATTATGAGTGGTGTCTCACGTAGTGGTGTTAAAGGTTAACACTTAGTGTTATACTTTTTAAGGAGGGAAAACCAAAGATGAAGAAAACTGCTGCTTTATTTCTCGTTGTTGGCGCGATGCTGATGGTTGCTTGCGGTGGAGATCGCAATAGTAGCCAAACCAGCGAAAACGTCAAAATCGTCGATTGGTACGATTTACCGGCTGACGCGACGTTCGATACCGAAACGCCCGTAACCATTAAGTTCTGGCACCGTATGGGTGCGGATTCGCAAAACATGGTGAACACGTGGATTTCGGAATTCAACGCCATCTATCCGAATGTCACCGTCGTCCAAGAAAAAGTCGCGAATGATTATGCCGCACTTGCCGATAAGGTTGCCTTATCGATTACGGCCGGCACCGAGCCCAACATCGTGGAAAGCTATCCGGACCACGTCGCTCGTTACGCCCAAGCCAAAGCTCCTCTTGCGCTGAACAATTTCATTACGCACCCGACCCTGGGTTGGACCGAAGAAGAAATCGCTGACTTCTTACCCGGTCTCTGGGCAGAAGGCCAAAGCTACGATAACGCCGGCTCGATTTTGTCCCTGCCGTTCACGAAATCGTCGGAAGGCTTCTTCTACAACTCCGCTTACTTTGCCGCTCATGGCTACGAAGTACCGACCACATGGGATGAAGTGTTCGCCATCGCTGAAGACATTAAGTCTCGCGAACCCAACGCCATTCCGTTCGGTTATGACTCCGAAGATAACCTCTTTATCACGGGTTGTGAACAATGGGACGCTCCCTACACCGGTTACAATGAAACCACCGGCCGTGGCGAAGTCTTATTCAACAACGACACCGCGAAAGACATGGTCAAATACTTCAAAGATAAAGTGGATCGTGGCTTAATGCTCACCCGTTCGCTCAACGGTGATGCCTACACATCCGATATCTTCAAGACCAATTCCAGACTTTACATGTACGTCGGTTCGACCGGCGGAACCCGCTACGCCTACATCGGCGCTTCGCAATCCGTCTTTGATGCCGGCTACCGCGCTGGAATCGCTCCCTTACCTTCGTTCACCGACACCAAAAAAGCTCAAATCCAACAAGGACCGAACATCAACCTCTTCAAAAAGGCCAGCGAACAAGAAATGATCGCTTCTTGGCTCTTCGCGAAATACATGACTTCGGCCGAGAAATCCGCGCAATTCTGCATTCCTTCGGGTTATGCTCCGATCCGTTACTCCGCTTATGAAACGGAAACCTGGACGAACTATGAAAACTCCATCAATCCGACTCCGACAACCTCCTCTGAAGCCCAAAACAAACTCGTCAAGGAAGCCATTGAAATGTTCTTAAACCATGGCGAAAACTTCTTTACCTCGGCCGTCTTCAACCTTT
>CALMWE010000172.1 GCA_937873795.1 uncultured Caryophanales bacterium
CTGCACGACAATGTAAATCACGACGATATCGAGGCCCGTAAATAAGGCCAATGCCCACGTGGTGGGAACGACAAACGCCCACATCGTCATCGAGTCAAAGAGGAAGGTAATTAACGTCTTTCCGCCCGCTCGAAGGGTCATATAGGAGCATACCGACAAAGAGAATGCCCACATGAACGAGGCATAAACCAAAAGCAGTTTGGTCGCCAACAGTTTTTGTTCGGGGATGACTTCCACGAACATATAAGGAGCGACAAACGCCAAGATGGCCATGACGACAGCTGCTACCAAGGAAATGAAAATACCCAAGAAAAACAGCTTCTTATTGTTCTCTTTGGCTTCTTCGATTTTACCCGCACCCAAGAGATTTCCGACCATGACGCCGATACCGACTGAAAGACCTTGGAAGACGATACCGAAGATATCCGTCATCGTAGAGACAATCGATAACGCGGACAAGACACCTTCGCGTTGAGCGTAGGCCAACGAAAGCATGACCATGCCTCCGGCCCACAAAACTTCATTGATAAATAACGGGACGGACTTTTTGGTGATGATTTTCACGATCCGTTTTTCGATATGGAAATGCGAGAAAATCCCTCTAGAGAAGGGAACATTCACTTTTTTGACAAGGATAAATGTTGCGATGAATTCGACAACTCGGGCAATGACCGTGGCAATGGCCGCTCCGACCACACCCATGTCGAAGCCATAAATCAAAAGGGCATTAAAAACAATGTTGGTTACCAAGGCAACAATACCCGTAATCAACGGATAAATGGTTTTACCAGTTTCCCGGAACGAAGTGGCATAAACGGTGGTGTACGCCATCGGAATCAGACTCAACAAAATAATCGGTAAATATTGCATGCCTAAACGAAGGATTTCATCCGCGTTATCGGCACTGCGCGTATAGAACCCAATTAATGTACTTCCACCGAAGAAGAACAAAGGCAGGAAAACGACCAAAAGAAGCGTCATCGCAATCAATTTATAACGGACCGATTGCCGTAAATGATCATCGTCTTTGGCGCCGAAGAATTGTTGGACATAAATGCCCGCTCCGGAAACAATGCCATAAGAAATGACGATGAAAAAGAAGGTTCCTTGGTTGACCGCATAGACCGCCGAAACGGCTTCGTTGG
>CALMWE010000173.1 GCA_937873795.1 uncultured Caryophanales bacterium
GAAGGCCGATATCTATCAAACCGTGATCGATGGGATTACCTATTACCTCATCGCCAACGATTATTATTTCTCGCGTCCGGGACTTTACGGTTATTTCGATGATACCGAACGTTTTGCCTTCTTCACCCAAGCCATACGGAACATGCTTCGCGTTTTGGATTTTTGCCCCGATGTGATTCACCTTCACGACTGGCAAGTAGGCATGCTTCCCGTGCTCATCAAAGAGCAAAATACCAACGATCCGTTCTACCGCAATATCCGCTTTGTCACGACCATCCATAACCCCGCATTCCAAGGGCTATTCGATCCCGCCCTATTAGGGGATTTCTATAACCTTCCCGAATCCTTATTCCACGAAGGTCAAGTGCGTTTCAAAGGCACCTGCTCGTCTTTAAAAGCCGCCCTGGTTTATAGCGACAAAGTGACGACCGTTTCGCCCACGCATGCCGAAGAACTTTTGTCTCCCGAAGGCGGCCAAGGGCTTAACGATGTCATCATTTGGCGGAAAAACGACTTCCAAGGCATTCTCAACGGCATCGATTACACCGAATGGAATCCCGCCAAAGACGCCAAGATTCCTTACACCTTTGATGTGGAAACTTACGCCAAGCAAAAACCGCTGAATAAATCCGCTCTTTTCAAAGAACTCCATTTAGCGGATGAAGGGCAAGCCCTCTTTGGCATCGTCACCCGATTGACGTGGCAAAAAGGCATGGACCTCATCATCGCCGCGGCCCATGAACTGCTGAAAGTCGGCGCGTCCCTGGTCGTTTTGGGTTCGGGCGAATATGTCTACGAGCAAGAAATGGAAAAACTGCGCGCCATGTATCCCGACAAAATGGCGGTCTACATCGGCTATAACGATACCCTTGCCCATAAGATTTACGCCGCCAGCGATTTCTTATTGATGCCTTCCTTATTTGAACCCTGCGGCATCGCCCAAATGATCGCCCTTCGTTATGGCACGCTTCCGTTAGTCCGTTTGACCGGAGGACTCAAAGACACCGTCATTCCGTTCATGGATCATAACCTCGATAAGGCGAACGGTTTTGGCTTCTATGCCTATGAAACCCAGGCCATCGAAAACACGGTGCGGTGGGCATTGACCAATTACCGGAAGGCCGCGGTCATGGACCTGCTCATCCAACACGCCATGAAGACCGATAACGCCTGGAAGAAATCGGCGCAAGCGTATCAGACCCTTTATCAATATCTGCTTAAGTAGTTTATTTTTTGTTTGTTTCGTCTTCGAACAAGGGAAAAGCACAAAAATCCACCTTTTATTTTTGGACAGTTTAGGCAATTTGTCTTAAAAAACACCAAAGTAATAAAAACTTAATAATAAACGGTTAAGCCTTCGGGCTATCATATAAGTAGTGGAAAAAACCGATTATCATAATCTCGTAAACAAATTTAAAGAGGATGAGCTTGTCGTTCGAAAGAACAGCGCTAGTTTCATCCGAAGGTTGATTGAACATTTGGGCCTTGATATTGGGCACGATGATTTTAAAACAGTCATCAATGGAACCAAAGAGATCGTTTCGGATACCGAGTATAAAGTAAAATTCTTTTTTGATTCTTATTCCTATTTAATCAACAATGCGAATATGGTTTTTTCTAAAAACCTTCTCCAACGCTTTTTCTTCATTCTCATGGGAAAAGAACTCGAGGACTATCGGATTTCGGCAATCCAATCATCCTATTATGATTTTGATAGCCTTCCCATGCTCCAAAGGATTTTGCAAACTCATTTCAAAGTCTATTCCGCTCTTGAAGAATATGATGATACATATAGAACCGGGAGTGCTTTCCTAATCCTCAATTACCTTTTGATTAAAAACAAATTGATCCCCATCCGTTTTTTTGCCCATGATTTTGATCAATACGAAAAGATTAAGCTTGAATATATGAATGGCGACCTTATGCCAGCGGTTGCTTTTCTCTTGGACAAACTCACTCATGAGCGAACCCAGAGCAAAGCCTATTACAAAAACCTTGTATCGTTGTCCACCCAGGAAATCATCGAAAAAATCAGGACAAACCGCTCTCAGATATCTTTACTGTACAAAGTTCAGAGCGTGATTCTTTTCGGGTCTTTCGCCAAGAAAACTCAAACATTCGATAGTGACATCGATTTAGGAGTGGTTTTCGAGGATGACCTCAGCTACGAGGAAAAAACGGGATACGCCGAAGGGCTGAAAGAATATCTTTTCAGCATCTTCAATCGCTTTGTAGATGTTCAGGAAATAAACGGATACATCGAAGAAAAGTTGCTTGTGGGTTTTCAAAAATACATCAAAGTATTTTAGGGGGATAAAATTATGAATCAAGGGTTAAGGTCGTATTGCAAGTTATTGAGACAGGATATCGGTAACGCAGGGCAAGCATTCATCAACGTCAACCCAACGAACGCGAACCTCCATCTTGTCATACCAATATATAAAACTTCTGGTTTGAATCCGATCGAGTTATCACTCATATACAGCCATGCCGATTGTACAAACGTTACAGCGTTTGGAAAAGGATGCATGTTCAATCTTTCCAAACAATTCAACATTGCGAGCGATTACTTGTCGATTGAAGTCATGAATAGTGATGGATCCATCGACCTGTTCACGAAAACCGGAGAGGAATCGGGCTACAATGTTTTTGAGTGTAAACTGATTCATTGTACGATCAAGGCAATTTTCGAATTGGATTTGCTGCGGTTTTCAACTTTGTATTACTACGATAAATTCGGAAACTTTTGGGTGTTTGTTAATAATCAAAACTATCCAAGCGACATAACGATGAGCAATGGCATGCACTACTCTCTTTCGATTGATGAAAACCAACTTATCCAAGTGAGCAACCTGAAAGGTGATGCCGCCACGTTTGTCTGGAATGGAAATCGAGTGTCACGGATCAATTTTTTCCATGAGAATTCTATGTATTTTTCAATCCTTTTGTCGTATACCAACGATTTTATCTCAACCTTGACCTACGTGAAAGGAACAACGACTTTATTCACAACCTCTTACGAATTAGGAGGGCTTCTTGTAAAAGCGCTTGATAATCTTTCCGGATACAGAGTTCACTATTCCATGAGTGGGAACCGCGTCACTTATTTCAAGGATGGCATGACCGATGCCTTGACCGGCGGAACGGGAATCACGCTTGTGTACTTTGAAAATTATTCGACGGCGACCGACATCCAAGACCGGAAAACCTACTATTACTTCGATCCTTATCAACTTCCTTTGTATGACATCGATTACCAGGCTCGGGCGGTTGCATATCGCTTTGATTACGACCCAACCGATGGAACCATTGAGTTCATCAGCAAAACAAATGTTATTAGTAACAACCCTGCTGACACCGCAAGTCACAATTTGATAACGAATGGCTATTTCAGCACAAACCTCGACTATTGGGTCACCTCCGGGTCAGGAACTGCTACGGTCATCACTGACGCCTCCAATCTTTTTCATGACATCCTGGGAGACAAGACCTTGGCAATGACATCAACCAATGACGAGAACGTTGTGGTCACTCAAACGGTTTCTTGTTCCGGGATTGCTTTTGACGATGTCACCCTTTCAATTTGGGGGCACGAGATGGTTTGCGGGAGCGCGTCCGCAGACACTCTTGCGACCGCAAGGGTACAGCTTTTGCGCGGAACCTCGCCGGTAGCAACTGGGACCATCAATTTCACGAAGTACAACATCGCTAACGCACCTTGGGAATTATTGGCTGTCAGCGCCACTCCGGAAAAAAGTTACGACACGCTCGTCGTCACTTTGACCGTATCTCTCAACAGCACCTATGCGTTTGACGCTATTCAGGTGATTCGTTCCCCGATGGGAAGCAAAAACCAATATGACAGCGCAGGAAATGTTGTGACGAACGTTTCACAAAAATCGACCACGAACACGGAGTATACGAGTTCATCAAGCACACCCAGCAACCTTCCCTCGCAAACGTTATCCCCAACCTCCACACTTTTTGATTTCGAGTATGATTCCCGCGGAAATGTGACAAAAGTAAAAACCGCATATGATGTTAACACCACTTACTCTTACGATGCCAACAATCAGCCCACCGAAACAGTGGTTTATTCTGGATCTGAGGCAATGAAAACTTCGCAGTCTTATTCAGCAAGCGGATATCCTTTAGCAAAATCAGATGATTCTGGGGCAACCACAACGTTTGTTTTTGACGAAACCATGGGCCAACTCTCAAATGCAACATCGCCAAACGGAACGGTTTTAGGTTATACCTACAATGCTTATAGCAATTACCTTTCTTCCGTGATGTCAAAAAGCGGAAGTTCAATAAGCGCAACCTACAGTTATGACTTAAATCAAAGGTTGAAAACCATCACAACCCCCAAAAACGATGTCTATAAATTCACTTATAACAACTGGAACCGAGTCGTCGATCTTTGCGTTGGGCCGACCGAAACGCTAGCCACAAACAAGTTGTTTACCTACGAGTACCAGAATCAAGAATATCCGGCCCTTGAGCAAACGGGAAACATCACCAAAGTTACCTATGGGGCATCTGGCGGTGCCTATACATTCACCTACAATTCGATCGATCAAATTACTGCGGTGAACTATATCGCCCCTGGTGGAGCTACCCCGACTAAAAAGTACGGTTTTGACTATGATAATCTTGGAAGAATTATCAGGTCCGAAACGATATTATCCGACTTGACCATTCAAACGGAATTCTCATATAACGCCGCAGGTCAGCTTTCTTCGATGAATGACGATATTGGAGATGGCGTCGACTATGCCTACGACATCCAAGGAACGCCTATCCAAAGGAAATATTCGCTTCAAGGAGTCAACGAATACGTCGCCATTGATCCGGCATATCGCTCGGATGGCATGAACACGCAGGCCGTTTACGCGAAATTCCAAAGAAGCGCCCGTTATTTGACGGGTTTCATGAATCAATTCGTCTTTGATGAGGAAACCCAACAATATACCGATGTTCGAAGCCTTGACCTCCTGGGTATGTCTTCCGCCGGAACACCAACCTCGCTTTCGCCCTCCGTCAGCGCCGGCCTTGTCGCTGAGCTGTATAACCTTATTCCTTGCATCACGTTCACCGCGCAAAACGGACGTTTGGCTTACGACGTCCATGCCTATGCGAGTGGTGGCCCCAATGCGAGCATCGCCTTCTGGTTTAAAGTAGAAGGGCCTTTCGCAGACAAGACGTTGTTTTCGACGATAGCCCCCAGCGGAGCCTTCATCCGGGTTTTCTTTACCGCCACGGGGAAACTGAATCTGGAACTCAAAGAAAACGACGGGACAATCCACACAGGGGTTTTAGTCACCGACACCGCGTTTATCGCGAACCAATGGAACTTTTTCGCCCTCACATGGTCCAACAGCCAAGGTACCGGTGACCTGAATAAGTGCAGGTATCGTTTATGGCTGAATAACGAGAAAAAAGCATATGAAAAAGTGAATCCCCGTTATTACGTCGATAACGGAAACCCTCTTGCCCGTTTATTTATCGGATGTTTCTATGACGGATCTTCCCAACTGTTCAAAATGATTGGGAAAGTGACCGCCATCTTGAGCTCCGACACAGGGAATCCTTTTCCCTATGAGATTGATTCCTTCTATCAATGGACCAAGGAATACCTCATCCAGAATTCCTTCGTCAATCCGCTGTACGACACGGTCCATGCGGGAGGCCTAAACCTTTACTCCCGAAACCAAGCGTTCCTGAATGACTACCAAATCGTTCCGTTGAACAGCAATTTACTCAGTTTCAAGGGAAAAGCCCCCAAGTATATGACCCTCCGAAGAACGACCGATTTCGATCGTGACAGTACATTCGATTACAATCAGAGTATCCGCCGGTATGCCTATGTGGCCGACGGCTCAGAACTTGCTTACGATTTCAGCGCCCAAGAAAGCGGCTTTATCGGCATGAAAGTCTGTGTTTCAGGCGAAGGCGTCAAGCAATACCTTTTCCAGAATATCGACGCAAGCGGGCGTAAAATGGGGCTGTATCGCCAATTGAACCATACGACCAGTACCTCTCGCTCCACGCTGTCGATTGAGATTCAGGGAACCACTATTGCGACCGGAATCCCTCTTGATAATGGAATCTGGACCCCCATCGGGTTCACGTGGAGCCGGACGATCATCAGCGACTCGGTGCCTTCCTATCAATATCAACTTCGGCTCGTGGTAGGTAGGTTTGAAGACCCCAATGATCCCTATGTATTCACGACCATGGTCACCTTTTCCCAGTCGTTTGGAAGCATGGTGACCTCTATCGGTAGGACGCGGTTCGGACGTCAGGAACCGGATGGCCTTGGCGGATACGTCACGGTCTATGATCCCTTGTACGGCCAGATCGAGATGCTTTGCTGGCGTAACGCCTATCTTTCCCAAGCCACGATCACCTCTTTGTGGAACGACATGAAAGTGACGACCGTTTCGAACCAATACGACGTGTTCGGGCGTTTGCGCCTCAAATCCTTTTCGACCGACGACAGTTATAGCCCGTCTTTCCAAACCTATGAATACGCCCCGCGT
>CALMWE010000174.1 GCA_937873795.1 uncultured Caryophanales bacterium
GACAACGAGATATGATAGCATAGCGCTTATAGAAAAAAAACGGACATTGACGTTTTTTGTCGAATGTCCATGTTTTTTATGACCGTTACTCAAACTTCATTTTTTCAATGATATAAAAAGCAAAAATGAGAAACAGAAACAGTTATTTTACCTTCCAAAAGCCCTTTCGGTTATCACCGATCCGCTCAATCACGCCTGAATCCTTTAATTGTTTGACGTTCTTTTTGATTGCTTGGATTGAAAGGCCTAGACTTTGAGCCATTTCTTTCGAGGTCATTGTGTTTTTATCAAGAAAAAGACCCACGATTTTGATTTTTGTTGCCCCAAGAGATTGGTCTACTGGATGGTCTACTTTTGGTTCATTGATCTTCATCTTATGGAAAGGAAGGGTAACAACGATCGAATTCTCATTAAATGCAAAGGCTTCTTTCCCGTAAGCACGAAGGATTTTTGGAACTCCCATGCCGGATCTTTCACTCAGTCTAAGTTGAAGAAAAATTGTGGCCAGTTCAGGATTGACCGGAATGCTTTCGCCTTTGAAAAAACCATCATAAGTTTGACCCTGCGCAAGGGTTCCTCGAGATAAGATTTCAATACGGTCCGTAAAAACATTGATCATGGGCGCATTGAGAGTTACCCAATGATTGTGAACGAACGCATTCATCACTGCTTCTCTAAACGCTCTTCCATCAAAAAACGGGACTTCTTTTCTTTCCACCACACGGTTTTTCTCATCCGCCTGCATAATATTAAGGCTATCACCATACATGAGAAGTTGTTCGATAGAAAACAATAGACAGGTGTTCCCATATTCTTTAACAGAGAATAATGGGTCTGCTTTGGAGGTACCACTAAATACGGAAACTCTTATTGGAATCTCATTCTGGTCAGCCAAAACCAAGGCTAAAATATTGAAATTTCCTTCTGGAGTCCGCAAATGGAGGTTCTTTTCAAAAGTTTCTTGATTGATTTCAACACCCTTCATTCCATAATAGAGAAACAATTTTTTAAACGAAAGGTTCTGATTGAAAAAAGGAGCCGCTTTATTGACCATCGTTTCGCCTTCCGCTTTAAGGGCATCCCAAAGGGCGATTTCGCGGTCTCGATATTTTTCAAGATCCACCTTGTTGGAACCCACTCGGATGAACCGTTTCTTGGCAAAATCCGTTGGGAGTCTTTGGGCGGCGGCAATTTGCAAGACAACAACCCTTTTTGAGAGAAGGCAGAGCTCAGTGAATTTGAACTCTATAGCAGGGTTTAACTGGCGAATCAAAAAATGATCAAGAGGTTCCCCTTTAATTTTGATTTCCCACTGCACCTGCGTTCCAACGACCTCGTGGCTTTCGTCGCTAATTCCCCAAATCAAGTAGCCATATTTTTGGTTTAAAAGTGCGGCGCCGTTTGAAAGGGCCGATATATATTCACCGATTCCATTGGCATCAAACCAATTTTCTTTAAAATCAAACCATTCTTTTTCTTCTTTGAATGCACGCAAATCGTTGATTATTTTTTCGAAATCCATCGCTGTTTCCTCTTAAAAAAACTATAAAGGAAAAAAAGAACAAAGTAAACCATTAGTAGACCAAAAGTAGACCAATCTTCTTATTTGAATTCAATCTCGTTGAAAAAAGCAATGGTACATCTTTCAAAATGAAAAAATCGTTTCGTAAAAAGAAGTAAGTAACCGGCAGACATTCTATTTTCGTTCGTCGTGTTTGACACGGTCATGCTCTTCCGCCCGTTTGGCGTCGTTGAAGCGGTCGAGCGTGCCGACAAGGTAACCGGTGATCCTACGGATGCGTTCAAAGGGTTGGCCTTTAAAATGATAGGTCAAATCGACATAATCGCCATCGACGTTGATTTCGAGGCGTTCGAGTTCTTTACCAGGATAGAGTTCTTTGGCGCGCTTCAGATAGGCGTTTTTTTCTTCTTCGGATAGACGACCGTTCAGGACGATGACTTCAGCCATAAGGGGGATTCCTCGTTTCTATAAGTATTGTAGTTTCACCGGGAAGCGTTTTCAAGCCAAACGCCGGAGCGAGCGTTTTATTTTTCTTGCTAATAAGAATACTTTAGTATTATACTTTGTGTCGTTGCCCTGAAGGATGTGACCTTATGAAGATTCGAAATATCGCGATTATCGCCCACGTTGACCACGGCAAGACCACGCTTGTCGATCAACTTTTACGGTCTTCTGGTACCTTCCGCGAGAATGAAGAAGTCTCCGAACGGGTCATGGATAGTAACGCTATCGAAAAAGAACGCGGCATCACCATTTTGGCGAAAAATACCGCGATCAACTATAAAGACTACCGCATCAATATCTTGGACACTCCGGGACACGCCGA
>CALMWE010000175.1 GCA_937873795.1 uncultured Caryophanales bacterium
CGTTCAATCACGTCTTCTTTCAAAGGATTAATGACAACATGTGCACCCAAAGCTTTAGCTTTTTCGATGCGGTAGTCGTTGACTTCGACCGCAATGATTTTTTTGGCGCCCAAGACTTTGGCGATGTTCACGCCGATGAGGCCGATCGGGCCACATCCGACAATCGCAACCGTCTTATCTTTAATGGGGAAATGCATCATCGTATGGACGGCATTGCCCATCGGTTCTTGAATCGACAAATACTTCGGATCGGTTTTTGGATTATTGACAATCAGGTTTTGGCTGGGAAGGCGCACATATTCGGCAAAACATCCGTCGGTATCAACCCCGATGATTTTGGTGTTTTCGCACAAATGGTATTCGCCCCGTTGGCACCACTCGCACGTCCCACAGACGATGTGCGTTTCGGCGGAGACGATATCTCCCAGTTTGACGTTCTTGACGTCTTTTCCGACTTTGATCACCTTGCCCGCCAATTCATGCCCGACGGTTAAAGGTGGTTTGATGCGGTTTTGACTCCATTGATTCCACTCATAGATGTGAACATCGGTTCCACAGATCGACGCGGCCAAGACTTTAATCAATACTTCGTTGTCTTTGAGATCTTCCGGAACCGGCTTCATCACACGCGTAAATCCGGGTCCTCTCGTCGCTTTAATGTAAGCTACCATTTCCATAAGAAACAGCCTCCTGTTATGTATGACACTCGTCCGGCACTCCCATAATACGAGCTGGGGCCGAGACGAACGCTACCAAAGTAATTACATCACGATTTTTTTGTGGGCTACCGCCATCGGGAGTTTTTCGAATGCTTGATCCGAAACAAGAATGCATCCTTCGGGCATACCTTTTAGAACCTCTGCTTCATAAACGTCCATCACCCACGTTTGATGCGAAAAAACATGTTTGACGATGCCGCGGTGTCGACTGATCGATAATCTGACACCAGTTCGTTCCATCGCGTTGAGCGCTTCTTCAAGATGATCCGCTTCCAGTTGGGGGTACAAATACATGCCCTTGAGAAGGTTTTCTTCCCGCTTTTTTAAAAGAAGTTGGCCGTCTTTTCGGAGAATGAATGTCACAAAATGAAGAATCCTTTTGGCTTTTGTTTTGGATATTTCGGGATAGTCTTCCACCGCTTGATGGGCAAAGGCAAAGCAGGTTTCGCGTAGCGGGCATTCCGCGCAAAACGGTTTCGTGGGTTTACAAACCAACGCACCCAGTTCCATAACCGCCTGGGTATAGATTTCGGGATGGGCTTTTTCAATCAGCGACTGGTTGATTGTATCCAAGTGTTTTCTATTTTTTTCTTGGCGCATATCGCCTTGGATGCCCAAATATCGGGATAAAACGCGGATGACATTGCCGTCGAGAGCGCTGTAAGGTTGATTATAAGCGATCGATAAAATGGCTCCTGCGGTATATTTTCCGATGCCGGGTAACGCACGGATTTCATCATAGGTGTTAGGAAACTTCCCGCCATGTTTCTCAACGATTTCCCGGGCGGCCAAAAGCATATTGCCAAATCTCCGGTAATAACCGAGGCCTTCCACCATTTTATGGAGTGTTTCTTCCGAAGTTTGAGCGAGTTCGACCACGCTCGGATAAACTTTCAAAAAGCGGTCATAATACGGTAAAACCGTATCGACTTGGGTTTGTTGCAGCATAATTTCGCTGACCCAGATACGGTAGGGATCTTTGAAAAGCCGAAAAGGAAGTTCCCGACGGTTTTTGTTGTACCAAGATTCCAGCTTTTCGATTTCCATGTTATTTCTTCTTTGGAGCCTTTGAAGGCAAGGCTTTGACAAGGGCGGTCACGACTTGGCGTACCAAATCGGTATCGTCAATGTCGAGCACATAATGTTCTTTCGCACCGGGATACGGGAGTCCGCAATCGGCGTTTTTCATAAGTTCGGCGACTTCGGGTATTTTCTTGACGAAAACGGAGTTGTCGCACACCAGCAAGACCGGTTTTTCGTGCACATAAATCATATATTCGCCGAACATCTTTTGATAACGGACATGCTCAAAAGAAGCAAGTTGTTCGGTAGCGTAACGGATGAAGTCTAACGTCGTGGCCATATTAAAGATTTGCCAGCGTTTTCATTCTTAAAGCAAGACCATCAATTTCTTTGACGGTCAATCCGCATAAAGCCAAGCGGATGCCGGTATCCATCGGCACCACAAAGATACGGTGGGCGGCTAATTTTTCATAAGCGTCAATCGGGTTGGTACAGTAAACGAACGAATAGAAACCGTTCACATAAGGAGCGGTCACCAAACCCGCCGCAGCGGCTTGTTGATGGAACATCGCCCCGCGTTCGGCAATCGTTTTTCGGGCTTTGGCCAAATCCACAAGGAATTCAGATCGGTTCTCGTCTTTCATCATAGCCTTCACCAATTCGACGGAAGGTGTCGAAATCGAGGACCAGGTACCGCAGGCATAGCCATACATTTTTTGTTGGAATTCTTTGACTTTGTTTTCGTCTGTGCTCAAACCGACGGCAGCGCCTAAACGGAGACCGTAAGCGCCAAATGTTTTCGAACCGCTAAAAGCGACGACAGTCAAAACGTGTTTTCCGAGTTTGGGCAAATAACTCAATTTCAAGCGCGAATCTTTTTCAAGCGAGTAGTCGATATACGCAACATCGTAGAGGAAGATGATTTCGCGGTTGGAGAAGCGATTGAGAATGGCAATGATTTTTTCCCATTCGTCGATTGAGAGGGTATAACCCGTGGGGTTGTGGCACGGATCATTGATCACGACAATGAGGCGTTTTTGTTTTTGACACAAAGTTTCGATTTTCTTTTCGAAATCGTGAAGATTGAAATGTTTTCCGTCAAACATCGCATAGGCTTCCAAAGGAATGAAACGCGGTTTGGCAAAACGGTCGTATTGCCAACGGATATCCGGCACCAAGAGGGCTTCGTCGTGAGAACCGTACATAACGAAGGTCGAGGAGACCGCCCCGCTTCCGCCGGGTGTGGCGCACACATACGGATGCATAGCGTCTTTGATTGTTTGTTCATAAGGTCCGAAGAGCCAACTTGAGACTTTTTGTTGGAATTCTTTTCCGCCGTCCACCGAATTGTAGGGAAGCATTTGTTCGGGGGAGAACGACTTCAACACGCGAAACACGGATGGGAATCCTCCGACGTTATGTTGATCGTCATAGAACATACCGATGGAAGCGTCAATGGTATCGGCGTAGAGTTTCTTGGATTCCCGTGCGTCTTTACCGATCTTCAAGATGTCAATCATTGTTTATTCCTCTTTTATTTTTTTGGCAAACGAAAATACTTTTCGAAGGAAAATTATTTGGGAGCATCGTTGAACGATAAGAGTTTTGTTATGCTGTTCATGGCTTTCTTGCCTCAGCGCCGCAGCGTCACCCGACTAGCCTGAGAGCAACTTAGAGCTGACTTCATAACAAGTATAACAAAAAACCAAGGGATGTCACTCACCCGAATGAAAGTCGTTTTATTTTTGCCGATGGATTCGCTATGATGAAAGAGATAAGGCAGGAACACCCATCATGAATCTCTATCAACGCTTCCCTTTGAAGGACCATCGAGCTGGTTTTACGTTGGCCGTCGCGTATCCTCACGACATTGAGAGTCTTTTGACCGTCAAAGAAGCTCTCCATCGAGGCATCATCTCCAAAGCCCTTTTATGTGGCGATAAAGCCATCATTCGAGAGAAAGCAAAAGAAGCTAAGCTTCCCAGTAACGCATTTGAAATCATCCATTGCCCCAGCATGGAAGAAGCCGCGGACCAAGTCGCGCGCTTGGCGTTTGAAAAGAAAGCCCACGCTTTGATGAAAGGCCTTCTCGATACCTCCATCTTTCTAAAGCCTTTGCTCAAAAAAGAATACGACCTCAAGAAAGAGAGTCTGCTTTCTCATGCGATGCTCCTTTACCGTGAGAAAGACGATCGTTTCTATTTGGTTTCCGACGGTGGCATGGTCATTGCTCCCACCTTGGAACAAAAGAAAACGATTCTTCACAATACCGTTGAATTAGCGCACGCTATGGGACTTTCCAATCCCGTCGCCGTGCCTTTGACCGCCAAAGAAAAACCCTATGAAAAAATGCCTGCGACGATGGACGCGGAAAGCCTCCGTCTCATGAATGTCGCCGGTGAAATTCAAGGTTGCCGTGTCTCCGGTCCTATGCAATTCGATGTCGCCGTGTCCAAAGAAAGCGCCACAAAAAAAGGCGTCAAAGACCCGTTGGCGGGACAAGCCGAAATTCTCTTATGTCCCTGTATCGAAGTCGGAAACGTCTTAGTCAAATCGCTCACCTACTTGGCCGACTTCGTCAACTTCGGTCTGGTCCTCGGAGCGAAAATCCCGGTCATTGTGGTTTCCCGCAGTGACGGTGAAGAAGAAAAGCTGGGTTCAATCTATTTAGCGCGTCTGTTAACCGAAAAGGAGTAACCGCATGTTTAAAATCTTAGTCATCAATCCCGGAAGCACCTCCACCAAAGTCGGCGTCTTTGAAGACGAGACGATGATCAAAGAATACAAAATCAAACATACTGCCGAGGAACTAAAAACCTATCCGACGATGGCCCAAGAAGCCGAATACCGTAAAAACCTCATCATATCCGCCCTCAAAAAGGATGGGATTGATCCCTCCGTTTTTTCTGCGTTTTCATGTCGTGGCGGAATTCTTAAGCCGATTCCCAGCGGAACCTACTTAGTCGATGACAATATTCTTTATGATTCGCTTCACTCTCCCATCGATCATCCCAGCAATCTCGGTCCCCTGATCGGCGATGCGTTACGCCAAGAATACGGACAAAAAGCCTACATTACCGACCCACCCTCAACGTTTGAAGCGCCTGCGATTGCTACCCTTTCCGGATTACCTGAAATCGAACGGAAATTACGGTGCCACGCGCTCAACCACAAAGCCATTGCAAAAAAGCACTGTCACGAACAAAAAATCGACTATAAGAAAGTCAATTTGATTGTGTGCCACCTTGGTGGCGGAATTTCGATTGCCATGCACGACCATGGTGTCATCGTCGACACCAACGACGCAACCGGTGAAGGACCCTTTGGACCCGAACGCACCGGCTCGCTTCCCGTGATGCAGCTGACGGATCTTTGTTTCAGTGGCAAATACACCCGCGAACAAGTGCGTCGGATGCTTCGGGGCGAAGGTGGCTTTTTTGCTTATTTAGGCACAACCGATATGCAAGAAATCATGAAACGCGTGAATGATGGCGAAGCGAAAGCCAAACTCTGCTACGATGCCTTTGTTTACCAAGTGGCCAAAGAAATTGGCTCATTAACTCCTGTCACCAAAGGAAAGGTGGATGCCATTTTAATGACGGGCGGCATTTGCCACAACAAACAATTTACCGATGACGTGGTCGACCGCGTCGGTTGGATCGCGCCTGTCTTTATTTATCCCGGCGAAGAAGAATTGCCCGCTCTCAATTGGGGCGTGCTCAACGTCTTGCGCGGCAAAGAAAAAGCAAAAATATATTAAGAAAAAGAGGAAAAACGATGTACACCTTTCATACGTTAACTGCTTGGATTGAAGAAATGCGCCTTCTGTGCACACCCGATAAAGTCGTTTGGTGCACCGGTTCGGAAGAAGAGTATCAAGCTTTTCTCCAGCTGATGGTTTCGGAAGGAAAAGCCAAACCCTTAAATCCAATCAAACGTCCGGGCTCGTATGCCTTCTTCAGTGACCCAAGCGATGTGGCCAGAACGGAAAATCGGACCTTCATCGCGTGCCAAAATCCAGATGATGCCGGTCCTACCAACAACTGGGTCGATCCCGACGAAATCAAGAAGACTTTAAAAGCATCGTTCCGCGGCTCCATGAAAGGCCGAACGATGTATGTGATTCCCTTTATGATGGGCCCCTTGGGCGCTCCCGTTTCCAAAATCGGCATTCAATTAACCGATAGCCTTTATGTTGTGGTGAATATGCGTCTGATGACACGGATGGGAAGCCACGTTCTTAAGGCACTTGAAAAAGGAGGCGAGTTCGTTCCGTGCTTGCACTCCGTCGGTTATCCTTTGGAAAAAGGACAAAAAGATTTACCTTGGCCATGCGCCCCGATTGAAAAGAAGTACATCGTCCACTTTCCCGAAGAACGGATGATTTGGTCCTATGGATCGGGCTATGGCGGAAACGCTTTACTTGGCAAGAAATGTTTGGCTCTTCGAATTGCCTCGGTTCTCGCCCGCGACGAAGGTTGGATGGCTGAACATATGTTGATTCTAAAACTAACCGATCCAAACGGAAAATACCGGTATATCCTGGGTGCTTTTCCAAGCGCCTGCGGAAAAACCAATTTGGCAATGCTGGTCCCGACGCTTCCCGGATGGACGGTCGAAACCCTTGGCGATGATATCGCTTGGATCCGTCTTGGTAAAGACGGCAGACTGTACGCAATCAATCCAGAATACGGATTCTTCGGAGTG
Organism: uncultured Caryophanales bacterium; assembly: GCA_937873795.1. Lineage (GTDB taxonomy): Bacteria > Bacillota_I > Bacilli_A > RFN20 > CAG-826 > CALMWE01. Next base: position 6,450 of record CALMWE010000175.1, read on the forward strand.
GCCAAAGGAACTTCCTTCCAATCCAACCCGAACGCGATGCATGCCATAAGCAAAAACACGCTTTTTACGAACGTTGCTTTAACCGACGACTTGGATGTTTGGTGGGAAGGCATTGATGGCCCTATTCCCGCACATCTTACGGATTGGCAAGGGCAATCCTGGACTCCTCAATCCTCAACTCCCGCGGCTCATCCTAACTCGCGGTTTACCGTTTCTACCAAGCAATGCCCGGTTTTAGCCAAGGAATGGGAAAATCCTGAAGGAGTTCCGATTTCGGCGATACTTGTCGGTGGCCGCCGTCCGACCACGATTCCCCTAGTGCATGAAAGTTTCTCTTGGGCACACGGCGTATTCATGGGCTCCACGGTTGGTTCAGAAATTACCGCGGCGAGTATTAGTAACAATATCGGCCAAGTCCGACGTGACCCGTTCGCAATGCTCCCCTTTATCGGTTACCATGTCGGTGATTATTTGAAACACTGGCTGGATATGGGCAAGAAAACCTCCCCCGAAAAACTTCCCCGCATCTTTTACGTCAACTGGTTTAGAAAAGATGACCAAGGCCATTTCTTATGGCCGGGGTTCGGTGAAAATTCGCGCGTTTTAAAATGGATATTTGAACGTTGCGAAGGAAATGTCCAAGCCAAAAAGACCCCGATTGGTTATATGCCCTACCTCAAAGATTTGGATACCGATGGATTAGTTCTGGAAAAAGGTGCTCTAAAAACACTCACCGATGTTCATTCAGATGTATGGACGCAAGAAGCCAAAGACATTCGTCAATACTATGAAAAACTCGGGCCAAAAATCCCACACGAATTGTATGAAGAACTGGACGGGCTATCGAGCCGTTTAAAATAAGCTTAAAAGAAAGGACCAAGTGGTCCTTTTTTAATGGCAATATTCGTTTCTTATAAGAAAAGCTGCAGGATTTGCACCGCATTGGTCGCGGCGCCTTTGCGGATGTTGTCGCCCACCACGAAGATATTGAGTCCGTTATCGACAGATTCATCCAAGCGGATTCGACCGACATAAACTTCATCATGACCGTCCACAACAATCGGCATCGGATACTTCAGATTTTTAACATCGTCATAAACAACCACGCCCGGGGCTTTTTCAAGAATGGAAAAAACATCCGGCAAATGAAACGGTTTGAAGAATTCGAGGTTAATGCTTTCGCTGTGACAATTGAGCACGGGAACCCGGACCGCGGTACTGGAAATACGAAGTTCCGGAAGATGCATGATTTTGCGCATTTCATTTATGATTTTTTCCTCTTCTTTGGTGTTTCCGTTGGGGAGAAAAACATCAATATGAGGAAGAACATTACTTTCGATCGCATAGGGGAATTTTTGTGTTTGTCCTGTTTTGGCGTGGTTCACCAAATCGGCGATGCCTTTAGTTCCGGCTCCGCTGACTGCTTGATAGGTTGAGACGACCACCCGTTTCAAACCAAACTTTTGCTCAAGAGGGTGAATGGCAACCACCGCTTGAATTGTGGAACAATTTGGGTTGGCAATGATGTATTGATGCCTGAATGCATCTTCAGGGTTGACTTCAGGAACCACCAAAGGAACTTCCGGATCCATCCGAAAGGCACTCGAGTTATCAATGACCACCGCATGCATCGAAGCAAAGATTGGGGCAAAATCATGTGACACATCACTCCCCGCGCTAAAGAGGGCAAAATCGACTGGATGTTGCCGGACTTCTTGCTCGGTTAAAACCAGCACCGGAACATTTTTACCGTTGAATTGCAGGGTTTTTCCTTCACTTTTGCTCGAAGCGTACATATAGATTTCACTGACCGGAATTTTCCGTTCCTCAAGCACTTCAATAAACTTACGGCCAACGAGACCGGTGGCCCCGACAATGGCTAATTTGATGGTTTTCATTCGTCGTCCTCCTTTAAATAAAATTCCGTATAAATCGCTTGGATTGCGTAGTTATAATCTTCTCCGTTAACACCGATCACAATGTTGACGCCACTGCTGCCGTAATCGATGGTTTTAATGGTGATATTGTCTTTGATTAATGCGGAGAATAAACGCAACATGTTAAGGTTGTCCGTCATCAAGTGACGACCGACAACGGAAATAAGGGCTATGTTTTTACTGACTTCGATGAGATTCGGTTTGATGCCCTTCCGGATTTGGGCAATCAATTGGTTCAGTTTATCTTCCGGTAAATACTTTGATTCAATCAGCATGGAAAATGTGTCGGTACCGCTAGGAAGATGGGCGACTTTGACGCCCATTTTTTCCGGAAAGGAGAGGATTTTGCGGTCAATTCCGACGGTTTCACTCAATAATTCTTTTTCAATTACGATTAAGTCGTAATCTTTAATTCCTGATATCCCAGTGACCGCCATACCGCGTTTGGAACTTGGAATTGTTTGATAAATAATTGTTCCCGGGCTTCGTGTATTGAATGTGTTTTGGATATGAATGGGGATTCCCTTGCGCGCCACAGGGAAGAACGTATCGCTATGAAGAATACTTGCTCCCATGAACGAAAGAACGCGCAATTCTTTGTAGGTCATGACTTCGATTAACGCCGGGGCGGTCACAATCTTGGGATCACACACAAGAAAGCCATCAACATCGGTCCAGTTTTCATAGACTTTGGCGTTGACCGCGCTGGCAATGAGCGCTCCGGTAACATCCGAACCTCCACGCGAAAGAAGCTTGAGTTCTCCGGCTGCTGTTGTGCCATAAAATCCCGGTATCACGACATCGGTTTTGAATTTCAGTGCTCGGCGAGCGACTGTATCGGTTTGCTTGTAGTTAACGGAATTGACTTTGAAGCGAATCAAGGTTCCCGCATCAACAAACTCAAATTTGAGAACTTTAGATAATAATTGCGCAGAAAGATATTCTCCCCGTGAAACGATGAATTCTTGGGTTTTAATCTTTTGCATTTGTTCAAGGGTTTCTTGGAGGATGAGTTTCATCGGAGTCAGAACGCGAAGTTCTTTAGCAATGGCTAAAAAACGTTCCCGCACCAATTCGAAGGTCGAAGCGTTATTTTCGCGGATTAACTCATCGGCAAGTGTATAGAGCAAGTCCGTAACTTTGATGTCTTCTTTGAAACGTTTCCCCGGCGCCGACACCACGATGATGCGGCGAAGCGGGTCTTTATGAATAATGCGAATCACTTTGCGAATCGATTGGGCGGTGGCCATCGAGGTGCCGCCGAATTTGCATACTTTGACGTTCATGGCGAATCCTCCTTAGGAGAGACGTTCCTTAAAGTCTTCGTAACCAAACGCTTTGACCAGGACATCCTCGCCGTTTTCTTTTCGGGCGTAGATGCTGGGGAGTGGCATTCCGTTGAAGGTATTGGTTTTCACAATCGTATAAAGCGCCATATCTTC
>CALMWE010000176.1 GCA_937873795.1 uncultured Caryophanales bacterium
AACGACGAGGTAGCGAGTTCGATCCTCGTCAGCTCCACCATCGAAAGTAAAATGTGGCAGGACAAAAATATCCGTCCTCTGCACGTTGAATAAGATCATCCGGAAGGGTGGTCTTTTTTTGTCCCTGAAGAGATAACTCCGCCGCCTCTTCATGTTCGTCCAAATTGCGGTTCCATTCGCCCGCAGTAATGAGAAAACGTTGATTGCCCCTCACGTACCTGACTAGCAAGTTCCTCCTCAAATCACTTAAAAGTACGATATTTAAACGTTTATGCTTTGCATTCTAGTCAACCATATAAAGGAATGGTATAATTAGAAAAATGCCTTGCTAGGGGGATCTATGAAAAAACAATTCCGATTCAAGAAATTGTCGATTTTTTTTCTTACGTTTTTGCTTCCTTTATCCGGATGTAGCATGTTAGGCGGTTCTTCGAGTAGTGAGGGGTCCTCTTCAGGTGAATCCTCATCCTCCGTTTCCGAAGAGGGGAGTTCGTCAAGCGAAAGTAGTTCTGAGAATGTATCGCTCACTTGGCCTGCTTCTGTAATCAATGAGACGTTTACCGCTTCGGCTCGTTTAACGATTCCTGCGTTCGTTTCATCGGCTCCCTTTGCTTATGAAGTCATCCATGAAATTGTTACGACGCTGGAAATCGTTACCTTCACGAATGACGTTGATGGTACTGACACCTACAGCAATCAATTGCGGACTGCCGGATGGAGCGTTTACTCTGAATATCGCGTCACCCAACACTATGTTTTGGCGATTGATGCCGCCACTGAAATGATGATTTTCTTTTCTTATGTCGATCAATATATGGTGTTCGAAATTCTCAATTTTGATCAAACACTCTTAAGTTCCATCGAGATTCATTCGTCCTCGTCGTGGCCCGCTTCGGAGATTGCCGCCAGCTTGGGTGGCTCAATCTCAGCCTATGTCCCGTCATTTGCTTCCAACTTTGGTTACTTCTACTTTGCTGAAGAGGGGTACATCATGGTTTTTGCCCCAATGATCACACTGGGTGATGATGTAGCCTATTCGACGGTCTTAGCCGGAGATAGCTGGATCGTCGTCGATGACTACTATGCAGACCTTCAAGTCTATTATGCCTATGATCCTTCGCGTCAAGTGATGGTCATGTATGGCGTCGTTGAAGGATTTATGATGGCATTCATCGGACCTTTTGATGAGGACATTATCCCAACCGATCCCAACGAACACACGACCTCCGAATGGCCAAGCGAAGCCATCCGTGCGGTTTTGACGCTCGAACCCAGCAACACAATCCCATCCTATCAAAGCGAAGAATACCATTATGTGGTGTCCGAAGATGATTTGGGCAGCAGCATCAGTATTGATTCTGCCTCCGCCATGGATTTGACGGGTGCTTACAGTCAAGCATTGACGACTCTTGGGTGGACCGTCAAACAGGCGACGGTGGATGACGTATCGATTTCATGGGCCGTTGATGAAACCAGCGCAACCCTCATCGTGTTTTGTTTCTATGAAGGTATGTTCCTCGTCTCGATTCGCGATTTCCATGCGGAACTGATTCCTGGTTACGAAGCCCCCAAAGCCTTTTGGCCCTCCGAAGAAGTTGAGGAGATGTTTGGAGAGTTGACCGTCGAACTGCCAGAATACCCTTCAGCGGAAGAACTTGTTTCCGATTATGAGTTTGTTAGTGGGGATTTCCAATCGTTTACCATCCACATTTCGACACTATCCTCAACCTCTCTCGCTGTGTATACGGAACGCTTACTGGAAAAAGGGTTTGTTGTCTATGCGAATGATACGGATATGACGCGATTTGCTTATGATCCGGCAGGTCAAATGATGGTGTATTTCTTCTACACCGATGGGATGTTGACCATCCAAGCAAAATTCTTCAATATGTTTAGTTTCAGCGATTATATGACGAGTATGCGTGAAAGTGGCACGCTGTTCCCTGTCGAATTTTTAAATATGTATTTTTCCCCATCGATCACTGAGACAATTCCTGCGTTTGAAACCACGAATGGATATGCTTATTATACCGATTGGTCAACGGGCAGTCCCATTGCGATAATTCTCATGCCGGAGACGACCTTTGCATCTTGGAGTGAATATTTGACGGGCCTTACAGCCGGCGGATGGACCCTCACCAATCAGGCCAATAATATTTACATCGTGGTGGATGCTACGGAAACAGTGCAAATCCAAGTCACTTATGACAGCAGTGCTCAAAGCACTACGATGACGATTTCCTTCACCAATCCAAAATAAGTGTTATCAAGATCGTTACTAACCCGATTTAATTCGGGTTTTCTTTTTATAAAGTCATTTTTTTTCGTTTTGCCATCCCTCGCAAAACATAAATGTGGCTTATCTGCATAGTTTGAGGGATAGGTTAACTGACCCTTTTAGTAAGAAATGACCTAGTTCTCTAAAAAGAGGATAAATCGTGCAGATTTGTCCTTTTTTATTTTCAAATTCTGAAGGTCAATTTGGGGCATTCTTTTTTAAACCAAGAATCTGAGAGGTATTTGTGATATTTTATATAAGGTTATCATAGATAAGAAGACCAGGGCTTGCCCGGAAAGGTGAATGCACATGATTAAAGGCACAAACATGAATTTATCATTTGATGCAGAAGTCATCTTTTCGGATGCCGAATTTTTGGTGAATGATGTCGATAAAGTCGGAATCGTCGGCGTCAACGGCGCTGGCAAAACAACGCTCTTCAAATTATTGCTGGGTGAAAAGACCCTCGACTCAGGTTCCATTTATTTCAGTAAAAAAAGAATCGGCTACTTGCCTCAAGAAATCATCATCGAAGATGAAGAAATGACGGTTTTGGAATTTCTCCAAGAAGGCCGGCCCATCAAGAAAACAGAAGAAAAGTTGGCCTCCATTTATGAAGCGCTTGTAACCGCCACCGGCGAAGAACAAACCAAGTTGCTTAAAAAGATGGGCTATTTGCAGGATTTGCTCGAATCCTATGACTGCTACAACGCCGAAAATTTCTTGTTCAGCATCATCGAAAGCATGACCATCGATGTCGATCTTTTAGACCATCGGATCAAAGACCTTTCGGGTGGCCAAAAATCAGCGATCGCATTTGCCAAAATGCTTTACTCCAATCCTGACATTTTACTTTTGGATGAACCCACGAATCACTTGGACGCAGGAACCAAAGAATATGTCATTTCGTATTTGAAAAACTATAAAGGAAACGTGTTGATCATTAGCCACGATATTGAGTTTGTCAACAGTATCGTCAACAAGATTATGTTCGTGGACAAAGTCACGCATAAAATTTTGATGTACGAAGGCAATTATTTCACCTACCAAAAGAAATTTGCCGAAGCCCAACGTAACCGCGATTTGTTGATCTCGCGCCAAGAAAAAGAAATCGCCGATTTATCTGAATTCGTGCAGCGAGCCAAACAAGCCAGCATAACGAACCATGGATTAAAGAGAATGGGGCTTGAACGGGCGGCCATTTTGGAAAAACGAAAAAAAGAATTATTGACCCGCATCCAAACCTTCAAGCGGATTAAAATGCGCATTACACCCTTTCGCGAAGGCGGCAATATTCCTTTATCGGTGGAGAAACTCGAATTCAATTATCCGGGACAACCTGCGCTTTATAACGATTTGACCTTTAAACTCAAAGGCAAAGAACGCTTCTTAGTGGTCGGTGAAAACGGGGTTGGTAAATCCACCTTATTAAAGCTCATCATGGGGATATTAAAACCCATCAGCGGTGAGATCACCTTCCATCAAAAAACCGATGTTGCCTATTACGCTCAAGAATTGGAACAATTGGATGTTTCAAAAACCATCTGGGACAACGTGCAAAACGGAGCCTACTTGGATTTCCAAGTTCGGGCCATTTTAAGCAACTTCCTTTTCTATGATTTGGATATCAATAAATCAGTCGAAGTCCTTTCACCCGGTGAAAAAGCCCGTGTGGCCCTATGTAAAGTCATCATGCAAAAAGCAAACCTTCTCGTCTTGGATGAACCGACAAACCACTTGGACCCGGAAACACAAAAAATCATTGGCGGAAACTTCAATCAGTTTGAAGGCACCATCATCGTGGTGAGCCATAATCCCACCTTCGTCGAACAGATCGGCATCAGCCGTATGCTCATTCTTCCCACCGGACGGATCGAGAATTACTCAAGAGAATTATTAGAGTACTATTATGATATCAACAACGATGGTAAAGAAGAGTACTAAGGGGAGGCACCTATGGAACAAGAACATAAACGCAGAGTCCGTTATTCCGGCACGCACCCCAAACAATTCAACGAAAAATACAAAGAACTGAATCCCGAAAAATACGCCGATGAAATCGAAAAAATCATGAAAAAAGGCGCAACGCCCGCGGGCATGCATCGCCCCATCATGGTCAACGAAATTTTGGAAGCCCTCGCCATTCAACCCGGAGAGATTGGACTAGATGCCACGTTAGGATATGGTGGACATACTTCAAAAATGCTTGAAAAATTAAACGGCGTCGGACATCTCTACGCAACTGATATTGATCCGATCGAATCCGAAAAGACGAAAGCCCGTCTTGCCGCCAAAGGCTTTGGGCCCGAGATTTTAACCATCAAAAACATCAATTTTTGCAATATGGACCAAATCGAAGAAGGCTTGAAGTTCGACTTCGTTTTAGCGGACCTAGGTGTTTCCTCAATGCAAATCGATAGTCCCAACCGGGGATTTACGTTTAAACATGATGGTCCTTTGGATTTGAGATTTAATCCCAATATCGGAGTTCCCGCCTCAGAACGACTTTTGGAACTGAGTGAAAAAGAACTCGTTGAAATCCTGGTAACGAATTCCGATGAGCCCTATGCCGAAAAAATAGCTCGCCAAATTGTGATGAAAACTTGGCACGGGGCACCGATTGAGACCACCAAACAACTCTATGAAGCGGTGGCGTTAGCGCTCGATGATTTACCCAAGCGCGATAAAGATTTCATGATTAAGAAATCGTGCCAAAGAGTTTTTCAGGCGTTAAGAATCGACATCAATCATGAGTTTGAAGTTCTTGAAACCTTTTTAGAGAAGCTTCCGAAGATGATGAAACCCAAAGGAAGAATCGCCATTTTAACATTCCATTCGGGTGAAGACCGATTGGTCAAAAAATCATTCAAAGCACTCCACAGCGAAGGCGTTTACGAAGCCATTAGTGATGGCGTCATTCGACCCAGTTCTGAAGAAGTCTATCAAAACCCACGGTCAAAATCGACTAAATTGCGGTGGGCGATTAAATCCTGATATTTTGTGGTGACAAGTCCCTTTATTCAATGTGGGAAAAAGGAAATAGAAAGGAAAATCCAATGACCAACAGAGAAAGAATGAACAAAGGCCTCCTTTATAATCCGGCAGAAATGGACATCCTATTCGAACAAGTACAGCACAAGCGTTTTTTGTTTGCTTTCAATCAATGCCGGCCCATGCAAGTTGTGAAGAAAATGAAACTGTTAAAGAAAATGTTTGGCAGCATCGGTGAGAGAACCTATATTGAGACACCCTTTCAAGCCAATTTTGGTGGCAAACATTGTTTCTTTGGAAAATATGTCTATGCCAATTCGAATTTAACGTGTGTCGATGACGGTGAAATCCACGTCGGCGATTATACGATGTTTGGCCCGAATGTCGTTTTAGCCACGGCAGGTCATCCCATTCTCCCCGATTTGAGACAAAAAGGTCTTCAATACAACATGCCGATTCATATTGGCAGTAATTGCTGGATTGGGGCCGGCGTCATTGTGTTACCCGGGATTACCATTGGTGATAACGTGGTGGTCGGCGCCGGAAGTGTCGTGACCAAGGATTTACCTTCCAATGTCATCGCGGTCGGCAACCCCTGCAAAGTCTTACGTGAAGTGAATGAGAACGACAAAAAGTTTTACTTTAAAAATAGAGAAATAGACTACGGCAATTTTTAGTTTTTGTCCTTTCTTTTTGTCATGCGTCTAATCCCAAAATGTCGTTTCCTTCGGAAAATATTCACCGATACGGTATAATGTTTTTATCTGCGGAGAGCAAACAATGATTGAACTGAAAAATGTATCGAAGTTCTACAGTTCCGAAGGAAACATGGCGGTCGGTATCCAAAATGTTTCTTTATCTTATGATTTAGGTGAATTTGTCGCCATCACGGGTGAATCCGGAAGCGGAAAATCGACGTTGTTGTCGGTCATTTCGGGTTTGGACAGTTATGAAGAGGGCGAGATGCTGATCGATGGCAAATCAACCTCGGATTACACACGGGAAGATTTTGACCGTTATCGGAACCACATGGTGGGTTTCGTCTTCCAAAATTACAACCTCATCGACTCGTATTCCGTCTTGGAAAACGTGATGCTACCTCTTTTGGCCAAAGGGATGAAACCCAAAGACGCCAAAAAAGACGCTCTTTCGATTATCGAAAAAGTAGGCTTAAAGGGACGTATCCGTTCGAAAGCCTCGAAACTTTCCGGAGGTGAAAAGCAACGGACCGTCATTGCCCGTGCGTTAGCCAGCGGTGCTCCCATCATCGCGTGCGATGAACCCACCGGAAACCTTGACAGTCACACCGGAAAAGAGATTTTAGATTTACTCAACAGTATTCGTGAGAATCGTCTGATTTTGGTTGTGACTCATGATTATGAATCCGTGAAACCGTATTGCACCCGACACACCGTTTTGAAAGACGGGCATGTGGCTGATGATCGTAGCATCGCACCTAAAGGTGTGGTCAAGGAAGTCTTGGTCAATGAAGGTCAAGAAATCAAAAAGTCGAACCTTTTGCATATCGGTTGGACCAATGTGCTGCATACACCCCGAAGAACGTTTCTTTCGCTCTTGATGGCGACCGTGACTTCGATGGCGATTCTTGCCATTATCGGAGGATTCATCCAAACCAGCGATGATCTTGCCGACCTTTATACCGAAGACGTCATTTCCATTTATAAAAACCGCGCAAAAAACCGCG
>CALMWE010000177.1 GCA_937873795.1 uncultured Caryophanales bacterium
CACATTCCTCCAATATGATTACTCTACCCATAATGATGCAGAACACTTTTATGTTGGCCGGATCACGCTGAATCAAGACGATCAAGAACTAAGTTCGGAGCGTCTTCTTTCCATCGAGAACCCCTATTTAGAAGGTTCACACAATAAAAACAACAGTTCTCTTATGGGGTTTACCCTTTTTGAAGGGGATTTGTATATCATCGGGTATCGATCAGTTGGAGCATACTTTTCTCGACTGCTTGATTTCGGAGTTTTGCGTTTAGACTTGGACACTCTTGATGTGGCAACTTATTTCAAAAGTGGTGAGAATGCGACCACGGATTTTCTTCTTTACTACAATGGTCATTTTGCTTACTACTCCGAATTTGGAGAGACTGAAGAAAGGACACTCCGCCAAATCAACTTCCGCGTTTCCTCCACGTAATATCCCATGTCGTTTCAAGCGCATAGGCAAAAAAAATGAAGTTTAAAACATTTAAAACCATCGAGGACTTTGAAAAACAACTTGCCCAAGATTTTTATTATGAAAAACTGACGAATCCCGCAGAGTTTGTTAGAAAAAATAGCCTCGCAGACCCAACTTCATTTCTTTTGGAACACAAAACGGATTTCATCTCTTGCGTTTGCGAAAATCTCGTTGACGATCATGAGTTTTATGCGGCCTATCTTCTTAAAGCCACCAAAAATGATAGACATGAAATCATCCCAATAGAAAAAAGTGGAAGGAATCGTTGGCACCATCAATGGAAACAGTGTTTTACTGTGGTGGGTTCTCCTGATGGCATTCAATTTTCGAGATATTTTTTTCAAGGGTTGGTTCACGGCATTTTTGAGTAAAAAAGAGATAATATTCGATTAACCCAAAAACACAACTTGAAAAATAGGTTAACCCCGTGTATAATGGGGTCATGGATATCGAAAAACTCTACCAAGAACTGGATACTCTACCTAAAGGTTATCTCTCGAAAAAAGTCATCAAAGGATTGACTTATTTTTATTTGCAATATCCTGAAAACGGAAAATTGGTCAGTCACTATGTTCCCAAGGACAAAGTAGAAGAACTCTCCGATTTGTTACGTCGAAGAAAAGAAATTGAAAAGATCCTCAAACAAGCCAATCAAACACGGCCCTTAAGAAAACTTTCTTATCGGGATCGATCCTTAACGGGTGCCCTCATGAGCGGCGACCGTGTGACCGCGCGGTTTCGTGATGGAAAAATTTTCTTCATCGATCCATCGCTTTGCCCCCTTTATATCAAACGCACCCAAGATGTGGCTTCCTTTCTTGCCAGCCGAACCTTGGATTTATCTCGTCCCAATGCGCGGTTGTTACTGAAGATGCTCGGCATTCAAGATAAAAAAGACGAATACATCGCCCTTTATGCCCACGGCGCTTGCATGAGCGATAATTATTGGTTTAAAGCCGCGGGCTCGAAACTGACCTATGAAGATATCCGTTTTGATAACGAGGCGTTCAGTGACTTAGCCCTCAAAGGCTTGATTCGGCAACTCCCCGCGATGGGAGGAAGCCCGGAGTTAACCAACATCGGCAGTTTCGAAAAGTGCTGGAAGAAAATTGACGGTCAGTGGTGGATGTATAAAGCCGGTAAGAAAGAAGAAATCTTCTCCGAGCTCTTTTGCTATCATCTCGCCAAAGCCTTGGACATTCCCACGGCCCATTATGAATACAGCGAGGGTTTCATCCGAACCAAAAACTTCGCGGATACGATGAACTTTGAGCCGATGTTTTCACTCGCTGGTGATAACGAAACCTATGAATTCGTCTTTAAAATCCTCTATGACTTAAGCCCGAGTATTGCCCAAGCCTACATTCAGCTCTTGTGGTTTGATTGCTTGGTGTTCAATCCGGACCGCCATAACCAGAACTATGGTTTGCTTAGAGATAAAGTACGGGGCAAAATCCTATCATTCGCCC
>CALMWE010000178.1 GCA_937873795.1 uncultured Caryophanales bacterium
TTTAAACACCGAGAAGGTCCAATCGTACGATAGGAAAGACTATCCGGCAGTTTTGTTTCTTTGTCAGAGGCTTGAACGGCAGTATAGATTTTGCCGGTTCTCAAAACATTGGTAGGATCCGTGAACGGAGAACCTTTTGCTAAATCGTTATAAATCAAAAGGAATGTGTTTTGTCCGTCTACGAAGAATTCTTTCATGTTGGCGCCCATGGTATACATGTTTTGAGCAAGCCGATACCAAGGTACATGAAGCTTCGCAAGATTCATGGAAGGTGAATACTCAAATTCACTTCCAAGTAATTTAGTTTCAGGGAAATCAACAATCTCTACTTTGATTGAGACTTCTTGTTCGCTTTCTTGCTTTTCTTCCGCTGTTAATCTCTTGACGGGAAGTAAGAGCTCCAATTGGCGAAGCGACACCGGAGTGCTCTCGTTGAAGAACGTTTCTAGGTCAAGGATTTCTTCTAAACACTCCAAGGGTCTGGAAGTATCGTTATCGGGCATGTATTCGCCACTTTCGATGACTATTCGGTGCAGTTGGTTCCACCGCTCACCGATATCGGCTAAGGTTGCGGATAAAGATGCATACAAACCTCCTTCGAAATCGCGTTTGTAGCACGGAGCCTCTACGACAAGGTCTTTAGGAATCGCCACCATTTGATGGTATACATATCTTCCATCCGATGGACGATTGATACCGTACCCAAACATACGAAATCCCGGGAGTTGATCAAGATGGTGTATTTTGATAAGTTTTTCGATTTCATGCCAAGAATCATCTTCAGGAGTCTCGGAATCCGAACTTGCACCGGCAACATGAAAAGGCGGCAACTTGACAATACGAATCTCGTTTCTCGAAATGGCTTCTTCTTTCATAACGCTTTCTTCCTTTCGTGGGGAAGAAGATAGTTTATTGAGTGCAACTATATCGGATACATTTGTTTTTGTATCGGTATTTAAAAACATTGAATCCAATGTCCCGGATTTTTCGATGAGTTCGGCGATGTAATCAATTACGAGGCCGAGTTCTTCGTATTCATGAGCTTTCTTGCGAAGCCGTTCGGCGTGTTGTTTTAAAACATCTAGGGCATAGCCAAGATTACCGGACTTATAGATAGCTTCAATATCGTGAATAGGTAAATCTAATTGACGAAGAATGACGGTTTGCTTGATTTTCCGTACGTTATCTTCGTCGTAACAACGATAACCATTTTCAAGACGAACACTTTGAATAAGGCCCGCTTCCTCCCAGAATCTTAATGTTCTATGAGTAACGGGCATTGATTCAATGATTTCTCCGATTTTTTGCACAGTGTTTCTCCCCCTTTCGAGGAAATGTTAAAGCCTTACGTAACGGAAGAGTCAAGCCAATATTACCAAAAAAATCCGCTTTTTTTAAGCGTGGTGGCAGTCCATTTAAGGAAACGTTAAAGCAAGGTCTCGTTCTGTTCTTTTGAAGTGTGTATGACGAGTTTATCAATGATGTCTTTTATG
>CALMWE010000179.1 GCA_937873795.1 uncultured Caryophanales bacterium
CCGGGAATGTTGAGCTTCAACAAGGGAAAACCATTTTTTTCATCGACGAAATTCAAGCGGCAAAAGACGCTGTGACTCCCTTAAAATTCTTGGTTGAAGACGGATCCTATCGTTTTGTGGTCAGCGGCTCTTTATTAGGCGTCGCATTAAAAAATATCCGTTCCATTCCGGCCGGATCACTCCGATCGTTGACGATGTATCCGATGGATTTTGAAGAATTTGCCCTTGCCAATGGAGTCAAGTCTGAAATTTTGGAACATCTTGAACAATGTTATAAGAATCGTACCCCTGTCGATACCATCGTTCACCAGCAAATGATGACGTTATTCCACCTCTACCTGATTGTTGGCGGGTTTCCTCGAGCCGTCAGCGACTACCTAACGACGCAAAACCTGACAACGGTCGCTCAAGTTCATCAAGATATTGATTTTGCCTATCAAAAAGACATCAGCCAATACGATCAAAAAGATCGCCTTTTAATCCGGGATATTTATCGCCTTATTCCGAGCGAACTCAATCATCCAAACAAACGCTTTATCTTAAAAAACCTCAATGAAAAGGCACGATTTTACCAGTTTGAAGAATCTTTTGTATGGCTTCGTGACAGTGGGGTCGGATTATTCGCATACAACGTCGATAATCCCGTTTTTCCGCTATTGGCCAGCAAGGAACGGACGTTATTCAAACTCTTTTTATGCGATGTCGGCCTCTTATCGTCCCAATTATATAAGGAAGAGGCTTTGCAGGTTCTCAACGGCGACGCTTCCGTGAATCATGGTTCTCTTTATGAATCTTTTGTGGCTCAAGAATTGATTTGCCATGGGTTCGATCTCTTTTATATGAATTCCAAAAAGGTTGGCGAGGTTGATTTTCTGATTGAACAAGGAAATCAAGTCTTGCCTTTGGAAATCAAATCGGGAAAAGATTATTACCGCCATTCCGGCCTTTCGAATGTTCTTAAAATTCATCCAAAGGACATCAAAGAAGGATTTGTTTTTTGTAATAACAATGTTCGCGTGAACGAAAATAGCGTCTACTATCCCATTTATATGGTCATGTTCTTAACTCGGATAAAATCCACGAAACCCCTAACCTATCAAGTGGATCTCTCGGCTTTAACCCAATAGCGTGGTCATGATCAATCCGTAGACTCCGAAAAGACGAAAACTCCTGCGTCGCCCTGCAGGAGTTTTTTTGTGGGGTGGACTTATTTACGGATAATGAATTGGTTGTTGGCGACGTCCACCACGTAGGAAGATTTCGTATCGACTTGTCCGCTGATGATGGCACGGCCCAATAAGGTCTCGACTTCTTTTTGGATGAAGCGTTTGACCGGACGGGCACCGTAGTCATAACTGAACGCGGCGTCGATGATGTAGTTGCGG
>CALMWE010000180.1 GCA_937873795.1 uncultured Caryophanales bacterium
CATGAAAGAAAGCGCGAGCATTGCACTCGACTATATCCAAGCTAACGCTTCCAAATACCAAATCGATTCCAAAATCTTCGAAAGTAACGACATCCATATTCACGTCCCCGAAGGCGCTGTGCCCAAAGACGGACCGTCTGCCGGTGTCGCCATCACGACCGCCATTATTTCCTGCTTAACAGGCCGCCCGGTCGACGCCAATGTCGCCATGACGGGAGAAGTCACCCTCCGCGGAAACGCCCTTCCGATCGGCGGTTTACGTGAGAAATCCTTAGCGGCCTTACGCAGTGGCATCAAGACCATCGTCGTCCCCAAGGATAACGAAAAGTCCGTTCAAGAACTCCCCGAACAAGTCCGTCAATCGCTCCGTATCGTCTATATGAAAACCGTCGATGACGCGATCAGCGTCGCGCTCGTGGAGAAGAAAAGTGATTAACTTCAAGACGGCCCGCTTTGTCATCAGCGCGCCTGCCTACCAATTAGCCCCTCAACCCAAGCTTCCGGAAATCCTCGTCGTGGGTAAAAGTAACGTCGGAAAATCGTCGTTGCTCAACGCCCTCTGCGACAATCGGAACTTAGCGTTTACTTCGTCCAAACCGGGACATACGCGGTTACTGAACTTCTACGATGTGGAAGGTAAGTTCTACCTCGTTGACGCTCCGGGCTATGGCTACAGTGCCGCCGGCAAAGGTCACTTGGAGAAGTTCTCCGAGATGATGGAAGGCTATTTCGGTGTCCCGAACCTTCTTAAAGGCGTCTTGTATCTTTTGGATTCGCGTCATGCGCCGACCCAAGATGACAAAGACTTCTATGACTTCGTCAAACAAAACCATATTCCGATGGTGTTGGTCATGACCAAAGTCGATAAGCTCAACCAATCGGAAAAAGCCAAAATCCCCGCCAACTTAAAAGTGGCGTTTGGTGAGGCCTTGGCGATCAATCCTCTGTTGACCTCCGCCGAAAAAGGTATCGGCATGGATAAACTCCGCGCCCAGATCGATAGCTTCCTCAGAAATTAGTCATAAAAAAG
>CALMWE010000181.1 GCA_937873795.1 uncultured Caryophanales bacterium
CGAAAAGGTTGACATCAAAGTCGAGCAAGGAGCCGATTTGGGTAATGATGACGCCAATGATTAATGTGGCAAATAATCCGAAAGCCATGCCATTGGTGGTCTTCACCAAATAGTCGAGAAGCCCTTTCCAAAAAGCTTTGTTACGGAAGATATTGACTTTCTTTTGCTCGGTTTCGGCCATAAAAGGTCCTTCTTTCGGGTTTATTGGTAAATTCACGCGTTGAGAATATTGTATAACAAATCGGAGATAGATTCGATATCAACCCAATAAAAAACGGCCCACAAGGGGCCGTCTTAAAGGGTTTGACTATTTCTTCGCGGCGAAGAGGTATTTGGCGGCAAACGCGGCTAAAGCGGCACCGAGGAGAGGTCCAACGATGAAGACCCAGACTTGGGACAACGCTAAGGATTCGCCACCGAAGGCAAGAATCAACGCCGGGGCCAAGCTACGCGCAGGGTTCACGGAGGTTCCGGTTAAAGGAATGCCGAGAATGTGGACGAAGGTTAACACTAAACCGATGACGATACCGGCAATGGAGGACGTCTTTTCGCTCGAAGTGACGCCGATGATGGCGAGCACGAAGACGAACGTCAAGATGACTTCAACGATCAAAGCGCCGATCGCGCTGAGGCCGATGCCGTAGAACACGGTGACATCGAATAAGGGGCCGTCGACAACGTAGCTGCCGAAGCCATTGGCACCTAAGCCATAAACACCTAACATGCTATCGGCGATGTCGGCATTGCCCGACATTTTTCCGATGGCTAAGAGGATGGCGGATCCGGCTAAAGCACCTAAGATTTGGGCGCACACATAGCCGATCAAATCTTTGCCAGACAATTTCTTGAGAATGAACATCGCAAACGAGACGGCGGGGTTGATGTGGCAACCGCTGATGTGGCCGATGGCATAAGCCATGGCAACGATGGAGAAACCGAAGGCTAACGCGATGATGAGTATCCGCGCGGCGGGTTCAACTCCGGTGGTCGTGACAAACACGGCGGTTCCGCAACTGAAGAGCACTAAGACGAGCGTTCCGATAAATTCAGCTAAATACTTTTTTAAGTTTTCGTACATAAGGGAAAACCTCCAATGACCTTATTTTATTCCTTATGCGCTTCATTTTTCAATCGGATAAAGCCTAAAAAAAGAAAAAAACCACCGCTCTGCGATGGCCTTATATGCTCTGGTCGGGAAA
>CALMWE010000182.1 GCA_937873795.1 uncultured Caryophanales bacterium
CGCGGATCGTGATTTTATTCATATTTGTAAACTCCCTTCGTTACCCTCATATTATCGAGGTTTCGTAAGAAAATAGTCAACAAAAATCATACACGTGCAAAAAATTGAAACGGAAAAGAGGCTCACAGTCGATAATATATTGAACTCATCGAACTTATTGAGACTTAAAATTTCGGCCAACTTGCCAAAAACAGCCGCGAAGTTAACCGCTTACATTTATGGCGATAAGTATTGAGAGTAACCAAAACGTTCGATGAGATATAGGAAAAAGACATATTTGAGACAAAAAAATAGCATCAATTTTTAGTTTATTTTTGGTGAAGTATGGTAAGATTTGACTGGGTAAAAACTATGGGATTTCGGATGAAGACGACCATTGAAACGCTCGGCGATGACCCGAGCGTCAAAAAAATCACCCTGACCAACGAGCGCGGGATGAGCGTTTCGTTATGCTCTTGGGGTGCGTCCATTTACCAGATCGTAGCCCCCGACCGTTCCGGCAAGTGCGAAAAAGTGCTGCTTGAATACAAAGATCCCTCCGAATTCCTTAAAACCAACCAATATTTTGGCAAAACCATCGGCCGTACTTCCGGACGCATCGGCGGTGCTAAATTCGAACTCAATGGGAATACTTACCGTCTCCAAGTCAACGATAACGACAACAATTTGCATGCCGGCGATGACGGCTTCCATAATCAAAACTTCAAAATGTCGGTCTACCGCTTCCCCCTTTATACCCGGGTTGTTTTCAAATACATATCCCCCGATGGCGAAGGCGGATTCCCGGGAAGAGTGAAACTCTTAGTTACCTATACCTTCTTCCGCATGAACAACGATCTGCATGTCAGCTATGACGCAGTCACCAACCAAGATACTTTGCTCAACATCACCAATCACAGTTATTTCAATTTGAGCGGCGACTTCAAAGATACGATCCATGACCACCGCTTGACACTCGATGCCGAACGTTACGTCGCGATGAACGAGCAATTGGTGGGTTATTCGGTCTTACCCGTCAACCGCACCTTGGACTTCTCCGTGCCCAAGAAAATCGGCAAAGACCTCAACAACTCCGTGCTCATCGATCACGCTTGGATCGGCTATGACCACACCTACCTTCGCGCTGAAAAAGAACGCTTGGTTAATCTCAAGGTTTTCGAAGAAGATAACCCCTTTGCCGTCCTTTATGACGAGAAAAGCGGCCGGGAATTGCGGGTTTATACCGATTATCCGGCGATGAACGTCTATAGCGACAACTACCCTTCCTACAAAGTCTTGGCCAACGGAAAAGAAGAAAAACGGTATCAAGCCATCTGCTTGGAACCGGAGTTCATTCCCTTCACCATCAAGGACTATGTGTTACGGGCAAAAAGCCGTTATCATCAAAAAATCCGCTACGCGTTCAAGACCAGATAATGAAACCTACGCTTCCTAACTATATGAAAATCTAATTAATAGAGTAAAAATATATCAAGTTTCTCACACCCCTAAGGCTTCGGCACCTCACCGCATATGGCTTTAGGGGTCTCTTATGCTTTTTATGTAAAAATCTAAGGTATTGAAAACAAAGAAATATGCAAAAATGATACGGTATATAAAAACCTAATGTAAACCCTTACAAATATATTGAAAACACATTTCGCCCACCCTATACTGAAAGTGCAAGACGACCCCTTAAATAATATTTAACGATGGAGAAAGTCCCATGAATCCACAGCTATGCCATGCTGATCAGTACATCGAACTGAACCTTCGTGAATGCGGACGTGAAAAGTGCATTCCCGATAAAGTTTTTTCGTTTACCGTCAAGAATTATCATCTGTTCCACTATGTCGTTGCCGGTGAAGGTTTCCTTGAGATGGCGGGCCAAAAATATGCCCTCAAAAAAGGCCACATCTTCTACGTACCACCCGGTGTTCAACCCTTGTATTACCCATCCAAAGAAGACCCTTGGACGTATATCTGGCTCGGTTTCAACGGCAGCAGCTCCGGCAAGTTCCTTTCAGAATCCGGAATCACCAAAGACACCCCGATTGTGAAAGACCGAAATGACCTGGTCCTCAAAGGCCTCTTCGAAGACATCTTCGAGCGGTATCAAACCTCAGGCTTCCTCGATCTTAAATGTCTCGGCTTAGCCTATCAAATCTTCGATGCGTTGCTTTGTATGTCACCCAAACGTTCGGAAGCTCCCTTGAATTCCAAGCAACGGCTCATCAACGAAACCAAAGATTTCGTCGCCAACAATTACCAATTTGCCATTACCATCGATGATATCGCTTCTTCCGTGGGTGTAACCCCCAACTACCTGGCCAACATCTTCGCCTCGGAGCTCTCGACCTCACCCAAACGTTATCTCACCGATTTCCGGATGGAAAAAGCCTGTCTCTTATTAAAGACGCAAGGTTACAAGGTCAAAGAAATCGGCTTACTGGTCGGCTACAAGAATCAGCTCCACTTCTCCAGCGAATTTAAGAAAAATCTCGGCGTTTCCCCCTTGGAATACCGCCGTCGTCAAGGAAATCTTGAGGAGGATGAATGATGAAATTCAAAGTTTTGCCCCTACTTGCTTTACTTAGCATTGCCTCACTCACCGGATGCGGAAAATCCACGGATGTGAAGTTTACCTATGATGATGTGAACTTCACCCCCATCCTCGGAAGCAAAACCAACGATGAAGAATATGACGATGTCGTCGTCAATAAAATCGAAGGCCTCCGTGAAGACTTCGCCATGGGCGTGGACGCCAGCATGGTGCTCAAAGTCGAAGAACAAGGCGGCGTTTATTTCAATGCCGACGGCGTCGAACAGGATGTTTTCCAAATCATGGCCGATCACGGCGTGAATTTCTTCCGTGTCCGTATCTGGAATAATCCGTTTAACAAATACGGCGAAGGTTTTGGCGGAGGCGATGTCAACATCGACCGCGCTATCGAAATGGCCACACGCGCCAAAGACGCCGGCATGAATGTCTTGGTGGACCTCCACTACTCCGACTTCTGGGCCGATCCCGATACGCAAACCACACCGACCAAGTGGGCGGCTTACACGAAAGAAGAATTAGTCGCCGCTGTCGGAACATTTACCATTACCACCCTGAACCAATTTAAAAACGCGGGTGTCCACGTGGACGCGATCCAACTGGGTAACGAAATCAATAACGGTCTCCTCTTCCCCACCGGCAAGATCGACTGGTCCGAACCCGAAACAGGTTATGACTTTGTCTGCGATGTCCTGAAATCCGGCATCGCCGCTGCAAAAAGCGTCAACAAAGACATCTACACCGTCATTCACTTAGCCAATGGCGGATCCAAAGACGAATTCAACGATTACTTTGCCGAAGTCGAAGAACGCGGCGTTGATTACGATATCATCGGCGCTTCCTATTACCCCTATTACCAC